>NZ_JABWQR010000016.1:0-146879 GCF_014270125.1 Pseudomonas sp. SWRI99 | reverse complement strand
GGGTCAGCCAACATGAATGTTGAATGTCCCTACGCTATCGCGAGCAGGCTCACTCCTACAGAAAAGCAGAGCCGGTCAGAGGTCGCCGAGGCCGTCGATCAGCGCCTGATTCTGCTCCGGCGTACCGATCGAGATTCGCAAGAACTGCGCAATCCGCTCTTGCTTGAAATGCCGCACGATCACGCCCTGCTCGCGCAGCTTGGCGGCCAGCCCCGCCGCGTCATGCTGCGGGTGGCGGGCGAAAATGAAGTTCGCGGCCGACGGCAGCACCTCAAAGCCCTTGGCCTGCAACCGTGCAACCACCCACTCACGGCTTTCGATGACCAGACGGCAAGTCTTGTCGAAATACTCACGATCTTCAAATGCCGCCGCTGCGCCGACATTCGCCATTCGATCCAGCGGATAGGAGTTGAAGCTGTTCTTGATCCGCTCCAGCGCTTCGATCAGATCCGGATGCCCCACTGCCAGACCAACACGCAGGCCCGCCAGTGAACGGGACTTGGACAGGGTCTGGGTCACCAGCAGGTTCGGGTAACGATCCACCAGACTGATTGCAGTCTCACCGCCGAAGTCGATATACGCCTCGTCAACGACCACCACCGAATCCGGGCTGGCCTTGAGGATTTGCTCGACCGCCTCCAGCGCCAGCAGGCAACCGGTCGGGGCGTTCGGGTTGGGGAAGATGATCCCGCCATTCGGTTTGGCGTAGTCGGCCGGGTTGATCTGGAATTGCGCATCCAGCGGCACCGCGTCGAATTCGATCCCGTACAGGCCGCAATAGACGGGATAAAAGCTGTAGCTGATGTCCGGGAACAACAGCGGCTGATCGTGTTGCAGCAATCCGTGGAAAATGTGCGCGAGCACTTCGTCCGAACCGTTGCCGAGGAACACCTGATTGGTCTGCACGCCGTAATAGTTGGCGACAGCGGTCTTCAACAGATCACTGTTCGGATCCGGGTACAGACGCAAGTTGTCGTTGAGTTCGGCCTGCATCGCCGCCAGTGCTTTTGGCGACGGACCGTAGGGGTTTTCGTTGGTGTTGAGCTTGACCAGTCGGGTCAGCTTCGGCTGTTCGCCCGGCACATACGGCACCAGATCCTTGACGAACGGGCTCCAGAATTTACTCATGCTCATTCCCCCTGCCCTTTCAAAAAATCCTGGTCTTTGATGCGGTATTCGGCGCTGCGCGCATGGGCGCTGAGTGATTCGCCACGGGCCAATACCGATGCCGTTTTACCCAACTCGGAAGCACCGGCCTCGGAGCAGAAGATAATCGACGAACGTTTCTGGAAGTCGTACACGCCCAGCGGTGAGGAAAAGCGCGCGGTGCCGGAAGTCGGCAGCACGTGGTTCGGACCGGCGCAGTAGTCGCCCAGAGCCTCAGAGGTGTGGCGGCCCATGAAGATCGCACCGGCGTGGCGGATTTGCGGCAGCCAAGCCTGCGGATCGGCGACCGACAATTCCAGGTGTTCCGGCGCAATGCGGTTGGCGACTTCGATGGCCTGGGCCATGTCATTCACCTGGATCAGCGCACCACGGCCATTGATCGAGGTTTCGATGATGGTCGCGCGATCCATGGTCGGCAGCAGTTTGTCGATGCTGGCGGCGACCTTGTCGAGGAACTCGGCGTCCGGACTGACCAGAATCGCCTGGGCGTCTTCGTCGTGCTCGGCCTGGGAAAACAAGTCCATGGCGATCCAGTCCGGATCGGTCTGGCCGTCACACACCACGAGAATTTCCGAAGGCCCGGCGATCATGTCGATGCCGACCTGACCGAACACGTGGCGCTTGGCCGTGGCGACATAGATATTGCCCGGGCCAACCACCTTGTCCACTTTCGGCACGCTTTCAGTGCCGTAAGCCAGTGCGGCAACCGCTTGCGCGCCACCGATGGTGAACACGCGGTCAACCCCGGCGATGCAGGCAGCGGCCAGCACCAGTTCGTTGATTTCACCGCGCGGCGTTGGCACGACCATGACCACTTCGGTCACGCCAGCGACCTTGGCCGGAATCGCGTTCATCAACACTGACGACGGATACGACGCCTTGCCGCCTGGCACGTAAAGACCCGCGCGGTCCAGCGGTGTGACCTTCTGGCCCAGCACCGTGCCATCGGCTTCGGTGTAGCTCCAGGAATCCTGCTTCTGTTTTTCGTGGTAGCTGCGCACCCGTGCTGCGGCTTTTTCCAAAGCCTCGCGCTGTTCGACCGTGATCCGGGTCAGCGCCAGCTCCAGACGCTCGCGCGGCAGGATCAGATCGGCCATCGAGGCGACTTCGAGGCCATCGAACTTCTGGGTGAATTCGACCAGCGCCGCGTCACCGCGCTCGCGCACCGCCTTGATGATGTCCAGCACGCGCTGATTGACCGAGTCGTCAGACACACTTTCCCAGCTCAGCAGATGATCCAGATGATGCGCGAAATCCGGGTCAGCAGCGTTGAGTCGGCGAATTGCAGTCGGTGCGGTCATAGCGAGAGCCTCATAGGAATGGCAAATAACTCAGGCGCCCGATACTGGCATTCGATCCGCTTGGGCACCTGAGAATTCTGGCTATGAGGCGGATAGACGGCGCGGCCTCGGGCCGCGCAGGTGAATCAGCCGCGGTGTCGAGACTCCACTGCGTTGCGCAGGGTGTCGATCAACGCCTGGATTCGGGCGTGCTGCATCTTCATCGAAGCCTTGTTGACCACCAGGCGCGAGCTGATCGTGGCGATCAGTTCCTGAGGTTCCAGGCCATTGGCGCGCAGGGTGTTGCCGGTGTCGACCACGTCGATGATCTTGTCGGCCAGACCGATCAGCGGTGCCAGCTCCATCGAACCGTAAAGCTTGATGATGTCGACCTGACGGCCCTGCTCGGCGTAGTAACGCTTGGCGACATTAACGAACTTGGTCGCCACGCGCAGACGGCCCTTGGGCTCGACTGCGCCGATCTTGCCGGCCGTCATCAGCTTGCACTGGGCGATCTGCAGGTCCAGCGGCTCGTACAGGCCCTGGCCGCTGTATTCCATCAACACGTCCTTGCCGGCAACGCCAAGGTCGGCCGCGCCATGCTCGACATAGGTCGGCACATCGGTGGCGCGCACGATCAGCAGACGCACGTCGTCCTGGGTCGTGGGAATGATCAGCTTGCGGCTCTTGTCCGGATTCTCGGTCGGCACGATGCCCGCTTCGGCGAGAAGCGGCAGGGTGTCGTCAAGGATGCGGCCCTTGGACAGTGCGATGGTCAACATGGGAAACGTCAGTCCTTATCAAGGTACTCATGCCCGGTCGCAATCGGCGCCGGACACACATCGAGCCGGTAACCGGCTCGACTCGAAAACTCAGCGGACACGTCCCTGTGTCCCAATGCAGCAATCAGCCCGGAACGCGACGGATCTTGGCGCCCAGCATCTGCAGTTTTTCTTCGATGCACTCGTAACCACGGTCGATGTGGTAGATGCGGTCGATCAGCGTGTCGCCTTCGGCCATCAGTGCCGAGATCACCAGACTGGCCGAAGCCCGCAGGTCGGTGGCCATCACTGGCGCGCCCTTGAGGATCTCGGTGCCGGTGACGATCGCGGTGTTGCCTTCGACCTGGATCTTGGCGCCCATGCGGTGCAGCTCGTACACGTGCATGAAACGGTTTTCGAAGATCGTCTCGATCACTGCACCGGTGCCTTCGGCAATGGCGTTGAGCGAGATGAACTGCGCCTGCATGTCAGTCGGGAACGCCGGGTACGGCGCGGTGCGCACGTTCACGGCTTTCGGACGCTTGCCGTGCATGTTCAGCTCGATCCAGTCTTCACCGCAGGTGATTTCTGCGCCGGCTTCACGGAGTTTTTCCAGAACGGCTTCGAGAATGGTCGGATCGGTGTCCTTGACCTTGACGCGGCCACCGGTCACGGCGGCGGCGACCAGGTAGGTACCGGTTTCGATACGGTCAGGCATGACTTTATAGAAAGCCGAACCCAGACGCTCGACGCCATCGATGGTGATGGTGTCGGTGCCGGCACCAGAAACCTTGGCGCCCATGGCGTTGAGGAAGTTTGCCAGGTCGACCACTTCAGGCTCACGGGCGGCGTTCTGCAGCACGCTGCGGCCTTTGGCCAGGGCGGCGGCCATCATGATGTTCTCGGTACCGGTCACACTGACGGTATCGAAGAAGAAGTGCGCACCGCGCAGGCCGCCTTCAGGCGCCTTGGCCTTGATGTAGCCGCCTTCGACGTCGATGATCGCACCCATCGCTTCCAGACCACGGATGTGCAGGTCGACCGGACGCGAACCGATCGCGCAACCGCCAGGCAGTGCGACTTCGGCTTCACCGAAACGCGCGACCATCGGACCCAGTACCAGGATCGACGCACGCATGGTTTTCACCAGTTCGTACGGTGCGATCAGGGTTTTGATGGTGCGCGGGTCGATTTCGACGCTGAGTTTCTCGTCGATGACCGGCTCGATGCCCATACGACCGAACAGCTCGATCATGGTGGTGATGTCGTGCAGGTGCGGCAGGTTGGCAACGGTCACCGGGCCATCGCACAGCAGGGTGGCGGCCAGGATCGGCAGGGCGGAGTTTTTCGCGCCGGAAATGCGGATCTCGCCATCAAGGCGAGCGCCACCGGTAATAATCAATTTATCCATTAGTATCTCGACGCCCTAGGGCTCAGGTGCGCTCGGCCCAGGCCGCGCGGCTGAAAAATTTCATAGTGACCGCATGGATGCTGCCATCAGCGATCCATGGGTTCAAATGGGCATAGATGCTCTGCTGACGCTTGACCGGGCTTAACGCCGCCAGTTCATCGCTAATCACGTTCAGCTGAAAGTTGCAGCCTTCGCCTTCAACTTCAACCTGCACTTGTGGAAAGCCGTCTGCCAGCTTTTCTTCAAGGAAGCTCTTTACTTCGTTGGCCTGCATGCTCAACCTCAATCGGCGCCCTGTGCGCACGGGTCGGACATCATACAAAAAAGCCCCGCGCCTGCGAACCCCGCAACGCAGGACTCTGACGGGGGGCTTTTAATAGATGTGGGTTCAGGGGTGCGCCAACAGTTCAGTCAGCTCACTGACCTGAGCGATTTCGCGCATGTCTTCCGGCATTGCGCGGATGCTGACAGCTTTGCCGGCCGCCTGTGCATCGCGCATGAAGCACAGCAGCAACGACAGGCCGACGCTGCTGGACTTCTTCACTGCCGAGCAATCGATCACCAACGAGCTTGCCTTGCTCGACTTGATCAGCGCCTGGCCTTCCCTTCTCAGGTCCGGCCCGGTGCGATAGTCCAGCACGCCACTGAGCACAAGCTCGTCGACATCACTCATACGCACTGCCGCCTCACTCATTGCGCTGGCTTCGCAGCAGCTTTGTCGGTTTCCTGCTTGGCCTTGGCCACTTCACCGGCCCAACCGTTGATCGTCTTGTCGAGGTCGTTGCCATTGCGCTGCATCGCGTCGGCAAACTGATCACGGAACAGCTTGCCAATGTTGATGCCATTGATGATCACGTTGCGCAGTTTCCACTCGCCGCCGATCTTCTCCAGCGTGTATTGCACTGGATAGATCGCGCCATTGCTGCCCTTGACGGTCATGTTGACGCTGGTGCGATCGCCCGACTCGTCCTTGGCAGGATCGACGGTGATGCCCTGGTTGTTGTACTCAAGCAGCGCGTTGCCGTAGAACTGGAACAGGCCACGCTTGAAGTTTTCCTGAAAGCGCTGCATCTGCTCGGGCGTCGCCTTACGCGAATACTTCACGGTCATGATGCTCTTGGAAATGCCTTCGGCATCTACCACAGGGCCGACAATGTTGTTCAGCGCGGTGTAGAAGTCCTGTGGGTCCTGCTTGTATTTCTCTTTGTTGGCCTGCAGATCGGCAAGCATCCGGTTCGTCGTGTCTTGAATCAGATCATGTGCCGATTGCCCCGGCGCAGCGTTAGCCATCAACGGCAATGCCGCGAGCAACACCAACAGGCCACGTCGCAAGATAGAGATCATTCAAAAGCTCCTCATTTGGCGTCTTTGCTAACGGTATTGAGCAGGAATTTACCGATCAGGTCTTCCAGTACCAGTGACGACTGCGTGTCGTGGATGGTTCCGCCATCCTTCAACTGGGTGTCTTCGCCGCCGACACTGATACCGATGTATTTCTCGCCCAGCAGACCCGCGGTCAGGATAGACGCTGTGGAATCAACCGGCAGGTTGTCGACCTTTTTATCCACTTGCAGAGTGACCCGACCGGTAAAGCTGTCGCGATCCAGATCGATCGCCGTGACCTTGCCGATGGTCACACCGGCCATGGTCACTTTGGCTCTGACCGTCAAACCGGCGATATTGTCGAAATAGGCATACAGTTTATAAGTGTCGGTGGACGAAGTCGCAGACAGGCCACTGACCCGCAAGGCGAGCAGCAGCAAAGCCAGGATCCCTGCCAGCAGGAACAGGCCGACACCGATTTCCAGGGTGCGGTTTTGCATCAGAAATCTCCAAACATCAAAGCGGTCAGAATAAAGTCCAGGCCGAGCACTGCCAGCGAGGCAAACACCACGGTCTTGGTAGTGGCACGACTGATCCCCTCGGAAGTGGGCTCACAGTCATAGCCTTGAAATACGGCGATCCAGGTCACGACAAAGGCGAAAACGATGCTTTTGATCACGCCGTTGAGCACGTCGTCGACGAAGTTCACGCTGTTCTGCATGTTCGCCCAGTAGGAGCCTTCATACACGCCCAGCCAGTCGACGGCCACCCACGAACCGCCCCAGATGCCCACCACACTGAAGATCATCGCCAGCACTGGCAGGGAAATAAAACCGGCCCACAGCCGCGGAGCGATGATGTACTTGAGCGGATCGACACCGATCATTTCCAGGCTGGACAACTGCTCGGTGGACTTCATGTTGCCAATTTCGGCTGTCAGCGCCGAACCGGCGCGCCCGGCAAACAGCAACGCTGTGACCACCGGACCCAGCTCGCGCAACAGCGTCAGGGCAACCATCTGCCCCACCGCCTGCTCGGAACCATAGCTCGACAAAATACTGAAGCCCTGCAGGGCCAGGACCATGCCGATAAAGATGCCGGAGACCACGATGATCACCAGCGACATGACGCCTACCGAATGCAGCTGTTTAACCAGCAGGCCAAAACCGCCGCTGATGCCGCCGCGACCCAGCAAGGCATGAAACAGGAACAAGGTCGCACGACCAAACACCGCAACGGCGTCGATCGCCGCTTCGCCAAACCGGCGCACGCGTTCTATCAATGAAATTCTGCGCATCAGCGCTTCCCCAGAAGATCTGCGCGGTAATCCGTCGCTGGAAAGTGATACGGCACCGGGCCATCGGGGTCGCCGGTCATGAACTGACGAATGCGCGGCTCTTGCGAGTTCATCAACTCGTCCGGCGTGCCCTGCCCCAGCACCTGGCCGTCGCCCACGACATAGATGTAGTCGGCGATGCTCGCGGTTTCTGCCAGGTCGTGGGAGACCACGATGCTGGTGATCCCCAGCGCATCGTTGAGCAGTCGGATAAGGCGCACCAGCACGCCCATGGCGATGGGGTCTTGGCCGACAAAGGGCTCGTCGTACATGAGAATCTGCGGGTCCAGCGCGATGGCACGCGCCAGTGCCACACGGCGCTTCATACCGCCGGACAATTCATCGGGCATCAAATCGATGGCGCCACGCAAACCCACCGCCTGCAACTTGAGCAGAACGATGTCGCGAATCATGTCTTCCGGCAATTGGGTATGCACACGCAGGGGGAACGCCACGTTCTCGAAGACATCGAGATCGGTAAACAGCGCGCCGCTCTGAAACAGCACGCCCATGTGCTTGCGCGCATCGAACAGATCACTGCGCGACAGCGTCGGCAGGTTCTGGCCGTTGACCCAGACTTCGCCGCTGGACGGGCGCAACTGCGCGCCCATCATGCGCAACAGCGTGGTCTTGCCACACCCGGAAGGTCCCATGATGCCGGTGACTTTGCCGCGCGGGATGCGAATATCGACGTTATTGAAAATGCTGCGCGCACCGCGCTTGAAGGAAACTCCCTTCAGCTCGACCGCGTAGGCGTTATCGGCACTCATCTAAACTCCTTGCGATGCAGCCTCTCACTTGGATGCCAGGCTTTCAGTGGAAAGCACCTACATCCCGGGCAGGCCGAACTGGCGGCGAACTATATCACTGCAAAGGCCAAGCGCCCAAGCCTGAACCCCTCGCAGATCAGCGACATGAGAGGGTCGCCGCTTCTTTTAGAGGGTTTTGGTAACGAGTAATGACAAAGCACGACGAACTTGCGTGAGGCTTTGCAACTAAACCGCTATAATCGCCGCCTTTTCATCGGGCTAAACGATTCCTGACATGAGCAAAACCCGCGACCTGATTCAATCGGCACAACGCACCATCCGCCTCGAAGTGGAAGCCGTCCAAGGCTTGATGCCCCATATCGACGCCGATTTCGTGCGCGCCTGCGAGATGATTCTGGCCAGCAAGGGGCGTGTGGTCGTGGTCGGCATGGGCAAATCGGGGCACATCGGCAACAAGATTGCCGCCACCCTGGCCAGCACCGGTACGCCAGCGTTTTTCGTGCACCCGGCCGAAGCCAGCCACGGCGACATGGGCATGATCACTCGCGACGACGTGATCCTGGCCCTGTCGAACTCCGGCTCGACCAATGAAATCGTGACCTTGCTGCCCCTGATCAAACGCCTGGGCATCCAGTTGATCAGCCTCACCGGCAACCCGCAGTCGCCGCTGGCGAAGGCCGCCGAGGTCAATCTCAACGTTCACGTCGAGCACGAGGCCTGCCCGCTGAACCTGGCGCCGACCTCGTCGACGACGGCTGCGCTGGTCATGGGCGATGCCCTGGCGGTTGCGCTGCTGGAGGCGCGCGGCTTTACCGCTGAAGACTTCGCCTTCTCTCATCCGGGCGGAGCGCTTGGGCGTCGTCTGCTGCTGAAAGTGGAAAACGTCATGCACGCCGGACAGGAGCTGCCGCAGGTGCAACGCGGCACTTTGCTCAAGGACGCGCTGATGGAGATGACCCGCAAGGGCCTCGGCATGACCGTCATTCTTGAAGCCGACGGCAAGCTCGCGGGGATCTTCACCGACGGCGACTTGCGTCGCACCCTGGATCGCGCCATCGATATCCGCAGCGCCACCATTGATCAGGTGATGACCGCGCACGGCAAGACCGCCCGGCCCGAGATGCTCGCCGCCGAAGCCCTGAAAATCATGGAAGACCACCGAATCAACGCCCTGGTAGTCGTCGACGAGGAGGACCGCCCGATCGGCGCCTTCAACCTCTCCGATCTGCTGCGCGCAGGAGTCATGTAATGAGCAACGATCTGCTGCAACGCGGCAAAGCGATCAAACTGGCAGTCTTCGACGTCGATGGCGTCCTTACCGACGGACGTCTGTATTTCCTCGAAGACGGCAGCGAGTTCAAGACGTTCAACACCCTCGACGGCCAGGGCATCAAAATGCTGATGAATGCCGGCGTGCAGACGGCTATCATCAGTGGCCGCAAAACCCCGGTGGTCGAACGCCGTGCGAAAAACCTCGGCATTCCTCATCTGTTTCAGGGGCGCGAGGACAAACTGGTCGTTCTCGACGGCCTGCTGGCGCAACTGGGCCTAAGCTATGAACAGGTCGCCTACCTCGGTGACGATCTGCCTGACCTGCCGGTGATCCGCCGCGTGGGCCTGGGCATGGCCGTTGCCAACGCTGCCGATTTCGTCCGCGAACATGCCCACGGCGTGACCCGCGCCCGCGGCGGCGAAGGTGCCGCCCGCGAGTTCTGCGAATTGATCCTGCGCGCCCAGGGCCGCCTCGATGCGGCCAACGCCGCGTACCTGTGAGCCTGACCATGTTTAGCAAAAAGTTTCGCAACTTCCTGCTGTTCGGCTGCATCGCTGCGATCTTCGCTGCGGTCGGCTATTGGAATATCAGCCCGGAGCGCTTTCTCGACAAGCCGCCGGTGTCGACCGCCGAAAATCCAATCGACTGGTACGCGACCAACACGCACACCATTCAGTATCTGCCGGACGGCAAAGTGCAGTACGAGATGACCTCCGACAAGGCCGAGCACGTCAAGGCCACCGACGTCACTCTGGTCACCAGACCGGACTTGAACATGTATCGCGGCACCGACTTCCCATGGCACGTGACCAGTGAGCGCGGCGAAGTGAATTCGGGCGGTACCGAAGTGGAATTGATCGACTCGGTGCGCGTACAGCGTACCGATGAGAAAAATCGCGGCACCCTGATCACCAGCACCCGCATGACCGTGTTCCCGCAGCAAGAATATGCGCAGACCGCGCAACCCGTTAGAATCGAGGGCGCTGGCGGTGTATCGACTGGCGTCGGAATGAAAGCGTACCTGAAGGAAAGCAGGATACACCTGCAATCGAACGTAAGAGGACAGTATGAGGCTCGTTAAAACCCTCCCTATTTTGCTCAGTCTGGGCGCAGCACTGGGAAGCGTGAGCGCCTGGTCCCTGCCGAACGATCAGCAGCAACCGATCCGCATTCAGGCCGACGACGCCCAACTGGACGACAAGAATGGCATTGCCACCTATAAAGGTGACGTGATCATTACTCAGGGTTCGATGATCGTCAAAGGCAACACGGTGACCATGACTCGCGCGCCGAATGGCGACATCGACGTTGTGACCTCCGTGGGCAACCTGGCTTACTTCGAACAGTTGCAAACCCAGGGCGACACCAAACCGGTACAAGGCTACGGCGTGACGATTCAGTACCACGCCCAGCAAAACCGCGTCGTGCTGATCGACAAGGCCAAGGTCGTCGACAAGGACGGCAACGTTACTCAGGGCGAGAAAATCGTCTACGACACCGTGAAGAAACTCGCCAGCGCCGGTCGCGCCACGGGCAGCAAAGTCACCGAAGCGCGTCCGCGCATCGACATGGTGATCCAGCCGAAGAAGAAAACCGACGAGAAAACCCAGTAATGGCAACTCTGAAAGCTCAGCACCTGGCCAAGGCCTATAAAAGCCGTCAGGTCGTGCGTGACGTCAGTCTGTCGATCGACAGCGGCCAGATCGTCGGTCTGCTCGGCCCGAACGGCGCCGGCAAGACGACCTGCTTTTACATGATCGTCGGCCTGGTGCAGGCCGATCAGGGTCGTGTGCTGATCGATGATCTGGACGTCAGCCACCAGCCGATGCACGGTCGCGCCAAGGCCGGTATCGGCTATCTGCCGCAAGAAGCGTCGATCTTCCGCAAACTGTCGGTGGCCGACAACATCATGGCGATCCTTGAGACCCGTCAGGAACTCGACAAGGCCGGCCGTCGCAAGGAGCTGGAAAGCCTGTTGCAGGAATTCCACATCAGCCACATTCGCGACAACCTCGGCATGAGCCTGTCCGGCGGTGAGCGTCGCCGTGTGGAAATCGCTCGCGCCCTGGCCACCGCGCCGAAATTTATCCTGCTCGACGAACCGTTCGCCGGTGTCGACCCGATCTCGGTCGGCGACATCAAGCAGATCATTCACCATCTCAAGGCCAAGGGCATCGGTGTTCTGATCACCGACCACAACGTCCGTGAGACCTTGGATATCTGCGAAACCGCCTACATCGTCAACGATGGCCAACTGATCGCTGAAGGCGATGCGCAAACCATTCTGGCCAATGATCTGGTCAAGGAAGTGTATTTGGGTCACGAATTCCGCCTGTAAGCGACAGTGCCCGGTGAGCCGCCCGGGCGCCGTATCGATTCAAGCAGGATTTAATACGCTTTAATTGTTACAGCGCTCTAGGCAAACACTTCAGTTTCAGGCATATAATTTGCTTAAGTTTGGCGCTCCGGCGCCCTGTAGTGGATGGCGCATAGCGCCGGCGAATAAGGTGTTAAGCCCCTGCCATGAAACCATCGCTAGTCTTGAGAATGGGCCAGCAGCTGACGATGACACCGCAGCTGCAACAGGCCATCCGCCTGCTCCAATTGTCCACCCTGGATCTGCAACAGGAAATCCAGGAGGCCCTGGAATCCAATCCGATGCTCGAACGCCAGGAAGAAGGCGACGACTTCGACAATTCCGACCCGCTGGCCGACAGCACCGAACAAAAGCCCGCCGAAATTCAGGAACCGTCCTACCAGGAAGCCGCCCCGACGGTGGATAACCTCGAGGAAGGCGAATGGAACGAGCGCATCCCTAACGAACTTCCGGTCGATACCGCCTGGGAAGATGTCTACCAGACCAGCGCCAGCAGCCTGCCCAGCAGCGATGACGACGAGTGGGATTTCACCACCCGCACATCGGTTGGCGAAAGCCTGCAAAGCCATCTGCTGTGGCAACTGAATCTCGCGCCGATGTCCGACACCGACCGGCTGATCGCCGTGACGCTGATCGATTGCATCAACAATCAGGGCTATCTCGACGAAACCCTCGACGAGATCCTTGAAGCATTCGACCCGGAACTGGACATCGAGCTGGACGAAATCGAAGCCGTCCTGCACCGCATCCAGCAGTTCGAACCGGCCGGCATCGGCGCCCGCAACCTCAGCGAGTGCCTGCTGCTGCAACTGCGTCAGTTGCCGGCCCGGACGCCGTGGCTGGCCGAGGCCAAACGTCTGGTCACCGATTACATCGACCTGCTGGGCAGCCGCGATTACAGCCAGTTGATGCGCCGGATGAAGCTCAAGGAAGATGAGCTGCGCCAGGTCATCGAACTGGTGCAGAGCCTTAATCCGCGTCCGGGCTCACAGATCGAGTCCACCGAAGCCGAGTACGTCATCCCCGATGTCATCGTGCGCAAGGACAACGAACGCTGGCTGGTCGAACTGAATCAGGAATCCGTACCGCGTCTGCGCGTCAACGCCCAGTACGCCGGCTTCGTCAAGCGCGCCGACACCAGCGCCGACAACACCTTCATGCGCAATCAGTTGCAGGAAGCGCGCTGGTTCATCAAGAGCCTGCAGAGCCGCAACGAAACCCTGATGAAAGTGGCCACGCAGATTGTCGAGCACCAACGCGGCTTCCTGGAATATGGCGACGAAGCGATGAAGCCGCTGGTCCTGCATGACATCGCCGAAGCCGTAGGCATGCATGAATCGACGATTTCCCGGGTGACCACGCAAAAATTCATGCATACCCCACGTGGTATTTATGAACTGAAATACTTTTTCTCCAGCCACGTCAGCACCTCCGAAGGCGGCGAATGCTCGTCCACGGCGATCCGCGCGATCATTAAAAAACTGGTTGCCGCGGAAAATCAGAAAAAGCCGTTGAGCGACAGCAAGATCGCTGGTTTACTGGAGGCACAAGGCATTCAGGTGGCTCGCCGCACGGTCGCCAAGTACCGCGAATCCCTCGGGATCGCGCCTTCGAGCGAGCGCAAACGGTTGATGTAAGCCACGTTACAGCGTTCCAGTGGCAGGCTTTTCGGCCTGCCGCTTTATGCACTGGCAACGAAGGAGAAGCTGTATGCAAGTCAACATCAGTGGACACCAACTGGAAGTGACCGAACCTCTGCGCACCTACATCGGCGAAAAACTCGACCGACTGGAGCGGCATTTCGACAAGATCACCAACGTGCAAGTCATATTGAATGTCGAGAAGCTCAAGCAGAAAATCGAAGCCACGCTGCATATTCCCGGCGGAGAAGTAGTTGCCAATGCCGAGCATGACGACATGTATGCCGCCATTGACCTGCTCACCGACAAGCTGGATCGCCAACTCAAAAAGCATAAGGAAAAGACCCAGAGCCTCCTCCAGGGCGCGACCGGTCGTTAACCCCCCTATCCCATGATCCGACTTGAAACCATCCTGACCCCCGGCCGCTCCCAAGTGAGCGCGCCGGGCGGCAGCAAGAAAAAAGCCCTCGAACAGATTGCCAACCTGATCCACCGCGAAGTGCCGGATCTGGCGATGCAGGATGTCTTCGAGGCCCTGGTTGCCCGTGAAAAACTCGGTTCCACCGGTTTTGGCAACGGCATCGCCATTCCCCACTGCCGCCTCAAGGGTTGCCAGTCGCCGATCAGCGCGCTGATGCACCTTGAAGCCCCGATTGATTTCGACGCCATCGATGGCGCCCCGGTGGACCTGCTGTTCGTGTTGCTGGTACCGGAAGCTGCGACCGATGCACACCTGGAATTGCTGCGCCAGATCGCCAGCATGCTCGATCGCAAGGAAGTGCGTGACAGATTGCGCAGCGCGCCAAGCAACGAAGCGCTGTACCAGGTCGTCCTGGACGAGCAGAACGGGCACTAATCATGCGTTTGATCATCGTCAGCGGCCGTTCGGGCTCGGGTAAAAGTACCGCCCTGAATGTCCTCGAGGACAACGGCTATTACTGCATCGATAACCTGCCGGCTGGCCTGCTGCCGGAACTGGCCGAACGCGCGCTGATCCACACCGAACTGGCACAGCCGCTGGTGGCCGTATCGATCGATGCGCGCAACCTGCCGAGCCACCTGTCGCGCTTCCCTGAACTGCTCGAAGATGCCCGGAGCAAGCACATTCAGTGCGATGTGCTGTATCTGGATGCCGACGAAGAAACCCTGCTCAAGCGTTTCTCCGAGACGCGCCGTCGTCACCCGCTGAGCAATGCCGACCGTTCGCTGGCCGAGGCGATCAAGGATGAAAGCGCCCTGCTCGGCCCCATCGCCGATCTGGCTGACCTGAAGATCAACACCACGCATCTGAACCTCTATCAGTTGCGCGACACCATCAAGTTGCGTCTGCTGAACCAGCCGGAGCCGGGTACGGCGTTTCTGGTCGAGTCGTTTGGCTTCAAGCGCGGCATGCCGGTCGACGCCGACCTGGTCTTTGATGTGCGCTGCCTGCCCAACCCGTACTGGAAACCGGAGCTGCGCGAGCAGTCCGGTCTCGACGCGCCGGTGGCCGAGTACCTGGCGGAACAGCCGGATGTCGAGGAAATGTATCAGGACATCTTCGCCTACCTGCACAAGTGGCTGCCGCGTTTCGCCGCGAGCAATCGCGCCTACGTCACCGTTGCCATTGGCTGCACCGGCGGGCACCACCGCTCTGTCTACCTGACCGAACGCCTGGGTCAGGCCCTGCAAAAAACCTTGAAGAACGTCCAGGTTCGCCACCGCGACCTCACCTAAAGGATTCACACCGCGATGCCTGCTCGTGAAATCGAAATCATCAACAAATTGGGGCTGCACGCCCGAGCGTCGGCCAAGTTCGTCGGCGTTGCCGGCAAATTTCCGAACACGACGATAAGAGTGGGCCGCACGCCCGAGAGCACAGTGGACGGTAAAAGCATTATGGCAATGATGATGCTGGCGGCGGGCAAGGGCACCAAAATCCATTTGAGCACCGAGGGCGAGCAAGCCCAGGAAGCCATGGACGCCCTGGTAGAACTGATCAACAACTACTTCGATGAAGGCGAGTGACCCTGTGGCGAGGGAGCTTGCTCCCGCCGGGCTGCGAAGCGGCCCCACTCGATTTCCTCCAGTTGCACCGTACTGACGACTGCTGCGCAGCCGAGCGGGAGCAAGCTCCCTCGCCACAGTTCAACCCAGCGCCGTATCCATGACCATCATCAGACAAAACCCGATCAACAAACCGAGACTCGCCAGCTTGTCATGACCATGACGGCGCGACTCCGGGATCACTTCGTGCGTGACCACCAGCAACATCGCCCCCGCCGCCAGTGCCAACCCCAGCGGCAACAGCACTTGCGCCAGACTCACCAGCCAGGCACACAACACTGCGAACACCGGCTCGACCAGACCTGACGCCGCGCCGATCAGGAATGCCCTGACACGCGACATCCCCGCCCCGGCCAGCACCAACGCAATCACCAACCCCTCCGGCACATCCTGCAAGGCGATACCCATCGCCAGGCTGTCCGCTTCCGGCATGCCGCCGCCAGCAGACACACCGACCGCCATGCCTTCCGGAATGTTGTGCGCGATGATGGCGAACACGAACAGCCAGATCCGCGGTGGAATCACCGGATGCTCCAGCGTGCCGATGAGCATTTGCGGCGAAGCCCCCGACAGTCTGCGATCAACCAGGTACAGACCGAGCGCGCCCAGCAGGATGCCGAAACAGATCAGTCCGCTGGCCGTCCACGGAGTCAGGCCCAGACTTTCAGCAGCGGCGATGCCCGGCACGATCAGCGAGAATGCTGTCGCCGCCAGCATGACCCCGGCACCGAACCCCAGCAAGGTGTCGCTGAGCGCTTGCGGCATGCGCCGGATCACCAGCACCGGGACCGCCCCGAGCGCCGTGCCGAGGGCGCAGATCGCACCACCCTGCAAGGCTCTGGACAGTCTCGGCGCAAAATCCAGCCAATGCAGCCCGTGCGCGACCAGCAGGGTCATGCCCGCCAACAGCAACAGCGATCCCACGGCGTAACGAAACATACGCCCACTTGTGATCGCCAGTGTCTCAGTGCCCATAGTCAGCCTTGAATTGTTGTTGTCGAAAACTCAGACCAGTGCGGCCTGGTAGCGCGCAGCGACTTCAGGCCAATTGATCACGTTGTAAAACGCATTGATGTATTCCGGACGGCGATTCTGGTAGCGCAGGTAATAAGCGTGCTCCCAGACATCGAGACCGAGAATCGGCGTGTTGCCGTTCATCAATGGACTGTCCTGATTGCCGCTGCTTTCCACGATCAGCTTTTTCTCCGGGGTCACGCTGAGCCAGGCCCAGCCGCTGCCGAAACGGGTCAGCGCGGCTTTGGTGAACGCTTCCTTGAAACGGTCGAGTCCGCCCAGTTGTTCATCAATGGCTTTGGCCAAAGCACCGTCGGGCTCGCCGCCGCCGTTGGGCACCATCACTTCCCAGAACAGCGAATGGTTGGCGTGACCGCCGCCCTGATTGATCACCGCTGCGCGAAGCTTTTCCGGCAACTGCTGCACACTGGCGACAAGTTTTTCCACTGGCCACTCGGCAAACTCGGTGCCTTCCACGGCGGCGTTAAGGTTGTTGATGTAGGTCTGGTGATGCTTGGTGTAGTGGATTTCCATGGTTTGCGCATCGATGTGCGGTTCGAGGGCATCGTAGGCGTAAGGCAAGGCAGGCAAGGTAAAAGCCATTTCAATGGACTCCATGGTGATGAGGGGCTGAGGCGCGACGTGCATTGCCGGTGTCCGGGTGCAGCAGACGCTGGGTGCGCGGGTATTCGCCGTGCTCGCTGATGAAATTCAGCAGTTCGACGTAGGTCTTGCTGCTCTGGCGCAACGCCGCTTCACGCAGGGCCGGGCGCAAGCGTTCGTTCTGCATGGTCTGCAATAACCGTTGGTGGATGGCGCACAGATACTCGGCGCTCTCCTCCGGTTGATTCAGGCGCAGGTGCAAATCGGCGAGGTTGTGGTGAGAGACGACGCAGGCCGCCACCGCTTCGTCGGCGTCCGCCCAGCGTTCGAACAACACTTGCGCCAGGGCCAGGGCTTGCAGGTAAGCCTCACGGGCATCGATCAGCTCGCCCAGCATGAAGCAGCGATTGGCCCGTTCGATCGTGCGTTTCCAGTGCTCCATGATGAACCTCCAAAGCGGTTGCGGGATTTACACGCCGCCGGCGGTGAGTTTCTCGGGGTTGAGCAACTCTTCCAGCTCGCGGCGTGACAGGTCGGTGTGTTCCAGCGCGACGTCGATCACCGCGCGACCTTCCCTGTAGGCCTGCTTGGCGATTTCGGCGGCTTTCTGGTAGCCGATGATCGGATTGAGCGCAGTCACCAGAATCGGGTTACGCGACAACGCTTCCTTGAGGCGCGCCTCGTTGACTTTGAAGCTGGCGATGGCCTTGTCACCGAGCAGGCGGCTGGCATTGGCCAGCAGCTCAATGCTGCTCAGCAGGTTGTCGGCGATGATCGGCAGCATCACATTGAGTTCGAAGTTGCCCGACTGACCGGCGACGGTGATCACCGAATCGTTGCCGATCACCTGCGCAGCGACCATGGCCGTGGCTTCCGGTATCACCGGATTGACCTTGCCCGGCATGATCGACGAGCCGGGTTGCAGGGCTTCGAGCTCGATTTCGCCGAGACCGGCGAGCGGGCCGGAGTTCATCCAGCGCAGATCGTTGGCGATCTTCATCAGCGTCACGGCGCAGGCCTTGAGCTGACCGGAAACGGCGACGGCGGTGTCCTGCGAGCCGATCAGCGCGAACAGATCCTTGCCCGGTGTGAACTGCACGTCGGTCAGTTGGCTCAAATGACGACTGAAACGCGCCGCGAATTCAGGGTGCGCATTGATCCCGGTGCCGACCGCCGTGCCGCCCTGCGCCAGCGATTGCAGGCTGGGCAGCAAATCCTGCAAATGACCGATGTTGGCCTTGAGCTGCTGCGCCCAGCCATTAAGCACCTGACTCATGCGCACGGGCATCGCGTCCATCAGATGCGTGCGGCCGGTCTTGACGTGGTGATGCACTTGTCCGGCCTTGTGCTCAATGACTTGCACAAGATGCAGCAGCGCCGGCAGTAATTGTTCATGCAAAGCCAGCGCGGCGCTGACATGGATGGTGGTCGGGATGATGTCGTTGCTGCTCTG
The DNA here is from genome assembly GCF_014270125.1 of Pseudomonas sp. SWRI99. NCBI lineage: Bacteria > Pseudomonadati > Pseudomonadota > Gammaproteobacteria > Pseudomonadales > Pseudomonadaceae > Pseudomonas > Pseudomonas sp. SWRI99. The sequence continues at coordinate 128,425 of NZ_JABWQR010000016.1, read as the reverse complement.
GCCGCAGTTGACATGGTCGTTGGCATTGATCGACTCGCCAAGCAGACGGCTGGCCAGCGTGGCGATCACTTCATTGGCGTTCATGTTCGAACTGGTGCCGGAACCGGTCTGGAAAATATCCACCGGAAAATGCTGCATGAAATTGCCTTCGAGCAGCCCTTGCGCGGCATCGCTGATGGCTTTGCCTTGCGCCGCGCTGATCTGGTTCAACTCGACGTTGGCGCGAGCGGCAGCGGCTTTGGCCAGAATCAGTGCGCGGACGAACTGGCGCGGCATCGGCTTGCCGCTGATCGGGAAGTTATTCACCGCGCGCTGGGTTTGCGCGCCGTAGAGCGCGTCGACCGGCACCTGCAGTTCGCCCATGCTGTCGCGCTCAATACGTGTCTTGGTCATGCGAGTGTCCTTGCAACAGTTCAGTAAGAGGGATCGAGGGTTGCAACTCGCATGTTGCGAGTTGCCAGGTGTAGCGTTGCCAGCGCTGGAGGCGGCATTGGCAAAGCGCCAGGCGCTCCATGTCGCGCAACGGCCGCCAGGCCTGATCGAGGCAGAGGCTGCGCCAGTGCCACGGCAAGGCCATATCAGCGGCGGTATCGAGCAACAGACGGAATGAAGTTTCGGCGACGGTCCAGGGCGAGGTTGCCGTGCAACAGGACAAATAGCGCCCTTCGGCAAGGTAGTGTTCGATCAGGCGTGGCTCGTCAGGATTCAATGCGCAACGGATCTGGCGACTCATCCAGCGCCAGCTTTCGAGGTAGGGCTGCTCGTGCAAGGCAGAACTCATGATCCGGGACTCGTGCGGAGATGAGATTCATTATTAGATGATAATGAGAACCAAAACAAGCCTGCATGCATGCAACCTTGTGGGAGCGGGCTTGCTCGCGAATGCGGTGTATCAGCCAGAGATGTTGTGACTGAAAGACCGCATTCGCGAGCAAGCCCGCTCCCACGGGAGGTTTGTGCAAGCATAAAAAAAGGCGCACCACCCGATGAGGTGGCGCGCCTTTTTTGTCTAATGGCCGGGCTTAACTGCCCGCGACAGTCATCCGCTCGATCAACACCGAACCGGTGCGGATGTTGCTGCGCAGTTCCAGGTCATTCCCCACCGCGACAATCTGCTTGAACATGTCGCGCATGTTGCCGGCGATGGTCACTTCCTGCACCGCGAACTGGATTTCGCCGTTTTCGACCCAGAAACCCGCCGCCCCGCGCGAATAGTCGCCGGTGACCATGTTCAGGCCATGGCCCATCAACTCGGTGACCAGCAGTCCTCGGCCCATGCGCTTCAATAGCGCTGCCTGATCCTCGTCGCCATGGGTGACGAACAGGTTGTGCACGCCGCCCGCGTTGGCGGTGCTCGGCATGCCCAGTTTGCGTCCGGAGTACGTCCCCAGGATGTAGGACACCAACTCGCCTTTTTCGACGAACGGTTTGGCATAGGTCGCCAGGCCGTCGCCGTCATAGGAAGCGCTGCCCATGGCGCGCATCAGATGCGGGCGTTCGTCGATGGTCAACCATTCCGGGAACAGCTTTTGCCCCAGCGTGCCTTCCAGGAATGAAGACTTACGATACAGGCTGCCGCCCGATACCGCCGACAGGAAGCTGCCGAACAAACCGCCCGCCAGTTCAGCGGAAAACAGCACTGGCACTTCGCAAGTCGGCACCGGGCGCGCGCCCAGACGGCTCGCCGCTCGCTGCGCGGCACGCTGGCCGATGCTCACCGGATCGGCGAGCAAGCTGCCCTGACGGCTGACGTCGTACCAGTAATCACGCTGCATCTGGCCGTCGGCTTCGGCGATCATCACGCAACTGAGGCTGTGCCGCGTCGATGCGTAACCACCGATGAAACCGTGGCTGTTGCCATAAACACGGCAACCCTGATGGGTGCTGAGCGTGGTGCCGTCGGCGTTCTTGATCCGCGCATCGGCATCAAAAGCCGCCGCCTCGCAGCGCAAGGCCTTCTCGATGGCTTGCTCCGGGGTGATATCCCATTCGTGGAACAGGTCGAAATCCTTGATGTCTTTGGCCATCAATGCCGCATCGGCAAGACCTGACGCTTCGTCCTCGGAGGTGTGCTTGGCGATCGCCAGTGCCGCCGCGACCGTTTCACGAATCGCCTCTGGCCCGGTGGCCGAGGTGCTGGCCGAGCCCTTGCGCTGGCCGACGTACAAGGTGATGCCAAAGCCCTGATCGCGGTTGAATTCGACCGTTTCGACCTCGCGCTGACGCACCGAAGTCGACAGCCCCTGCTCCAGCGACACCGCAACTTCACAGGCGCTGGCGCCCTGGCGCTTGGCTTCAGCGATGATCTGCTCGACCTGTTCCTGCAGTGCCGGCAATGCCTGCGGGCCGACGCTTTGAACTGCACTCATGCTCATCTCCACTCAAATTCTGCTTTCGGCTGGGGTCATCGAGCGACCGGGCCGGACAAGCGGCCCCCGACTGGTTATCATGGCGGCGTTTCTTTGCGGACTGCCACCATGGTTGATTCTTACGACGACTCCCTCGATACGGGAGAAAAAAGCAAATCTCAGGTCAAACGCGAGCTGCATGCTCTGGTTGACCTTGGCGAGCGCCTGACCACACTCAAGCCCGACTTGCAGGCAAAACTGCCGTTGACCGACGCTTTGCGCCGGGCATTGGCCGATGCGCCCAAGCACACCGCGAACATCGCGCGTAAACGGCATTTGCAGTTCATCGGCAAACTGATGCGCGACCAGGACACGGACGCGATTCTGACGTTGCTCGATCAACTCGATGCCTCCACTCGCCAGTACAACGAGCGTTTCCATAATCTGGAACGCTGGCGCGACCGCCTGATCGCGGGCGATGACGCCGTGCTGGAGAAATTCGTCGTCGAGTACCCGGACGCCGACCGTCAACAGCTACGCTCCCTGATCCGCCAGGCCCAGCACGAGGTTGCGCAAAACAAACCTCCTGCTTCCAGCCGCAAGATCTTCAAATACATCCGCGAGCTGGACGATACACAGCGCGGCCTGCGTTGATATTCGCCACCGGGTGGCCGCCCTGCGCGCCACCCTAAGCTCCACGTCCTCTTATGCGCCCGTGCCACCCACGGTGATCGCATCGATTTTCAGCGTTGGCTGACCGACACCCACCGGCACCGACTGCCCATCCTTGCCGCACGTGCCCACACCGCTGTCCAGCGCCAGATCGTTACCGACCATCGACACCCGGCTCATCGCCTCGGGGCCGTTGCCGATCAACGTCGCGCCTTTGACCGGCGCGGTGATTTTGCCGTCCTCGATCAGGTAGGCCTCGCTGGTGGAGAACACGAACTTGCCGCTGGTGATGTCGACCTGACCGCCGCCAAGGTTGGCGCAGTAGATGCCTTTCTTCACCGAAGCAATGATTTCCGCCGGATCGCTTTCGCCGCCGAGCATGTAAGTGTTTGTCATCCGTGGCATCGGCAGGTGCGCGTAGGATTCGCGGCGACCGTTACCGGTGCGCGCCACCCCCATCAGACGGGCATTGAGCTTGTCCTGCATGTAACCCTTGAGCACACCGTTTTCGATCAGCGTGGTGCACTCGGTCGGGGTGCCTTCGTCGTCGACACTCAGCGAACCACGACGCCCGCTCAACGTGCCATCATCGACGATGGTGCAGAGTTTCGAGGCAACCATTTCGCCCATGCGCCCGCTGTAGGCGGAGCTGCCCTTGCGGTTGAAATCGCCTTCCAGACCGTGACCGACCGCCTCGTGCAGCAGCACGCCGGACCAGCCTGAACCCAGTACCACCGGCAGCGTACCGGCCGGCGCCGGGATCGCTTCCAGATTGACCAGCGCTTGACGCAACGCTTCCCGGGCATAGCCCATCGCGCGGTCCTCGGCTAGGAAATAACGGTAATCGGTACGTCCGCCGCCGCCATGTCCGCCACGCTCGCGACGGCCGTTCTGCTCGACGATGACGCTGACGTTGAAACGCACCAGCGGTCGCACATCGGCGGCCAGGCCACCGTCGGTTGACGCGACCAGAATGCGCTCCCAGACACCGGCCATACTCACGCTGACCTGTTGAATGCGCGGATCGAGCGCGCGCGTGGCGACGTCGATGCGCTTGAGCAATTCGACTTTTTCGGCCCGGCTCAGCACTTCCAGTGGGTTGTCCGGCGCATACAGTTGGGCGACGTCCTGGGTGCTGAACGCCTGCACGGTGCCGTTCTGCCCGGCGCGGGAGATCGAGCGCGCCGCACGGGCCGCAGCGCCGAGGGCTTCGAGGGTGATCGCGTTGCTGTAGGCAAAGCCGGTTTTTTCACCGGACTGCGCGCGCACGCCAACGCCCTGGTCGAGGTTGAAGCTGCCTTCCTTGACGATGCCGTCTTCCAGCGACCACGACTCGGAAATCTGCCCCTGGAAATACAGATCGGCGGCATCGATGCCAGGGCCGGCAAGATCGCCGAGCACACCTTGCAGGCTCTCGATCGTCACGCCACCGGGCGCCAATAGATGATCACTGACTGAGGACAACAACTCGCTCATAGGTTTACGCCTTAAATTCGTGTTCTGAAGCAGGTCGCTGGGCGCCCTGCGAGAAAAACCGCCGATGACGCGTCACCGGCATGCGCGCCCGAATGGACGCCTGTTCATCGCTGTCGCGAGCGGCCAACAACACCGCTTCGCCTTGATCCTGTTGGGCCAGCACGCGCCCCCACGGGTCGACAATTGCCGCATGACCGAAGGTTTCGCGCGGTCCCGGGTGGGTTCCGCCCTGTGCGGCCGCCAGCACATAACATTGAGTCTCGATGGCACGCGCGCGAATCAGCACATCCCAATGCGCGGCGCCGGTCACGGCAGTAAACGCCGACGGTGCGGTAATCAATTCGACACCGGCGGCACGCAATTCGCTGTACAGCTCCGGGAAGCGCAAGTCGTAACACACCGTCAGTCCGACGCGACCCACCGGCGTGTCCGCCACCACTACATTGCTGCCATAAGCATAGTCATCGGATTCGCGGTAACGGCCGCGATTGTCCGCCACGTCGACATCGAACAGATGCAGCTTGTCATAGCGCGCGACGATCTCGCCGTGTTCGTTGATCAACAGCGAGCAGGCGTTGGCCTTGGCCGTGGGTTGCCCCAGCGGCGGCAAAGGCAATGTGCCGGCGACTATCCATAACGTGAGGTCGCGGGCGGTCTGTTTCAACCATGGCAGGATCGGCCCTTCGCCCAAAGCTTCGGCGCGGCCGATATCGGCGACGTCGCGACGACCCATGGCGGCGAAGTTTTCCGGCAGTACCGCGAGCTTCGCCCCGCCAGCGGCCGCCTGTTCAAGCAGGCGCCGGGCCTGAGCCAGATTGGCCAGCACGTCACTCTGGCTGACCATTTGAATCACCGCTAAAGACATGGCGAACTCCCAAAGAGGTAGGTGGCCATGCTACTCCATCGCTTCAAGGCCGGGCCGTTCAAAAAGGCTTGTCGAAGGTGATTTTCGGCTCTTTCCATGGGCCTTTGACGGTGTACTTCACACTGGCAAAGCGCGCCACGCGGTCACCGATCAGCTTGTCGATCAGGAACAACGCACCGCCGACCGCCGGTGCGCCGACGATCAGCGCGGCGATCGGCAGGTTATTGGTCACCGGCAAGGTCACCAGCAATTTCGCATCCACCTTGTCACCCACCAGATCCAGCGTGCCGTCCAGCTCAAGATTGCTCGAAGGTCCGGTCAGGCGAATCGGTTCTCGCGTCACATAGACGCCGTTGTTCGCCACCAGCAGACCTTTGACCCGGTCATAGCTCAAGCCCTTGCCGAACAGGTCGGAGAAGTCCAGGCGCAGACGCCGGCCGATCGAGTTGAAGTTAAGCAGGCCGAACACCCGCAGCGCCTGAGCGCCGCCCTCCACTTCAACGAACTGGCCCTTGTTCAGCGAGGCATCCAGAGTGCCGGAGAAGCGCTTGGTCGCCAGCCACGCCGGCGAGCCCGGCCAGCGGCCATCGACGTCCATGTGGAATTCTTCACTGGTCACGCTCGGTGCGAAACCCCAGCCCTTGAGCACGTCAGCGAGGTTCTTGCCGCCAATGCGGCCCTTGTACCAACTGCTGGTCGATCCCGGCGCGCCTTCCCAGCCACCATTGCCTTGCAACAGGATGCCTTTGAGCCCCATGTCGAGGTTGTTCAGGGCGATGCCTTTGGCGGTCGGCCGCACTTTCAGTGACCAGCCACCGACCAGATCCGGGCCGAGGAACAGTTGGTTGAGGGTGATATCCAGTGCCGGAATTTTCGTCGGATCGACCGAGGCCAGCGGGTCAGGTGCGTTTTCGTCGGCCTGCACCGCCGGGTCGGGGGCGGGCAACTTGACGTATTGCAGATTCACCGCAATCGGCACGCCCTTGGCGTCCGGCAGGCTGGCCGTGCCTTTGGCTTGCTGGCTGTCGAGCGCCAGGTTCCAGGCTGCCGGCTTGCGATTGAGCAGCACCGAAGCCTGATCCAGCGTGGTGCCGAACGCGGTCAGCTTGCCAACCTTGAAGTCCGCACTGCTGAGTAGCTTGTTGGCGCTGCCACCGACATCCTGTCCGGCGTATTTATTCAGCACGTCCTGCCACGGTGCGACGTCCAGCTCCGACAGCACGCCACGTATGCGCAGGCCTCTGGATCCCGGCAGCAGCGCCTCGCCAGCACCGAGAAACAACTCGCCCCGACCGTCGGCAAAACTGGCCGGCGGCGCGGCGAAAGTGAAACTGGCGAGTTGATCGTAGCTGACCCAATAACGCCGCTCCTGGCCCTGCAAGGTCATGCGGAACACGGTGTCGCGCCCGACATCGGCGGCCATGCCGAACGGCGCCGGCAGATCCACTGCCACGCCCTTGAGGCTGGAATTAACCATCAACTGGCTGTCGGCGCCGTCGAGGGTCAATTGCAACTGATATGGAATCGTCCCCGACACCGGCAACGGCTGCGTCACGCCAAGCCAGTCGGTGAGTTTCTTGACTTCAACCTGCCCCGACGCTGCGACGCGGGTCCTGAGCTTGTTGGGGCTGCCGTCGGCAAAGATCTGCGCGCTCACCGGTTTGTCGAAAGCCCGCGCGGTGATGTTCTGCCCGCTCAAGCCTTTGGCGCTGTCGAAGCGAAAATCGCCCTTGAGCTGGGCCAGCTCCAGCGTCGGCTCGGCCAGCTTCAGTCGTGCGTTGGCGGTCTTGAAATCGACGAGAATTTTCGGCTGATCGCCCTTGGCCAGCGGAACGTCCAGTTTGAGCTTGCCACTCAGATCACCGGCGCCTTCCCAGCCGGCAAAGGTTTCGGCCGTACCGATCGGCGCTTCCTGAAGAATTTTCAAACCGTCGCCCAGACCACCGGCGAATGCGCCATCGAGCAGCAGGCGGGTGTTCTGCCCGGCGGGCACGTGGGGAATATTGACGAAGACATCGCTGACTTGCGTATCGAGCAACTGGCCCTTGCTAGCCCAGATGCGCACGCCGCTGTCTTCAATGAACACGTCACCGCTGACCTTGCTCACGTGCGGCCAGCCCGGCTGAAACGCCAGCTCGGCGTCATGCACCTTGAAAAACAGGCTGATGCTGCGGTCGGCCTCACCGGCATTCTTGCTCAGTGATCCCTGATACTGGAAGAAACCCTGATCCACCGCGCCCTTGAGAATCGCCGTGCGCAGCCATTGATCCAGCGCCGGGCTCAACACGGCGGGCAGGTATTTGGCCGTGTAGCGACCGTCTCCCTCGACCAGGCCGACGCGCAGGTCCATGTAGTCTTCCTGGCTATGGTCGAAGTGCAGGCGAATCAGGAAGTCGCCGGCAATCTTGCCCTCCTCGCCCAGCACTTTCAGGTAGGGCGCGATCAGGGTAAAACCGTCCTTGTCGAGCTTCCAGGTCAGCCGCGCATTGGCCTGCAGGTATTGCCACGGCTTGGCGAAAATCGGGTCGAGGTGCAGGACAAAATCCTTGCTGTCCAGGCGCAGCTCGCCGCCGTCGAGATTGCCGGCGAGGCTGCCGCTGACATTTCGCGCCGCTGGCGCACCGTGGTAGGCGTCGAAACCGACGTTATCCAGGTTGGCGGCAAAGCCGAATTTGTTGCCGTCGGTGGCGTTCGGGCGAAAATCCAGCAGGACATTGCGCAAGCCGCCGGTCACCTTCAAGCGCTCAACCGCCGTGGCGACACCCTGTGGCAACGGTCCCAGCGCATTGAGCAGCGGCGTGATCGGCGTCAGGTCGAGGCGGTCGGCCTGCAAATGCCAAAGCTCTTCAACCGTGTCGCTCGCCCGGGTCTGTTGTACCTGAACGCGGGACTCCCAGCGGGTTTCACCGAAGCTCATCGCCAGCGAGTCGAGGGTGATCGTCGCGCCTTTGGGGCTGTTCTGGTAATACGCATTCAGCGCCAGATTGTCGATCTGGATCGGTTTGCGCTCGGCGTAGGCACCGGTGACTTGCGGTGCATTCAGGCGTAGCGCAGCGCTTTGCAGGGCGCCTTCGGCCCAATTGACCCACAACTCACCGCCGGCCTTGATCCGGGAAAAATTCCACTGCTGTGTCAGACGCTCGGGCAACCACTTCGACCAATCGCTCTGCGGCAGGCTGGCGTATGCCTCGATGGCGCTGTTCTGCCATTGATCGGGACGAATTCGCGTGCGCAGGTTCAGCGCGACAGGCTGGCCGTCAGGCAGGGTCAAACGGGCATCGAGACGTTGGCGGCTGGCGCCGGTGTGCAGATTCAGCCCGACATAAGTCAGCGTCATTGGCGGGTGATCGAGCGGTTGCAAAGTGACCTGGCTGTCGAGCACCGACAATTGTCTGATCATCTGCGAACGCTGGAACAACTGGACCGGATCGAACGGCTGATCCTTCTGCACCGGCAGGCCTTCCAGTGCCCAGCTACCGTCTTCGGCTTCCTTGAGGCTGATCTTCAAACCGTTGAGTTCGATATGCGCGAGGCGTACTTCGCGGGCCAGCACACTGGCCCACAGGTCCGGCACCACCCGCACGCGGTCCAGCCGCAACGCGTTGGCGCCGTCGCCGACCATCACGTCATGGGCCAGCAAGATCGGCGCGAAACCGCTCCAGTTGCCTTCCAGCTCGCCAATCTGCAACGGCATACCGAGGGCGGCGCTGGCCTTGTCTTCAAGATCGGCGCGGTATTCGGCCACCAGTGGGGTCAGCTCGCGGCCCAGACTGACGTACAAGGCCATCAACACCAGAACCAACGCGCACAGGCCCAGGCCCCAACGGGTGAGTGCGGCCAAAATGCGTGTCAGACGCTCCATGTCAGTTGGCTCCCATGGCAAAAATACTGCGAAAAGCTGAGGCCAGCCGCGTTGAATGAAAGGTGACGCAGGGCTTCAGAGCAGCACCACGTCATATTGTTCCTGGGAATACATGGTTTCGACCTGGAAGCGTATGGTGCGACCGATGAAGCCTTCAAGCTCGGCGACGTTACCGGACTCTTCGTCGAGCAGGCGATCGACCACTTTCTGGTTGGCCAGCACCCGATAACCCTCGGCCTGATAGGCCCGCGCCTCGCGCAGAATCTCGCGGAAGATCTCGTAACAGATGGTTTCGGCGGTCTTCAATTTGCCCCTTCCCTGGCAACTGCTGCACGGTTCGCACAGCACTTGTTCGAGGCTTTCGCGGGTGCGCTTGCGCGTCATCTGCACCAAACCCAACTCGGTGATGCCGATGATGTTGGTCTTGGCGTGATCGCGCTCAAGCTGTTTTTCCAGGGTGCGCAACACTTGCCGCTGGTGTTCTTCATCTTCCATGTCGATGAAGTCGATGATGATGATCCCGCCCAGATTGCGCAGGCGCATCTGCCGGGCAATCGCCGTGGCTGCTTCGAGGTTGGTCTTGAAAATGGTTTCTTCGAGATTGCGATGGCCGACGAAGGCGCCCGTGTTCACATCGATCGTGGTCATGGCTTCCGCCGGGTCGATCACCAGATAGCCGCCGGATTTCAGCGGTACCTTGCGTTCCAGTGCGCGCTGGATTTCGTCTTCGACGCCATACAGGTCGAAGATCGGCCGTTCGCCCGGGTAGTGTTCCAGACGATCGGCGATTTCCGGCATCAGTTCGGCGACGAACTGCGTGGTTTTCTGGAAGGTTTCCCGGGAATCGATGCGGATTTTCTCGATTTTCGGATTGACCAGGTCGCGCAGGGTACGCAGGGCCAGGCCGAGGTCTTCGTAAATCACGCTCGGCGCGGCAATGGTCTTGATCTGTTCATTGATCTGATCCCACAGGCGGCGCAGGTAGCGGATGTCCATGAGAATTTCATCTGCGCCCGCGCCTTCAGCAGCCGTGCGCAGAATGAAGCCGCCGGCCTCCTTGATGCCTTCTTTGGCCACGCAATCGCTGACCACTTGCTTGAGGCGTTCGCGTTCGGCTTCGTCTTCGATCTTCAGCGAAATGCCGACGTGCGCGGTGCGCGGCATGTACACCAGATAACGCGAAGGAATCGACAGTTGCGTGGTCAGGCGTGCGCCCTTGGAGCCGATCGGGTCCTTGGTGACCTGCACCACCAGGCTCTGGCCCTCGTGCACCAGCGAGCTGATGCTTTCCACCGCCGGCCCTTCACGCAAGGAAATTTCAGCGGCGTGAATAAACGCGGCGCGGTCCAGGCCGATGTCGACGAACGCTGCCTGCATGCCTGGCAGTACCCGGACGATCTTGCCTTTATAAATGTTGCCGACGATTCCGCGTTTTTGCGTGCGCTCGACGTGGACTTCTTGCAGCACACCGTTTTCGACCACTGCCACGCGCGACTCCATCGGCGTGATGTTGATCAGAATCTCTTCACTCATGGCAGGATCTCGTTCAGGCATGTTCACGATAGTGGCCGCATCTGGATTCGTACGACGCTCAGGGCGTGTTCAGGTTTTGCCAACAGGGTATGCCGAAATGGCCCAGCACCTCAGAGGTTTCGCACACCGGCAGGCCGACCACGGCCGAATAGCTGCCATCGAGTCCGGCGACAAACACCGCGCCGAGGCCCTGAATGCCATAGCCGCCGGCCTTGTCGCACGGTTCGCCGCTGGCCCAGTAGGCGGCGGCCTCATCGCGGCTGATCGGGCGAAAGCGCACACGACTGCGCACCACCCGCGACTCGCAGCGCTCGCCTTCGAGTACGGCGATGGCAGTCAGCACCTCATGCTCGTTGCCGGACAACATCATCAGCATGGCGCATGCGTCGGCTTCGTCCACCGGTTTGCCAAGAATTTTGCCGTCGAGCACCACAGCGGTATCGGCCCCCAGTACACAAAACGGCTGGTCGGCGGCGACCGCGCGGCGTCCGGCCTCCGCCTTGCCACGCGCGAGGCGTTCGACATAGGCCGAGGGCGATTCGTCAGGAAGCGGGGTTTCGTCGATGTCCGCGCTGATGGCGGTGAATCGCACGCCGATCTGCGCGAGCAGTTCACGGCGACGTGGCGATCCGGAGGCGAGGTAAAGCAGTTTCATCAAACCATCTCCCTGTTCAGTGCCCTGCCTCACCGGTTCAATAGATTCTGTAGCGTCGGCACATTCCGCGTAGGGCGAAGCTGACCCACGGCCAGAGCAAGGCGCTGACCAGTGCCGGCAGGACCAGCGCCAGGGTTGGCTGGCGATTGCCGGTCAAGGCGCTCAGCCACAGTTGCGCCAGTTGCGCGAGGCCGAAGATCACCAGGATCACCAGACACTGCTGCCACATCGGAAACATGCGCAGACGCTGCTGCAGTGACAGGACGAGGAAGGTGATCAGAGTCAGGATCAGCGCGTTCTGCCCGAGCAGGTCGCCCTGCAGAACGTCTTCGGCCAGCCCCAGGCAGAATGCGGTGACCATGCCAACCGTGTGCGGCATATACAGCGCCCAGAAGGTCACGAGCAGGGCCAGCCACAGCGGGCGGAGGATTTCCATGAAGATTGGCAGCGGTGAAACGCTGAGCAGGATGCCGACGAAGAACGTCAGCCAGATCATCCAGCCGTTTCCGGATTTTTTCGCGCCGACCATTATTCTCGTCCCCCGGTAGTCGCTGGCGGTTTCGCCGGTGGTTTGCTGGCTGCCGGTGGTTTGGCAGCGGCGGGTGTGACTGCGGGCGCTGCGGCTTCGGCGGCAGGAGCTGGTGCTGTCGACGGCGTCGCGGGCATGATCAGCGGTTTCGGCACACTGGCCGGCAACATCGGACCGCCACCATGCGCGTCGAGCGCTTCCTGCGCCTGGGCGGCGTCATTGGCGCGCTCTTCGGCGGTGCGGCTGTCGCTGAACACCAGCAGAAGATAGCGGCTGCGGTTCAGGGCGGCGGTTGGCACGGCGCGGACAATGGCGAACGGTTGGCCGGAATCGTGGATGACTTCCTTGACGGTCGCCACCGGATAACCGGCCGGAAAGCGCTGGCCGAGGCCGGAGCTGACCAGCAGATCGCCTTCCTTGATGTCCGCCGTGTCAGCGACATGGCGCAATTCCAGACGCTCCGGGTTGCCGGTGCCGCTGGCAATCGCGCGCAGACCGTTGCGGTTGACCTGCACGGGAATGCTGTGGGTGGTGTCGGTCAACAGCAGGACACGTGAGGTGTATGGCATCAACTCAACCACCTGGCCCATCAGCCCGCGTGCATCGAGCACCGGCTGGCCGAGCACCACGCCGTCGCGCTCACCTTTGTTGATGATGATGCGATGGGTGAAAGGGTTGGGGTCCATGCCGATCAACTCGGCCACTTCGACCTTTTCGTTGACCAGTGCGGAGGAATTGAGCAACTCGCGCAGCCGAACGTTCTGCTCGGTCAGGGCCGCGAGCTTTTGCATGCGCCCCTGCAACAGCAGGTTCTCGGTCTTGAGTTTTTCGTTTTCGGCGACGAGCTCGGTGCGGCTGCCGAACTGACTGGCGACCCCTTCCCACAACCGGCCGGGCAGGTCAGTGATCCAGTAGGCATCCATGAGCACCAGCGACGCTTGCTTGCGCGCGGGCTTGAGCAGGTCGAAACGCGCATCGACGACCATCAGCGCGACCGACAGCACGGCCAGCACCAACAGGCGCACGCCCAACGAAGGGCCCTTGGCGAAAAGCGGTTTAATAAGCCGCTCCTCCCAGGCAAATGTTCTGTTTATTCATACGGCATCAAACCGGCCTGGATGAAGACTGACAGAAGATAAACGCCAACAGGCAGCACTGCAAAGTGCTGCCTGTGCGTTCACCCACGTATTGCAACCAACGCATCAAATGGTGTGAAAGCGTAGCGAGCGACGGCAAGACAAGGCAAAAACAGGCGAGGAAGCGGAGTTTACGGGTTGTAAATGAGCATTCCGAGCCTGTTTTTAACGCAGTATTGCGCGCGTAAAGCCGAAGGCTCCCAGCCCTGAGTAGCTTTCACGCCGTTTGATTATTCGCTGGAGAGCAAATCCATGGTGTGCTTATCCATCATTTCCAGCGCACGGCCACCGCCGCGAGCCACACAGGTCAGCGGATCTTCGGCAACGATCACCGGCAGACCGGTTTCCTGAGCCAGCAACTTGTCCAGGTCACGCAGCAGCGCGCCACCACCGGTCAGCACCAGGCCACGCTCGGCGATGTCGGAAGCCAGTTCCGGCGGCGACTGCTCCAGCGCGCTCTTCACCGCCTGAACGATGGTGGCCAGCGACTCTTGCAGAGCTTCCAGCACTTCGTTGGAATTCAGGGTGAATGCACGTGGAACGCCTTCGGCCAGGTTGCGACCGCGAACATCGACTTCGCGCACTTCGCCGCCCGGGTAGGCCGTACCGATTTCCTGCTTGATGCGCTCAGCGGTGGATTCACCGATCAGGCTGCCGTAGTTGCGACGCACGTAAGTGATGATCGCTTCGTCGAAACGGTCGCCGCCCACACGTACGGATTCGGCATAGACCACACCGTTGAGGGAGATCAGGGCGATTTCGGTGGTACCACCACCGATGTCCACGACCATCGAACCGCGGGCTTCTTCAACCGGCAGACCGGCACCGATCGCAGCGGCCATTGGCTCTTCGATCAGGAACACTTCACGGGCACCGGCGCCAAGGGCCGATTCACGGATGGCACGACGCTCAACCTGGGTGGACTTGCAGGGAACGCAGATCAGCACACGAGGGCTGGGCTGCAGAAAGCTGTTTTCATGAACCTTGTTGATAAAGTACTGCAGCATCTTTTCGCAGACGCTGAAGTCGGCGATCACGCCGTCCTTCATCGGACGAATGGCAGCAATGTTGCCCGGCGTACGGCCGAGCATGCGCTTGGCCTCGGTGCCGACAGCGACGACACTTTTCTGGTTACCGTGTGTCCGAATGGCCACAACCGATGGCTCATTCAGGACGATACCGCGCTCGCGCACGTAAATAAGGGTGTTGGCAGTGCCCAGGTCAATGGAAAGATCGCTGGAAAACATGCCACGCAGTTTCTTGAACATGGGAAAGGGACCCTAGGCAACGCGTGGGTAAAAAAGTGCGGCAAACTCTAACAACGACAGGGATTTTGGGCAAGGCGCCAATATGTTAAATTGGCCGCTTTTCTGTGCACCAAGCCCCACAATCGCGGCCTTATGACCGTAGAAGTGCGGTAGTGTTCCGACAATCTAACACACGGACGCCGTCCGTTCTGTTTTCCACTGGAGAATCCCGATGGCGCTAGAACGCTCCGACGTGGAAAAAATCGCGCATCTGGCCTGCCTTGGCCTCAACGATGCCGATCTTCCACACATTACTTCCGCCCTCAACAGCATTCTCGGGCTGGTCGACGAGATGCAGGCCGTCAATACCGACGGTATCGAGCCTTTGGCCCACCCTCTGGAAGCCAGTCAGCGCCTGCGTGCCGACGTCGTGACCGAGACGAATAATCGCGAGGCCTACCAGTCCATCGCACCAGCGGTCGAAAACGGCCTGTACCTGGTTCCGAAAGTCATCGACTAAAGGGAAAGAGCCTGCAATGCATCAAATGACTCTGGCCGAGATCGCCCGCGGTCTCGCCGATAAAAAGTTTTCCTCCGAAGAGCTGACCAAAGTCCTGCTGGCGCGTATTACCCAGCTCGATCCGCAGCTCAACAGTTTCATCAGCCTCACCGAAGAGCTGGCCATCGAGCAGGCGAAAGCCGCCGATGCGCGCCGGGCCAACGGTGAGAGCGGCGCCCTGCTCGGCGCGCCGATCGCCCACAAAGACCTGTTCTGCACCCAGGGCATTCGCACCAGCTGCGGCTCGAAGATGCTCGACAACTTCAAGGCACCGTACGACGCCACCGTGGTGGCGAAACTCGCCGCCGCCGGCGCCGTGACCTTGGGCAAGACCAACATGGACGAATTCGCCATGGGTTCGGCCAACGAGTCGAGCTGGTACGGCGCGGTGAAAAACCCGTGGAATCTGCAACACGTGCCGGGCGGTTCGTCCGGAGGTTCGGCGGCGGCTGTGGCCGCGCGTCTGTTGCCTGCCGCGACCGCCACCGACACCGGCGGCTCGATCCGCCAGCCAGCCGCCTTCACCAACCTCACCGGCCTGAAGCCGACCTACGGTCGCGTTTCGCGCTGGGGCATGATTGCCTATGCGTCCAGCCTCGATCAGGGCGGCCCGTTGGCGCGCACTGCCGAAGACTGCGCGATCCTGCTGCAAGGCATGGCCGGTTTCGACCAGAACGATTCGACAAGCATCGATGAGCCGGTGCCGGATTACTCCGCCAGTCTCGGCGATTCGCTGCAGGGCCTGCGCATCGGCGTGCCGAAGGAATACTTCAGCGCCGGTCTTGACCCGCGCATCGCCGAGTTGATCCAGAACAGCATCCAGCAGTTGCAGAAGCTCGGTGCGGTGATCAAGGAAATCAGCCTGCCGAACATGCAGCACGCGATTCCGGCGTACTACGTGATCGCCCCGGCAGAAGCATCGTCCAACCTGTCGCGTTTCGACGGCGTGCGTTTTGGCCATCGCTGCGAGAACCCGGCAAACCTGATCGACCTGTACAAGCGCTCCCGAGGCGAAGGCTTCGGTGCCGAAGTGCAGCGCCGGATCATGGTCGGTGCCTACGCACTGTCCGCCGGTTACTACGACGCCTACTACCTGAAAGCGCAGAAGATCCGTCGTCTGGTGAAAAACGACTTCATGGCGGCCTTCAATGAGGTCGACATCATCCTCGGCCCGACCACGCCGAACCCGGCCTGGAAGCTCGGTGCGAAGAACAGCGACCCGGTCGCTGCCTATCTGGAAGACGTCTACACCATCACCGCCAACCTCGCCGGCCTGCCGGGCCTGTCGATGCCGGCCGGGTTTGTCGACGGTCTGCCGGTGGGCGTGCAATTGCTCGCGCCGTACTTCCAGGAAGGTCGCCTGCTCAATGTGGCGCACCAGTACCAGCTCAATACCGACTGGCACACTCGCACCCCAACCGGCTTCTGAGGAGACACATATGCAATGGGAAGTCGTGATCGGGCTGGAGATTCACACTCAGCTCACCACCCGGTCGAAAATCTTTTCCGGTAGTTCCACCACGTTCGGTTCCGAGCCGAACACCCAGGCCAGCCTGATCGACCTGGGCATGCCGGGCGTGCTGCCGGTGCTCAACCAGGAAGCCGTGCGGATGGCGGTGATGTTCGGTCTGGCGATTGACGCCGAGATCGGCCAGCACAACGTGTTCGCCCGGAAAAACTATTTCTATCCGGACCTGCCGAAGGGCTACCAGATCAGCCAGATGGAATTGCCGATCGTCGGCAAGGGCCACCTGGACATCGCGCTGGATGACGGCACGGTCAAACGCGTCGGCATCACCCGCGCGCACCTGGAAGAAGACGCCGGCAAGAGCCTGCACGAAGAATTCAACGGCGCCACTGGCATCGACCTGAACCGTGCCGGCACGCCGCTGCTGGAGATCGTTTCCGAACCGGACATGCGCAGCGCCAAGGAAGCCGTGGCGTACGTCAAGGCAATCCACGCGCTGGTGCGCTACCTGGGCATCTGCGACGGCAACATGGCCGAAGGCTCGCTGCGTTGCGACTGCAACGTGTCGATCCGTCCGAAGGGCCAGGCCGAGTTCGGTACGCGCTGCGAGATCAAGAACGTCAACTCGTTCCGCTTCATCGAGAAGGCGATCAACTCCGAAATTCAGCGGCAGATCGAGCTGATCGAAGACGGCGGCAAAGTCATTCAGCAAACCCGCCTGTACGATCCGAACAAGGACGAGACCCGTCCGATGCGCTCGAAAGAGGAAGCCAACGACTACCGTTACTTCCCCGATCCGGACTTGCTGCCGGTGGTCATTGAAGAGTCGTTCCTCGGCGAGGTGCGTGCAACTCTGCCGGAATTGCCACCGCAAAAGCGCGAGCGTTTCCAGAGCCAGTTCGGTCTGTCGGCCTACGACGCCAACGTGCTGGCCACCAGCCGTGAGCAGGCGGATTACTTCGAGAAAGTCGCCGCCATTGGTGGCGACGCGAAACTGGCGGCGAACTGGGTGATGGTCGAGTTGGGCAGCCTGCTCAACAAGCAAGGCCTGGACATCGAGGAATCGCCAGTGTCCGCCGAGCAACTGGGTGGCATGCTGCAGCGCATCAAGGACAACACCATCTCCGGCAAGATCGCCAAGGTAGTGTTCGAAGCGATGGCCAACGGCGAAGGCAGCGCTGACGAGATCATCGAAAAACGTGGCCTCAAGCAGGTCACCGACACGGGTGCGATCTCCGCCGTGCTCGACGAAATGCTCGCGGCCAACGCCGAGCAGGTCGAACAGTACCGCGCGGCTGACGAAGCCAAACGCGGCAAGATGTTCGGCTTCTTTGTCGGCCAGGCCATGAAAGCCTCCAAAGGCAAGGCCAACCCGCAGCAGGTGAACGAACTGCTGAAAAGCAAGCTCGAAGGCTGACCACAAAATGGAGCCAGCAGTAGTCATTACTGGCTCCGATCCCTGTGGCGAGGGAGCTTGCTCCCGCTGCTCTGCGCAGCAGACCCAAATCGGACAACGCATTTTTTCAGTAAGAGTGTGTTTGCTGGTTTGCGACCTCTTCGCGGCCGGGCGGGAGCAAGCTCCCTCGCCACAATTTGTTTCGGGAAACCTTGAATGAAGCGCCTGTTTCTGAGCAGCGCCCTGCTCGCCTTGCTGGCCGGTTGCGCCAGCACCGACACCATCGACCCGCACGGTTACGACCAGACCGGCGTCGCCTCCTATTACGGAGCCAGGCACCACGGGAAACGCACCGCCAGCGGCGAAGCGTTCAACCAGCATTCCCTGACCGCCGCCCACCGCCAACTGCCGTTCGGCACACGGGTGAAGGTCACCAACCTGAAAAACGATGAGTCCGTCGTGGTCCGCATCAACGATCGCGGCCCGCACACGCGCGGGCGCATCATCGACCTGTCCCGCGAAGCCGCCGACCAGATCGGCATGCTGCGCAGCGGCACCGCGCGGGTTCGCGTGCAGGCCCTCGACTGATGGAGCGCCGACCATTTTCGGATTAGCCGATTTACCGCTGATCAACGTCATCGAATTGCTCAGCGGCCTGTGTCTGTTGATCATTGGCGCCGAGTTGATGGTGCGCGCGGCCGTGCGTCTGGCCGAACGTCTGCATGTGCGCCCGCTGATCATCGGCCTGACCATCGTTGCCCTCGGCAGCAGTGCGCCGCAAATGGCGGTCAGCCTGCAAGCGGCGATGGCGAATAACCCTGACATTGCGGTCGGCAGTGTGGTTGGCAGCAGCATCTTCAATATCCTCGTGACCCTCGGCCTTTCCGCACTGGTCATTCCGCTGCGCGTGTCCCGGCAATTGGTACGCCTCGATATTCCGCTGATGATCAGCGCCAGCCTGCTGGTGTTCGTCCTGGCGTGGAACAAAGACATCGGACGCTTCGACGGCCTTCTGTTACTTGGTGCCTTGGCGCTGTACCTCGGTTTGCTGTTTCGCCAGTCGCGGCACTCGGCCCGCCCCCACACCGAACGACCGCAGAATGCGCAGCAATCCTGGTTGATCAGCGCGCTGATGATCCTTGGCGGCCTCGCCATGCTGGTGTTTGCCGGACATTTGTTGCTCGGCGCTGCCGTAGCCGTGGCAACCGACCTGGGGCTTTCGGAACGGGTGATCGGCCTGACGGTGGTGGCGGTCGGCACGTCCCTGCCGGAACTGGCCACTTCGCTGATTGCGGCATTGCGCGGGCAACGTGATATCGCCGTGGGCAACGTGATCGGCGCCAACCTGTTCAACTTGCTGGGTGTGCTCGGCCTCACCGCATTGATCGCGCCCATGCCGCTGTCGGTGTCACCCAATGCGCTGGATTTCGATCTGCCGGTGATGCTCGGCGTGGCCGCACTGTGCCTGCCGGTGTTCTATTCCGGCTACCGCGTGACCCGCGCCGAAGGCTTGTTGCTGCTCGGTCTGTATCTGGTCTACGGGCTGCACGTGGTGTCGTTCACCACTGGCATGCCGCTGGCCGGCAAGCTTGAGCGGCTGATGCTGTTTTATGTCTTGCCGCCGCTGTTGATGTTTCTGCTGTTCACGTCGATACGCGCCTGGCGCCGCCAGCACCACAAGAGGGATATGCCATGACCGAAGCGAAGCAGTCCGGGGTTGAAATCCGCCGCCAGGTAATGGGCGATGCGTTTGTTGACCGAGCCTTGGGCAACGCCACCGAGTTCACCCAGCCGTTGCAGGATTTCGTCAATGAACATGCCTGGGGCGGGGTGTGGAACCGCGACGGCCTGCCGCTGAAGACCCGCAGCCTGATCACCCTCGCGGCGCTGACCGCGTTGAAGTGTCCCCAGGAATTGAAGGGCCACGTGCGCGGCGCGCTGAACAATGGCTGCACGGTGGAAGAAATTCGCGAGGCGCTGCTGCATTGCGCGGTGTATGCCGGAGTGCCGGCGGCGATCGATGCGTTTCGCGCGGCGCAGGAAGTGATCGACAGCTACCAGAAACCGGAGTGACCTTGCGGGCCTCATCGCGGGCAAGCCCGCTCCCACAGGTTTTTCGGGTGTTAAGCAGATTTCATCAACATTGATGATCCCTGTGGGAGCGGGCTTGCCCGCGATGAGGCCGGAAAAATCACCGGAAATCTTTCGGTCAGATCCACCCACCCCACTGCAACACAAAGATCCCGACATTGGTGGTAATCGCCGCCATCAATGTGGTCATCACGATAATCGCCGCTGCCAGCTCATGATTGCCCTGCGCCGCCCGGGCCATGACGAAGCTCGCCGCTGCCGTCGGGCTGCCAAAGTAGAGAAACAGAATCCCCAGCTCCGCTCCGCGAAAGCCCCACAACCATGCGCCGAGCGTCGCCAGCAACGGCAGACCGACCATTTTCACCAGACTCGAACTGAGCGCCATCTTGCCGCTCTTGCGCAACGCCGCCAGCGACAGCGTGCCGCCGATGCAGATCAGCGCCAGCGGCAAGGTGGTCTGCGCCAGGTACTGGCCGGAAGTTTCCAGCCAACCCGGCAAGCCGATCTTGAAATAAGCAAACGGTGCCGCCGCAATCACGCTGATGATCAGCGGGTTGCTGAATACGCTTTTACAGATGCTCCACGGATCGGACTTGATCACCGGGCTGTACACCGCCAGCACAATGGTCGACAGCGTGTTGTAAAACAGGATCACCAGCGCCGCGAGAATCGCCCCGAGGGAGATCCCGTAATCGCCGTACATGCTCGCGGCCAGCGCCAGACCAATCACGCCGTTGTTGCCACGAAACGCCCCCTGGGTATAAATGCCGCGATCTTCACGCGGACACTTGAAAATCGCCCAGCCCCAAGCCACGGCAAAGCTCACCAGCGTGGCGAGGGAAAAGTAGATCAGCAGGGACGGTTGCAGCGCGGCGTGCAGATCGGCATGCAGGATGCCCAGAAACAACAGCGCCGGCATGGTGACGTTGAACACCAGCGAGGAGGCCGTGTGAATGAAGTTGTCGTTGATCCAGTCGATGCGCTTGAGCAGCACACCGAGAAACAGCATGGCAAATACCGGCGCGGTGATGTTCAGGGTTTCGAGGAAGATTGCCAGCATGCCGGGGAGCCTTGGGGTGAGCGTCATTAGTAGGCTAATGATAAGCCACTTTCACCCTGATCGTTCCCACCCGAGTGCGGGATGAACACCTGTGGCGAGGGAGCTTGCTCCCGCTGGGTCGCGAAGCGGCCCCAAAAGACGGGACTGCTACGCAGTCCAGCGGGAGCAAGCTCCCTCGCCACAGTCTCAGGTAATCGGCGCCGGGTTGAACAAGGTGATGTCGTTATGCAGCTTGTGCTTCTCCGCCCAGGTCTGTTGCTTGCCACTGGCAACGTCCAGGTAATAGTGAAACAACTCCCAGCCCAGTTCCTCGATAGTCGCGCGCCCGGTGGCGATGCGCCCGGCGTCGATATCGATCAGGTCCGGCCAGCGCTGCGCCAGTTCAGTCCGCGTCGAAACCTTCACCACCGGCGCCATGGCCAGCCCATAAGGCGTGCCACGCCCGGTGGTGAACACGTGCAGGTTCATCCCCGCCGCCAGTTGCAGGGTGCCGCAGACAAAATCACTCGCCGGTGTCGCACAGAAAATCAGCCCCTTCTGCTTGAAACGCTCGCCCGGGCCGAGCACGCCGTTGATCGCGCTGCTGCCGGATTTGACGATCGAGCCTAGCGACTTCTCGACAATGTTCGACAAGCCGCCCTTTTTGTTGCCCGGCGTGGTGTTGGCGCTGCGGTCGGCCTCGCCCTTGGCCAGGTAACGGTCGTACCAGTCCATTTCGCGCACCAGTTCCTCGGCGACGGTTTGCGTCTGTGCCCGTGAGGTCAGCAGATAAATCGCATCGCGCACTTCGGTGACTTCGGAAAACATCACCGTCGCCCCCGCGCGCAGGAGCAAGTCCGAGGCATAACCCAGCGCAGGGTTGGCGGTGATGCCAGAGAACGCATCACTGCCGCCGCACTGCATGCCCAGAATCAGCTCTGACGCCGGCACGGTTTCGCGGCGGCGCTGGTCGAGCTTTTTCAGGCGCACTTCGGCCAGCTCCATGATCTGCTCGATCATTTCGGTGAAGCCGTGACTGGAATCCTGCAAGCGGTACAGCCACGGATCGCTGAGATCCACCGACGCGTCGTCCTCGTGCATCACCTGCCCGGCCTGTAATTTCTCGCAGCCCAGACTGATTACCAGCGCTTCGCCGCCCAGGTTCGGGTTGCGCGCCAAATTGCGCACGGTGCGAATCGGGATGTAGGCGTCGGTGGCGGTGATCGCCACGCCACAGCCATAACTGTGGGTCAGCGCGACCACGTCGTCGACGTGCGGATACTTCGGCAGCAGCTCTTCCTTGATGCGCTTGACCGCGTGATCGAGCACGCCGGTGACGCACTGCACGGTCGTGGTGATACCGAGAATGTTGCGCGTGCCAACCGTGCCGTCGGCGTTGCGATAACCCTGGAACGTAAAACCTTCCAGCGGAGCCTGCGCCTGCGGCACATCGGTGCACAGCGGCAAGCTGTCCAGCGGCGGCGCGGTCGGCATGCGCAGTTGATCTTCCTTGACCCAACTGCCGCGAGGGATCGGCTGCAACGCGTAGCCAATGATCTGCCCGTAGCGAATCACCGGGCCACCTTCGGCAATATCCTCGAGATTGACCTTGTGGCTCTGCGGGACAAAATCCAGCGTCACCAGGCCATCGGCAAACTCGGTACCGGCCGGTACGCCCTGATCGTTGACCACCACCACAACGTTGTCCCGCTCGTGCAGGCGGATGTAGCGCGGCGAGTCGGAATGTTCAATCAACTGCATGACGCCGCTCCTCAGGAATGCGCTTGAGACAAATTGCCGGTGACTTCATCACCGCCCTTGGCTGGCGGCTCTTTGAGCACCACACGTTTGATCGGGCCGACGATGACCAGATAGCTGAACACCGCGACCAGTGCGTTGGCACCGACAAACACCAGCGCCCATTTGAACGAACCGGTGGAGCTGATGATGTAGCCAATCACGATCGGCGTGGTGATCGAAGCGATGTTGCCGAAGGTATTGAACAGCCCGCCGCTCAGACCAGCGATCTGTTTCGGCGAAGTGTCGGAGACCACCGCCCAGCCCAGTGCGCCAACGCCTTTGCCGAAGAAGGCCAGGGCCATGAAGCCGACGACCATCCATTCCACGTCAACATAGTTGCACGCGACGATGCTGCTCGAAACCAGCAGACCGGCGATGATCGGCGCCTTGCGAGCGAAGGTCAGCGAGTGGCCCTTGCGCAGCAGATAGTCAGAAATCACCCCGCCGAGCACGCCGCCGATAAAGCCGCAGATCGCCGGCAACGAAGCGATGAAACCGGCCTTGAGAATAGTCATGCCGCGCTCTTGCACCAGATACACCGGAAACCAGGTCAGGAAGAAATAGGTGATGCCGTTGATGCAGTACTGGCCCAGATACACGCCGAGCATCATGCGATTGGTCAGCAACTGGCGGATGTAATCCCACTTCGGGCCGTCGGACTTTTTGCCCTTCTGATCCATGTCGACCATGCCGCCGTTGTCAGCAATGTGCTTGAACTCGGCGTCGTTGATGCGTGGATGTTCGCGCGGGCTGTAGATGACTTTCAGCCAGACCAGCGAGAAGATGATGCCGAGGATACCCATGACGATGAACACGTGCTCCCAGCCGAAGCTGTAGACGATCCAGCCCATCAGCGGCGCGAACAACACGGTGGCAAAGTATTGCGCCGAGTTGAAGATCGCCGAAGCGGTACCGCGTTCAGCGGTCGGGAACCACGCGGCGACAATGCGCGCATTGCCGGGGAACGATGGCGCCTCGGCCAGGCCCACGAGGAAGCGCAGCATGAACAGCGCAACCACCGCTGTGGACATGCCGAATTCACCGACAAAGCCTTGCAGCACGGTGAACAGCGACCAGGTGAAAATGCTCAGGGCGTAGACTTTTTTCGAGCCGAAACGATCGAGCAGCCAGCCACCGGGAATTTGCCCGGCGACGTAGGCCCAACCGAATGCGGAAAAGATGTAGCCGAGGGTGACGGCGTCAATGCCCAGATCTTTTTGCAGGCTGGAGCCGGCAATGGCGATCGTGGCACGGTCGGCGTAGTTGATCGTGGTCACCAGAAACAGCATGAGCAAAATCAAATAGCGGACGTGAGTCGGCTTGGAGGATTGCATGCAGATGTACTCCCACTGATTATTTTTATGCGGGTAAAACATTCTTTGGTCTTTGTGGGAGCTGGCTTGCCAGCGATGGCATCAGCGCGGCGTGCCTGAAGCACCGCGTTGCCTGAATCGCTGGCAAGCCAGCTCCCACAGGTATTGCATGTATCAGGAACCGATGTAGGCAGTCTTCACGACCGTGTAGAACTCTTGCGCATAGCGGCCCTGCTCGCGGGAGCCATAGGATGAGCCTTTACGGCCACCAAACGGTACGTGGTAATCCACACCGGCGGTCGGCAGGTTGACCATCACCATCCCGGCCTGGGAGTGGCGCTTGAAGTGGTTGGCGTACTTCAGCGAGGTGGTCGCGATACCGGCCGACAGGCCGAATTCGGTGTCGTTGGCCATCGCCAGCGCGGCTTCGTAATCGGCCACGCGAACAACGTTGGCCACCGGGCCGAAAATCTCTTCGCGGCTGATGCGCATCGACGCTTCACTGTCAGCGAACAGAGTGGGCGCGAGGAAGTAGCCCTCGGTATCGCACGTCACCACACCACCACCGCTGACCAGACGCGCGCCTTCGGACTGGCCGATGTCGATGTACTTCATGTCCTGCTCAAGCTGCGCCTGGGACACCACCGGACCGATGTCGGTGCCGGCTTTCAGCGCGTGGCCGACCTTGATCGACTTCATGCGCTCGGCCATGGCCTCGACGAACTTGTCGTGGATACCGGCGGTGACGATCAGTCGGCTCGACGCCGTGCAACGCTGGCCGGTGGAGTAGAACGCGCTCTGCACCGACAGCTCGACCGCTTGCTTGAGGTCGGCGTCGTCGAGAATGATCTGCGGGTTCTTGCCGCCCATTTCCAGCTGCACTTTGGCCTGGCGCGAAACGCAGTTGACCGCGATCTGCCGGCCAACACCGACGGAACCGGTGAAGCTGATGCCGTCGACTTTCGGGCTCTGCACCAGGGCATCACCAACCACACGACCGCTGCCCATCACCAGGTTGAACACACCGGCCGGGAAGCCTGCACGGGAGATGATTTCAGCCAGCGCCCAGGCGCAGCCCGGCACCAGATCGGCAGGCTTGAGCACGACGCAGTTGCCGTAGGCCAGGGCCGGGGCGATCTTCCACGCCGGGATGGCGATCGGGAAGTTCCACGGGGTGATCAGACCGACCACGCCCAGCGCTTCGCGGGTGACTTCGACGTTGACGCCCGGACGCACCGACGGCACGTAGTCACCGGACAGACGCAGGCATTCACCGGCGAAGAACTTGAAAATATTGCCGGCGCGGGTCACTTCGCCAATCGCTTCCGGCAGGGTCTTGCCTTCTTCTCGGGCCAACAGCGTGCCGAGCTCTTCGCGACGGGCGAGGATTTCCGTGCCAACTTTGTCCAGCGAATCGTGACGGGCCTGAATACCCGAGGTCGACCAGGCCGGAAACGCCGCGCGGGCGGCGTCGATGGCGGCGTTGACCTGAGTCAGGTCAGCCTTGGCGTAGTCGCCGATGTTGTCGCTCAGTTCGGACGGGTTGATGTTGGCCGAATAATCGGCACCAGCGACCCATTCGCCATTAATGAAGTTGTCGTAGCGTTTTGCAGTTGTCACAGGGCAGCCCTCAACTCTAAAGCCTTTACGCAAAAAGCCGCTGATTGCTCAGCGGCTTCGTTCTTCTCGTTTATTGCGCGCCTTGCTTGTCGATCAGCGCGGCGAGCATTTCGTACTCTTCGCCGGTCAGGTCGGTCAGCGGCGCACGCACTGGACCTGCGTCATAGCCGGCGATTTTTGCACCGGCCTTGACGATGCTCACGGCGTAACCGGCCTTGCGGTTGCGGATGTCCAGGTACGGCAGGAAGAAGTCGTCGATGATCTTGCCGACGGTGGCGTGATCCTCACGAGCGATCGCGTGGTAGAAGTCCATCGCGGTTTTCGGAATGAAGTTGAACACCGCCGAGGAGTAGACCGGCACGCCCAGCGCCTTGTAGGCAGCGGCGTAGACTTCGGCGGTCGGCAGACCACCCAGGTAGCTGAAGCGATCACCGAGGCGGCGACGGATCGACACCATCAACTCGATATCGCCCAGGCCGTCCTTGTAGCCGATCAGGTTCGGGCAGCGCTCGGCCAGACGTTCCAGCAGCGGCGCGGTGAGGCGGCAAACGTTACGGTTGTAGACGACCACGCCGATCTTCACCGATTTGCACACGGCTTCAACGTGAGCGGCAACACCGTCCTGGCTCGCTTCGGTCAGGTAGTGCGGCAGCAACAGCAGGCCCTTGGCGCCCAGACGCTCGGCTTCCTGAGCGTATTCGATGGCCTGACGGGTCGAACCGCCAACGCCGGCGAGGATTGGCACGCTGGTGGCGCAGGTGTCGACGGCGGTCTTGATGATTTCCGAGTATTCACTGGCGGCCAGGGAGAAGAACTCACCGGTGCCACCGGCGGCGAACAATGCTGAAGCGCCATACGGAGCCAGCCATTCCAGGCGTTTGATGTAGCCCGCGCGGTTGAAATCGCCCTGCGCGTTGAAATCGGTCACCGGGAAAGACAGCAGGCCGGCAGAGAGGATGGACTTCAGTTCTTGTGGATTCATTATTCGAACACCCTGGTAGCAACGTTTTATTGTGAGTGGACCGTTCAGCCTTCGCCGAAGTTGTAGGTCATCGTACAACTTAAAAAATAACCGTCAACTGCATTTCATCGTTGGTGGCGATTTTTTGTCTGACAAGATCGCCTTTTGTAGTTTCGGAAATCGTCGCAGGGCCCGTGCTTGACGCTTTCGCTGGCAGAAATATCTGGTCTGGATTCGTTTAATCATCGCCGGCCGAGCTGCTCGTAAAGTACGGCGACTGCCACGAAGGATCGTGGCGGACCTTTCAAAGGAAGCCGATATGTCGATGCATTTAGCCGCCCCCACCCTCGCCCACGTCGCCCCTGCGCAGGACGATTGCGTGACGCTCCAGCTCTCGCAATTGCCAGACATCCTCACCGTGCAGGTGCCGGACTCCAGCGATTTCGCAGCGAACTGGAGCGTCTACGCGATCTTGGGTGACGATCCGGAAGAGCCGGAATGGCAAGGTGAAGAAGTGGATACCGGCGCCTGGGACGACGCTGAAGATGAGATGGAGAAACTGATAGACATCGAGGTGCAACTGCCGAAAGAGGCGCTGCAACCGTATGTGAACCGCGAGGTGGAGTTGCGTTACAAGTTTCGTGATGAGTCGAGTATGGAGCCGTATTCGCAGGCGTTGAGGTTGCGGGTTGAGATGTAAGGATTTCCGCGCTTGAGGTCTGGCCGTTGGTCGGGACTGGTATTTCTTACAGGTGCCAGGTTTTCGCAGCCCAGACTTAATTAGCATGAGCTACCAACGGCTCGTTTCGACAATTAAAAGGATTTTGAACATGACAGATAAACGTTTCGCTATCCAAATGCTGCCTGCACCTGTGCTTAAGGAAGCAATCGATGACGTCCTCTACGTACATAACTTGATTGACCCAGCTCATGGGGTAGTGCCTGCCCTCCAAGAAGCGGCCGCGGGGGACAAAATCACACTGAAAGTGTATGACTCAGACGGTGCTGAGGAGTGGTCAGGCTCCGTCGAACTGACCTCAATCTCCGCTGGAAAACCCGTTGAGCTTGCAATCCCGAAAACGCCATTTGAAAAAATGCTGAACGCTGGCAAGAACGCGCGCTTGCAGTACTCTAACGACAGAGCAGGCAACGTCCGGCAATCATTACCATTGGAAATCACGCTTAAAGACTGACCCAACCTCACCCCTGCGCCTGCGCCTCTTCATGGGCCTGGCGCAGTCTTTCGCGGCTATTGGTCAAGTGCAACCGCATCGCCGCCCGCGCTGCATCGGAATCCTGACGGGCAATTGCGTCGTAGATTTCTTCGTGCTCACGGCTCAGGCGCCCCATGTAGTGCTGCTGGTCATCGTGAGCCAGTCGCGCCGAGTTAAGCCGTGTACGCGGAATGATGCTGGTGCCCAGGTGGGTCATGATATCGGTGAAATAGCGGTTGCCGGTGGACAGGGCGATTTCCAGGTGGAAAGCGAAGTCCGACGACACCGCATCGCTGGCATGCGAGGCGCTTTCGTTCAGCGCGTCGAGGGCGGCGCGCATGGTTGCCAGTTGCTCAGGCGTGCGGCGTTGCGCGGCGAGGCCGGCGGATTCCACTTCGAGGCTGATGCGCAATTCGAGAATCGCCAGCACATCACGCAGGGTGACAACGGTGGCCGGATCGATGCGGAAACCGCTCGGGCTGGGCGTGTCGAGTACAAAGGTGCCGATGCCGTGGCGGGTTTCCACTTGTCCCGCAGCCTGCAGACGGGATATCGCTTCACGCACCACGGTGCGGCTGACGCCATGGGCTTCCATGATTGCCGACTCGGTCGGCAACTTGTCGCCGCGCTTGAGCAGACCGTCGCGGATCTGCTCACTCAGCACCGTCACCAATTCCTGGGCGAGGCTGCGGCGCTTGCGGGGGAGGCGCGGGGTGTCCATCAGCTTTTCCATGGTCTGCATCTTGTCTCGAAAGTTCGGCTTGGGGCCATCATAGCTCAAGCGGGTTGTACGATCACTGCTCAGATCACATCGCCCTTTGTAGGAGTGAGCCTGCTCGCGATGGCGTTCTGTCAGTCACATCAATGTTGAATATGCCGACGCTATCGCGAGCAGGCTCGCTCCTACAGGGGGTTGTGTGGGTGTCAGGCAGTCACGGGTTGCTCCACCAAACGCCCGCTGTCGATCCTCACATGCCGCGGATGGAATCGTTTCAAACTGCTTCGATGGCCGACGCTGACAATGCTCAACCCGGGAATCTGATCGATCAACGCCTGATACAACGTCGCCTCGTCTTCCTCATCCATCGCCGAAGTCGCTTCATCCATGTACAGCCATTGCGGCGCAAACAGCAGTGCACGAGCGAAGGCCAGCCGTTGTTGTTCACCGGGCGAGAGCATGCGTTGCCAGTGATTGGCTTCGTCCAGCCGCGCAACCAGATGCGGCAAGCGGCAGGTCTCGAGTACCTGTGCATAACGCTCCGGCGCGTAGATGTCGCCGGACTGTGGATAACTCAATGCTTCACGCAGGGTGCCAATCGGCAGATAGGGTTTCTGGGGCAAAAACAGATAGCGCGCAGCCGGCAAACGGATGTTGCCGTGACCCGCCGGCCACAAATGGCCCATCGCCCGCAGCAATGTCGATTTCCCGCTGCCGGACCGACCGCTAAGCATCACCCGCTCGCCCGGCTCCACGGTCATGTCTGCATCGGTCAGCAGATGACGCCCATCGGCCAGGTCCAGCCCGAGATTGTGCACCTGCAATTCGCTGCCCTGATTCTGCACGTCGATGGCCGGGGTGCGCTGCTCGTTGTCAGTCATGGCCTGACGGAAACTCAACAGACGGTCGCAGGTGGCGCGCCAGGAGGCGAGGCTCTGGTACGCACTGATGAACCAGCTGAAACTCTCCTGAACGTTGCCGAATGCCGAGCTGATCTGCATCAGTTCACCGAGTTCGATCTTGCCGGCAAGGTAACGCGGCGAGGCAACGATAAACGGGAAAATGATCGCCGCCTGACTGTAACCGGCAGTAAAAAAGGTCAAGCGCTTGGACACCTTCATGATGTCCCAGAAATTGTGCCAGACGTTGCCGAAACGGGCGCTCAACCGTCGGTTTTCGTTCGGCTCGCCGTTGTACAACGCGATGCTTTCGGCATTTTCGCGAATCCGCACCATGGAGAAACGCAGGTCGGCTTCGAAACGTTGTTGTTGGTTGTTCAGGCCGATCAAGCGGCGACCGATCAAATGCGTCAGCCAGCTACCCACCACCGCATACACCAACACACACCAGAACATGTAACCGGGAATGGTGATGCCATAGACTTCGATGCTGCCCGAAACGCCCCAGAGAATGATCGAGAACGATACCAGGCTGACGACATTGCGCAGCAGCCCGATACCCAGCTCAAGGGTGTTGGACGTGAAGTTGTTTAAATCTTCGGAAATCCGCTGGTCCGGGTTATCGGTATAACCGCCCTGCTCCAGTTGGTAGTAATTCTTGTCGGCGAGCCAACGAGAGAAGTGCTTTTCGGTGAGCCAGGCGCGCCAGCGAATCGTCAGCATCTGGGTCAGATAAAGCCTGTACACGGCACCGATAATCGCCACGGCCGCGATGCCGCAGAAATACAGAATCAATTGCCAGAACGCCGCTTCGTCCTTCTTTTGCAGAGCGTTGTAAAAATCCTTGTACCAGGTGTTGAACCACACCGAGATCCCCACGCTGAGCAGCGAGAGCGCGATCACTGCAATCAGCAGCGTCCAGGCCATGCCCTTCTCTTCACTGCGCCAGTACGGCGTGATGATCGCCCACACCTTGCGAAAAAACTGCCCGCGCACAGCATCGTTGACCGCGGAATATTCAGCGTTCTGATTCATGAATAAGGCTCGATAAAGAAAACAACAGACACGCACCGATCATAGAGGATCGGTGCGTGTCATCGCGAGGGCTGGCGATAGTCGTTCAGCGCAGGTTCAGCGACGAACCGGGCGCTTCTGCAGTTTGCGCTGCAAGGTGCGGCGATGCATGCCCAGCGCGCGGGCCGTGGCGGAGATGTTGCCTTCATGCTCGGTGAGCACGCGCTGGATGTGTTCCCACTGGAGGCGATCGACCGACATCGGGTTTTCCGGCACCAGACTGTCGAGGTCGGCGTGTTCGGAGAGCAACGCGGCCAGCACGTCGTCGGCATCGGCCGGTTTGCACAGGTAATTGCAGGCGCCGCGCTTGATCGCCTCGACCGCAGTGGCAATGCTCGAATAACCGGTGAGAATCACCACGCGCATTTCCGGATCAAGTTCCAGCAGCTTGGGTAGCAGGACAAGTCCGGAGTCGCCGTCCATTTTCAGGTCCAGCGCGGCGTAATCAGGCAGGTCGGCCTGGGCAATGGTCAGGCCTTCTTCGGCGGAACCGGCAGTGCTGACGCGAAAGCCACGGCGGGCCATGGCGCGGGCCATGACGCGGGTGAAGGTCGCGTCGTCGTCGACCAGCAGCAGGTGCGGCAGTTCTTCGCCTTCGACTTGGATTTCGTCACTCATGTTGGTCTCCTCGGGCGCCGTGGGGCAGGCGCAGCTCGGTGAGCGTGCCGCCTTCCTCATGACTATAGAGTTTCACTGAGCCGCCGGCGCGTGTCACGCTGGCCTTGCTCAAAAACAGGCCCAGGCCGAAACCTTTGCCCTTGGTGGTAAAAAACGGTTTGCCGATTTGCTCGGCAATGGCCAGCGGCACACCGGCGCCGTGGTCGCGGATACTGATGGTCAGGGTTTCCGAATCCCAGTCGAGCGTAACCTGCAGATTCTCCGGGCAAGCATCGGCGGCGTTGTTCAATAGATTCAGCAAGGCCTGGGTCAGATCCGGCGGCGGCGCCATGCGCGGCACGGTGCCCTGACCGAGACGCTGGAAGCGGTAACTGGCCTCCGGGCGCATCAAGTGCCAGCGGTTCAGCGCTTCGTCGAGCCAGTCAGTCACGTCCTGCATTTCCACAGCCAGACGTCGGTTGGCCTCGGCGGCGCGGACCAGTTGCTGCAAGGTTTCCTTGCACAGCTTGACCTGATCCTGCAGCACTTTCAGATCGTCCTGCAGCAGCGGGTCCGGGTGGTCCTGCTGCATTTCCTTGAGCAACACGCTCATGGTCGCCAGCGGCGTACCCAGCTCATGCGCCGCACCGGCGGCCTGGGTCGCAACGGCAAGCAACTGCTGATCACGCAGACCTTCCTCACGACGAATCGCGCGCAATTCTTCCTGCCGGCGCAGCTCTTCGGCCATGCGCGCGGCGAAAAACGTGATCACCGCAGCGGCCAGCGCGAAGCTCAGCCACATGCCATAGATCTGCAGATTCTCACGGGCGACCGGCAAGGTTTCCAGTGGGTAAAACCGCGTCAGCATCACGGTGTACAACGCCAGCGCGATACCCGACAGGATCACCGAATAACGCCACGGCAGCGTCACCGCCGCGATGGTCAGCGGCACCAGATAATAAGAAACGAAGGGATTGGTCGAACCGCCGGAGAAATACAGCAGCGCGCTGTGGATCACCAGATCGCAGGCCAGTTGCAGCGCGTATTCAAGCTCAGTCACCGGCCACGACGTGCGCAGTCGCACGGCGGTGAACGCGCACAGCAGAATCGAACAGCCCAGGGTCATCGCCAGTTGCACCCACGGCAACGGCAACAATTGCAGCCAGTAGGCCAGGCCCACGGACCCGGCCTGCGCGGCGAGCACCAGGGTGCGGATGAAAGTCAGCCGCCAGAGATTCTGGCGAGTGGCGGAAGTCAGTTGTACGGGGGCGAGCATGAGCTCTCCTGATGAGCGCTCCAGGCGGATCGCACGGAGTATAACCAAGGCGCGGGGGTCAGAGGCGAAAGTGCGGCAAACGACCACAGGCCTTCCCGGTCAACCGGGTTAGCGCGCAGCAACCTGTGGCGAGGGAGCTTGCTCCCGCTGGACTGCGCAGCAGGCCCAAACTCGGCAACGTGGCCCGATCGAAATTTGCGGAAACAGGTTTTACGACTGCTGCGCAGCCGAGCGGGAGCAAGCTCCCTCGCCACAAAAGCACTGCCGAGCAAGAGCAAGCTCCCTCGCCACAAAAGCACTGCCGCCCTACCAGGCTGATCTGTATAGAAGTTGTAACTGGGCGAACCGGATCATAAAAGCTAGAGTCTGATGGTTCACGCAGGCCCGACCCGACACCTGCGCCTCATTCAAGGAGCCTTCATGCACACCTTTCGCCGCAGCGCCGCCCTCCTCGCCCTGACCGTCGGCAGCGTCGCCAGCCTTCCGGCCCTGGCCACCGATGAGCTGCATTACAACCAGATTTCCCTGCGCGCCGAAGTCAGCCAGGAAGTGGCCCGTGACCAGATGATCGTGACGCTCTACACCGAAGAGCAAAACACCGACCCGGCCAAACTCGCCGCCGCCATCAGCACCACCATGAACAAGGCAACCGCCCAGGCCAAGCAAGTCAAAGACATCACCCTGCGCACCGGCAGCCGCAACAGCTACCCGATCTACGACACCAAGGGTCAGAAAATCACTGGCTGGCGCGAACGCGCCGAACTGCGCCTGGAAAGCACCGACTTCGCCGCCCTGTCCAAACTCACCGGCGAGCTGCTGACCGACCTGAAAATGGGCGGCATGGACTTCGCCATCGCCGACCCGACCCGCAAGGCCAGCGAAGACCAGTTGCTCAAAGAAGCCGTCACCGCCTTCAAGGCCCGCGCGCAACTGGCCACCGATGCTTTGGGCGGCAAGGGCTACAAAATCATCAACCTGAACCTCAACAGCAACGGTTATCCACAACCCTACCTGCGCGCGCCGATGATGATGAAAGCCGCCGCCATGGATTCCGCACCGGTCACTCCGGAAGTTGAAGCCGGCACCAGTCAGGTGAGCATGACTGCTGATGGCTCTATTGAAGTGTTGATGCAGTGATTTGAGTTTGGCTGAATGAAGGACCGGCAATCAGTAGATGGTTGCCGGTTTTTTTGTGCCTGGGATTTGTAGTGAATGATCCACCGCTTTCGCTGGCAAGCCAGCTCCCACAGGTTTTGTAGCATTTTGAAAATCGCATATACCCCTGTGGGAGCGGGCTTGCCCGCGAAAAACGATAACGCGGTGGCCCTGACTGATTACGTACGCGGATCAACCCGATCCAGCGCCCGATTCACCGCCAGCTCCGCCAGCATGATGATCTGCTGAATCGCCAGCGCCGTATTGCGCTGCGGACGACCAAGCTGATCGGCGAAATCGCTCGCCAGCGTGTTGGCTGAAGCGAGGGATTCACAGGCATGGGCCAGCAAGCTTTCGGTGTCGATGTCTGGCTGGATCACAAACATTGTGCTGGGTGGATGGGGCTTGCTGGGTGGAGGGCAGAGATAGAAATCGAGGGCACGCTTTATGGCTTCGCGGTTTTTCGCTTGATCGTCGGCACGCAGCGCGGCTTCGAGGGGGGTTGGGGTTTGTTCGGGTGGGTCGGGGACTGGTTTGGTCATGCGCTTCACCTATGAGGTTGAGCCATCTCGATGCCGTTTCTCACACGGCGAAGAGGTGGCAGCTTTGTGCGGGGTGAGAAAACCGGTCATAGGCACCCGGCCGGACATAAGCCCGCCCGCACAGAGCCGCCATAACGCACTTGCATGCAGCGGACTTGCTGGCGGCAATTATGCGGGGCTGGGCACTGAATGACTATGAATGTCGGGTTCTCACACCCGATCGCTGAACAACCAACGACGCCCCAAGCCTAGAGAGCGGACGTCCGACGGACAACCTGAAAACCTTGTGGGAAGGTTCGGGTAATTTCGCATCGGATTTAAACAATCCCAAGTCATCGGTTGCCTGAAAGGGCCTCATCGCGAGCAGGCTCGCTCCTACATGGGATCGAGTACATCCCCAAAATCAGGTCGGCTGTCAGGCCGCCTTCGCGAGCAGGCTCGCTCCCCCAGAAAAGCAAAGCAGCGCAGCTGCCCGCGGCAAAGCCGCCCCACTCAACAATGAGCGTTAGCTCGAGTACCGCTCTTGATCTTGATCCACGGGCGACGTCGGAAGGCTGAGCGCAGGGATTGATCCGGGCGTGGGAGCGCAGCGACCGTTCGACGAAGTCGAACACAGCGGTAGGAGGTGCAGCGAAGCAAACCGGAAACGCTGCGCCCGGATCAATCCCGCAGCGAAGGAACCCGAGCCTGCGAGGGCCGAACGCAGGAGCAAGCCTTTTCGGTTACCTTTTCGGCGTTTGGAAAAGGTGACTCGCCGTAAGGGCGAAACCGCCAGCCGCACTACCGCAAAAAACGGATATTCACCCCAAACCCCAAAAGCATGGCCGGCCCAAAGGCCGCCAAGCCCCAAAGGTGCCACCAATCGAAACACCCAGTTGCACCAAGTAAAACTCACCAATCCCGCGCCCCAAACCACCCCACCCCAGCCAACCCCGGAAACCCCTCAAGCCCGCCCCTACCCAACGGTATAAATAAGTAACACCAAGCCCCAGCCCAGCGCACACAACGTGACCAGCGCACCACTTTGGTGCCACGAATGCACCGCAAAAACCACCCGCAAACGGTCAAATGCGTCAAAAGTTATACGGATGCGACATTAAGGTACGTTCGTGCCACCGTTTAACGCCGCCGACCGCTCTGGATCTTGCATTGGGTATGGGGCCTGCATAAGTATCCGCAGGCACGACTCACGAGGTCGTACCTCACAACTAAAAAATGACAACAAATCATGAGGCCAACATGCTTAAACACGCGGTCATTCCGTTTCTAGTCGGCGCAGGCTTGTTAGCCTCCGCACCCTTCGCAACCGCTGCGACTAACCTGGTGTTCTGCTCCGAAGGGAGCCCGGCCGGATTCGACCCAGGCCAGTACACCACCGGAACCGACTTCGACGCCTCAGCCGAAACCATGTTCAACCGCCTGACCCAGTTCGAGCGCGGCGGCACCGCCGTGATTCCTGGCTTGGCGACCAAATGGGACATTTCCGACGATGGCCTGACTTACACCTTCCACCTGCGCGAAGGCGTCAAGTTCCACACCACCCCGTATTTCAAGCCGACTCGTGAATTCAACGCCGACGACGTGCTGTTTACGTTCAACCGCATGATCAACAAGGACGACCCGTTCCGTAAGGCGTACCCGACCGAATTCCCGTACTTCACCGACATGGGGATGGACACCAACATCACCAAGATCGATAAAGTCGACGACCACACCGTCAAGTTCACCCTGAAAGAAGTCGACGCCGCGTTCATCCAGAACCTGGCCATGAGCTTCGCCTCGGTGCAGTCCGCCGAATACGCTGCCCAGTTGCTCAAGGATGGCAAAGCCGCCGACATCAACCAGAAGCCGATCGGCACTGGCCCGTTCGTGTTCAAGAGCTACCAGAAAGACTCGAACATCCGTTACACCGGCAACAAGGATTACTGGAAGCCGGATGACGTGAAGATCGACAACCTGATCTTCGCCATCACCACCGACCCGTCGGTGCGCATCCAGAAGCTGAAGAAGAACGAGTGCCAGGTCACCCTGTTCCCGCGTCCGGCCGATCTGAAAGCGCTGAAAGAAGACAAATCGCTGAAGATGCCTGACCAAGCCGGTTTCAACCTCGGCTACATCGCCTACAACGTGATGGACAAGGTCAAGGGCAGCAACGAGCCAAACCCGCTGGCTGACCTGCGCGTACGCCAGGCGCTGGACATGGCCGTGAACAAGCCGCAGATCATCGATTCGGTTTACCAGGGCGCCGGCCAACTGGCCGTCAACGCCATGCCGCCGACCCAGTGGTCCTACGACACCACCATCAAAGACACCAAGTACGACCCTGAGAAAGCCAAACAGCTGCTCAAGGAAGCTGGCGTCAAGGAAGGCACCGAGATCGTCCTGTGGGCGATGCCGGTCCAGCGTCCGTACAACCCGAACGCCAAACTGATGGCCGAAATGCTCCAGTCCGACTGGGCCAAGATCGGTCTGAAAGTGAAGATCACCAGCTACGAATGGGGCGAGTACATCAAGCGCTCCAAAGGTGGTGAGAACCAGGCCATGATCATTGGCTGGAGCGGTGACAATGGTGACCCGGACAACTGGCTCAACGTGTTGTTCGGCTGCGACTCGCTGAGCGGCAACAACTTCTCCAAGTGGTGCGACAAGAAGTTCGACGGTCTGGTGAAAGAAGCCAAACGTACCACCGACCAGGGCAAGCGCACCGAGCTGTACAAACAGGCGCAACACGTCCTCAAAGATGCAGTTCCCATGACACCTATCGCTCACTCGACGGTGTATCAACCCATGCGCGCCAACGTGCAGGACTTCAAGATCAGCCCGTTCGGCTTGAACTCCTTCTACGGCGTCAGCGTCAGCAAATAAGGCACTGCAACGGCGACGTTTCTGACGTCGCCGTTGTTTTACCTGCCGTGAATTAGGAAATTGCCTACACCTACTTCTGTTGCAGATAACTGCATCGCATAGAACGTGTCGCCTTTTCCTACGATTATTCAGGCAATTACGCATTTACTGCCAGTAGTACGGTCCCTACCGTCGCTTACTGACCAGTGGCTGCGTGGGCTATCGGTTTTGCCGTACGTATTGGATTGAGCTCAATGTGGCCACAACGTCTCTGGATTGAGACCGCGGCGCATTGCACAACACTAAAAAAAGAGGGAGCGTCATGCGCCATACCTTGGTTTTTTCCGCATTGCTGGGCGCCGGCCTGTTGGCCGCCACGTCCGCCAGTTACGCCGCCAGCAACAGTCTGGTGTTCTGTTCCGAAGGCAGCCCGGCGGGTTTCGATACCGCGCAATACACGACGGCCACCGACAACGACGCCGCCGAACCGCTGTACAACCGCCTGGTCGAGTTTGAAAAAGGCGCGACCAATGTCGTACCCGGCCTGGCGACCCAATGGGATATTTCCGAAGATGGCCTGAAATACACCTTTCACCTGCGTGAAGGCGTGAAATTTCATACAACCCCTTACTTCAAGCCGAGCCGCGATTTCAACGCGGACGACGTACTGTTTACGTTTAATCGCATGCTCGACGCGCAGCACCCGTTCCGTAAGGCCTATCCCACCGAATTTCCGTACTTCAACGGGATGAGTCTGAACAAGAACATCGCCAAGGTCGAGAAAACCGGGCCGCTGACCGTGGAGTTCACACTCAACAGTGTTGACGCCGCGTTTATCCAGAACATCGCCATGAGCTTCGCCTCGATTCTGTCCGCCGAATACGCCGACAAACTGCTGACCGAAGGCAAACCGAGCGACATCAACCAGAAGCCGATTGGCACCGGGCCATTCGTCTTCAAGAGCTACCAGAAAGACTCGAACATCCGCTACACCGGCAACAGCGAGTATTGGGACCCGAGCCGGGTCAAGCTGAAGAACCTGATTTTCGCAATCAACACCGACGCCTCCGTACGCGTGCAGAAACTCAAGGCCAACGAGTGCCAGATCACCCTGCACCCGCGCCCTGCCGATGTTGAAGCGCTAAAGGCCGATCCGAAGCTGCAACTGATTTCCAAGCCGGGCTTCAACCTCGGCTACATCGCCTACAACGTGCGCCACAAGCCTTTCGATCAATTGGAAGTGCGTCAGGCGCTGGACATGGCGGTGAATAAACAGGGGATCCTCAACGCTGTATATCAAGGCGCCGGCCAACTGGCCGTCAACGCCATGCCACCGACCCAGTGGTCCTACGACGACACCATCAAGGACGCCGCCTACAACCCGGAAAAAGCCAAGGAGCTGCTCAAGGCTGCCGGTGTGAAAGAAGGCACCGAAATCACCCTGTGGGCGATGCCGGTGCAGCGTCCGTACAACCCGAACGCCAAACTGATGGCCGAAATGCTCCAGTCCGACTGGGCCAAAATCGGTCTGAAAGTGAAGATTGTCAGCTACGAATGGGGCGAGTACATCAAGCGCACCAAGAACGGCGAGCACGACATCAGCCTGATCGGCTGGACCGGCGACAATGGGGATCCGGACAACTGGCTAGGCACGCTGTACAGCTGCGATGCCATTGGCGGCAACAACTACTCCATGTGGTGCGATCCGGCTTACGACAAGCTGATCAAAGAAGCCAAGGTCGTCACCGATCGCGACCAGCGCACCGTGCTTTATAATCAGGCCCAGCAATTGCTTAAACAGCAAGTGCCGATCACGCCTGTGGCTCACTCGACGGTCAACCAGCCGTTAAGCGCCAAAGTCGAAGGGTTCAAAGTCAGCCCGTTCGGCCGCAACGTGTTCTCGGGTGTCAGTATCGATTAAACCAACCGATTAGCCGCAACGCTGGGGGGAGCCGTCTACTCCCCCCACGCAAGCGCTTTGCCGAAATTCGCCAATCCGGCTTTTTGCAAACGTTTGCGGTGTGTGAACGAGTTCTAAACCAATAACCGGCATACCAAAAAAAGCCGGGATAAAAAGAAAGTAAAGGAGCTTCACCCATGAAACTGAGCAGCACCGCGATACTGGCCCTGGCCATCAGCAGCATTACCGCCACGGCTTATGCGGAAACCCAAAGCCAGGCGTTCACTCCAGTGACCGTCAACGAGAAGAGCGCCCAGGCCGAAGCCACCGGTTTCCTCGAAGGGCAATCGATCAGCGGTTCGACCCGTAACTGGTACGCCAACGAACAACTCAAGCGCGGCGGCAAGTTCGCTTACCGCAAGAACGGCCAGTCCACCGAAACCGATCGCCGTATCAACTGGGTTCAAGGCACGATCGTCAAGTACAACTCGGGCTTCACCGAAGGTACTGTCGGTTTCAGCACCGAAGTGGCGGCTTACAACGCGATCGCGCTGGAGCGTGACCGCGAAAATCTCGCCGCCAACAACGGCGGTGCGCCGGGCACCCGTCCAGGCGCCGGCAACAACCGGACCCTGACCCGTGAAGGCGGTGACGCAGTAGGCCAGTGGAGCAAACTGGGCCTGGCCAACGTCAAGGCGCGCATTTCCAACACCACACTGACCGCCGGCCGCATGAACTTCAGCAGCCCGCAGGTCGATGTGATCGGTAACCGTCCGCTGCCATCGAGCTTCGAAGGTATTGCGATCCACAGCGAAGAGCTGAACAACCTGGCGTTCGACGTCGCCACCTTCGACCGCGTTTCGCCACGTACCGAAGAAAGCCTGAGCAAGTTCCGCTCCGAATACGGCGACATCAATGCCGAAGCCGATCACGTCAACACTGCCGGTATTTCCTACCAGCCGTTCGCCAGCCTGACGACCAGCCTGTGGGGCACCCAGGCCGAAGACCTGTGGAACCAATACTACTTCGGCGCCACCCATGTGCTGGGCGACAGCTCGGTGCTGAGCCTGACCACTGGCCTGAACTACTACAAAACCGTCGACGAAGGCAAAAAGCTGCTGGGCGACATCGACAACGACACCTACTCGCTGTCGTTCGGCCTGACGCATCAGGCGCATACCGTGACCTTCTCCTACCAGGAAGTGAACGGTAACGAGTACTTCGACTACCTGCACGAAACCAACGGTATCTACCTGGCCAACTCCCTGCTCTCGGACTTCAACGGCCCGAACGAGAAATCCTTCCAGGTGTCCTACGGCCTCAACATGGCCGAGTACGGCGTGCCAGGCCTGAAATTCAACATCTACCAGGCGCGCGGCTGGGGCATCGACGGCACTCACTACAAGGGTGGCGGCTACGACGGCGTGCAGGCAATGGACGGCGAGCACCACTATGAATACGGCGTGGGTGCAACCTACGCGGTACAGAGCGGCCCGCTCAAGGCCACGACCATTCGCGGCACCTACACCGCTCACCGTGCCAGCGAAAACCAGGCTGACGGCAGCATCAACGAGTTCCGTCTCGTGACCACCATCCCGTTCAACATTTTGTAAAAACGCAACCGGCGGCTGACTCATGATGAGTCGGCCGTTCGGTTTTTTGTCTTCAACCGATTGCAGAGGGTTATCGATGAAAATGCTTCCCCTACGTGCGGCCATCGCGGCTGCGTTGCTGAGCGCCGCCATGGGCGTCTCGGCCAAACCCTTGGTGGTCTGCACCGAAGCCAGTCCGGAAGGCTTCGATGTGGTCCAGTACACAACTGCAGTCACCGCCGACGCGGCGGCCGAGACCGTGTTCAACCGTCTGGTCGACTTCAAGCCAGGCACCACCGACGTGGTGCCTGCGCTGGCCGAGTCCTGGGAAATCAGCGATGACGGTCTGACCTACACGTTCCACCTGCGCAAAGGCGTCAAGTTTCACACCACCGATTATTTCAAGCCGACCCGCGAGATGAACGCCGACGACGTGCTCTGGAGCTTCCAGCGTCAACTGGACCCCAATCACCCGTGGCACAAACTGTCGAGCGTGGGCTTCCCGTACTTTGAAAGCATGGGCTTCAAGGAACTGCTGAAAAACGTGGAAAAGGTTGACGACTACACCGTCAAATTCACCCTGACCCGTCGCGAAGCGCCGTTCCTGGCCGACGTCGCCATGCCGTTCACCGCGATCTATCCGGCCGAGTACGCCGACCAGTTGCTCAAGACCAACAAGACCGGCGACCTCAACAACAAACCGATCGGCACCGGCCCGTTTGTCTTCCAGCGCTACGCCAAGGATGCGCAAGTGCGTTTCAAGGCCAACCCGGACTACTTCCGTGGCAAGCCACCGGCCGATGCGCTGATTCTGGCCATCGCCACCGACAACAACGTGCGCCTGCAGAAGCTCAAAGCCAACGAATGCCAGATCGCGCTGTATCCCAAGCCCGATGACATTCCGAGCATCAAGAAAGACAGCAAGTTGAAAGTCGACGAGTTGGACGCGATGACCGTGTCGTACATCGCCATGAACACCCAGCACAAATACATGAGCGACGTGCGCGTGCGTAAGGCCATCGACATCGCCTTCGACAAGGAAGCCTACGTCAACGCCCTGTTCGGCAAGGGCAACGCTTCGGTGGCGGTCAACCCCTACCCGCCGACCTTGCTGGGCTACAACCACGACCTGAAAAACCCGCCACGCGACCTCGACAAGGCTCGCGCCCTGCTCAAGGAAGCCGGAGTTCCGGAAGGCACCGTGTTTACCCTGTTCACCCGTAACGGCGGCGGCCCGACCAACCCCAACCCGATGCTCGGCGCGCAGATGATGCAGGCTGACCTGGCGAAAGTCGGGATCAAGATCGACATCCGCGTGATGGAATGGGGCGAGATGCTTAAACGCGCCAAGGCCGGCGAGCACGATATGGTCTCGGCCGGATGGGCCGGCGACAATGGTGACCCGGACAACTTCCTGACGCCTATGCTCAGTTGCGAGGCCGCCAAGAACGGCGAAAACTACGCACGCTGGTGCAACGAGAAATTCCAGGCACTGCTGGATGAAGCACGGGCTAAAGTAGATCCGGCCGAACGCGCCGCACTCTACGAACAGGCCCAGGTGCTGTTTAATCAGGATCAGCCATGGATCAGCATGGCCCATACTCGGATGTTTACCGCAATGCGCAATAACGTAGAGGGTTATTACATCAGCCCTCTCACCACTAATAACTTCGCCACCACCCAGGTGAAGTAGATAAGAAACGCGCGGTGGCCCTGACCCCAGGGCCACCGCGTACGCCTAACCGGCTGATGAGGTACCACACAAGATGTTTAGTTTTATTGCCCGCCGACTGGGGTTGTTGATCCCCACGTTCTTCGGCATCACCTTGCTGACTTTCGCGTTGATTCGCATGATTCCTGGCGACCCCGTGGAAGTGATGATGGGCGAACGTCGGGTCGACCCCGAAATGCACGCTCAGGCAATGGAACGCCTGGGACTGAACAAGCCGTTGTATGCCCAATATCTGGATTACATCGGCAAACTGGCTCAGGGCGACCTCGGCGAATCCCTGCGCACCCGTGAAAGCGTGTGGACCGAGTTCACCTCCCTCTTCCCGGCGACCCTGGAACTGTCCATGGCCGCCCTGCTGTTCGCCGGCATTCTGGGCCTTCTGGCCGGGGTGATTGCGGCACTCAAACGAGGCTCGCTGTTCGACCACGGGGTGATGGGCATCTCCCTGGCGGGCTATTCGATGCCGAT
Source organism: Pseudomonas sp. SWRI99 (assembly GCF_014270125.1). NCBI lineage: Bacteria > Pseudomonadati > Pseudomonadota > Gammaproteobacteria > Pseudomonadales > Pseudomonadaceae > Pseudomonas > Pseudomonas sp. SWRI99. Next base: position 85,844 of record NZ_JABWQR010000016.1, on the reverse strand, counting down.
CTTCTGGTGGGGCCTGATCCTCATCATGTTTTTCTCGGTCAGCCTGGGCTGGACCCCGGTTTCCGGCCGGATCGACCTGCTCTACGACATCGAGCCGCGCACCGGTTTCATGCTGATCGACACGCTGCTGGCCGATGACACCGGCGCGTTCTTCGACGCGCTGCATCACCTGATCCTGCCGGCCATCGTGCTCGGCACCATTCCGCTGGCGGTGATCGCGCGGATGACCCGCTCGTCGATGCTCGAAGTGCTGCGCGAGGATTACATCCGCACCGCCAAGGCCAAAGGCCTGTCGCCATCGCGCGTGGTCTTCGTGCACGGTCTGCGTAACGCGCTGATTCCGGTGCTGACCGTGGTCGGCCTGCAAGTCGGCACATTGCTGGCCGGTGCGGTCCTGACCGAAACCATCTTCTCCTGGCCCGGCATCGGCAAATGGCTGATCGAAGCCATCGGCGCCCGGGACTATCCGGTGGTGCAAAACGGCATCCTGTTAATCGCCTGCCTGGTGATTCTGGTCAACTTCGTGGTGGACATCCTCTACGGCTTTGCCAACCCACGCATCCGTCATCAGCGCTGAGGTCAATACCCATGAGCACTCCAACTTCCTCAGTAGCCACCGCCACGTCCGCCGTGGATCAAAGCCTGCTGTACCCGTCGCCGTACAAAGAATTCTGGCAGGCGTTCTCCAAGAACAAGGGCGCAGTGGCCGGCCTGCTGTTTATGCTGCTGATCGTCTTCTGCGCGATTTTCGCGCCGTGGGTCGCGCCGCATAACCCGAGCGAGCAATACCGTGACTTCCTGCTGACGCCGCCGGCGTGGCTTGAAGGCGGGCAGATGCAGTTCCTGCTCGGCACCGATGAGCTGGGCCGCGATCTGCTGTCGCGTCTGATCCAGGGTTCGCGCCTGTCGCTGCTGATCGGCTTGTCGTCGGTGGTGATGTCGCTGATCCCGGGGATCCTGCTGGGTCTGTTCGCCGGTTTCTTCCCGAAGATGATCGGCCCGACCATCATGCGTCTGATGGACATCATGCTGGCCCTGCCGTCGCTGCTGCTGGCTGTGGCGATCGTCGCCATCCTCGGCCCTGGCCTGATCAACACCGTGATCGCGATTGCCGTGGTTTCGCTGCCGTCCTATGTGCGTCTGACCCGTGCCGCCGTGATGGGCGAACTGAACCGCGACTACGTCACCGCCGCGCGCCTGGCCGGTGCCGGCTTGCCGCGTCTGATGTTCATCACCGTGCTGCCCAACTGCATGGCGCCGCTGATCGTGCAGGCGACCCTGAGCTTCTCTTCGGCGATTCTCGACGCCGCTGCTCTGGGCTTCCTCGGCCTCGGCGTACAACCGCCAACCCCGGAGTGGGGCACCATGCTGGCCTCGGCCCGCGACTACATCGAACGCGCCTGGTGGGTGGTAAGTCTGCCTGGTTTGACCATTTTGCTCAGCGTGCTGGCAATCAACTTGATGGGCGACGGCCTGCGCGATGCGCTGGACCCGAAACTCAAGAACGCCGCCTGAGGAGATTCACATGTCATTGTTGGAAATCAAGAATCTCAACGTTCGCTTCGGCGACAAGACCGCTACGCCGGTCGTCGACGGTCTCGACCTCAAAGTCGATAAGGGTGAAGTGCTGGCCATCGTTGGCGAGTCGGGTTCGGGTAAATCCGTAACCATGATGGCGCTGATGGGCCTGATCGAGCATCCCGGCATCGTCACCGCCGACTCGCTCAGCTTCGACGGCAAGGACATGCTCAAACTGAGCAATCGTCAGCGTCGGCAAATCGTCGGCAAAGACCTGTCGATGGTTTTCCAGGACCCGATGACCGCGCTGAACCCGAGCTACACCGTCGGTTTCCAGATCGAGGAAGTGCTGCGCCTGCACCTGAAAATGTCCGGCAAGCAAGCGCGCAAGCGTGCGATCGAACTGCTGGAAAAAGTTGAAATCCCGGGCGCTGCCAGCCGTATGGAGGCCTACCCGCATCAACTGTCTGGCGGTATGAGCCAACGTGTTGCGATCGCCATGGCGATTGCCGGCGAACCGAAACTGCTGATCGCCGACGAACCGACCACGGCACTCGACGTGACGATTCAGGCGCAGATCATGGACCTGCTGCTGGCGTTGCAGAAAGAGCAGAACATGGGGCTGGTGCTGATCACTCACGACCTCGCCGTCGTCGCGGAAACCGCCCAGCGCGTCTGCGTGATGTACGCCGGCCAGGCCGTGGAAGTCGGCCAGGTGCCGCAACTGTTCGACATCCCGGCGCACCCGTACAGCGAAGCGCTGCTCAAGGCGATTCCCGAGCACAGCCTCGGCGCCTCACGCCTGGCGACCTTGCCGGGCATCGTCCCGGGCCGCTACGACCGTCCGCAGGGCTGCCTGCTGTCGCCGCGCTGCCCGTATGTGCAGGAAAACTGCCGTACCCAGCGTCCGGGCCTTGATCCGAAAAGCAACAGCCTCGCCCGCTGCTTCTACCCGCTGAACCAGGAGGTGGCGTAATGGCCGTCGTACTTACCGCCCGCGACCTGACCCGTCACTACGAAGTCTCCCGTGGCCTGTTCAAGGGCCACGCGACCGTGCGCGCTCTCAACGGCGTGTCGTTCGAACTGGAAGCCGGCAAGACCCTCGCCGTCGTTGGTGAATCGGGTTGCGGCAAGTCCACCCTCGCCCGCGCATTGACTCTGATCGAAGAGCCGTCGTCCGGTTCGCTGCAGATCGCCGGCCAGGAAGTCGCCGGTGCCGACAAGGCCCAACGCAAGCAACTGCGCAAAGACGTGCAGATGGTGTTTCAGAGTCCGTACGCCTCGTTGAACCCTCGGCAGAAAGTCGGTGATCAACTGGCCGAGCCGCTGTTGATCAACACCAAGCTGTCGGCCACTGAACGTCGCGAGAAAGTCCAGGCGATGATGAAGCAGGTCGGCTTGCGTCCCGAGCACTACCAGCGTTATCCGCACATGTTCTCCGGCGGCCAACGCCAGCGTATCGCCCTGGCCCGGGCGATGATGCTGCAACCGAAAGTGCTGGTGGCGGATGAACCGACCTCGGCGCTGGACGTGTCGATTCAGGCGCAGGTGCTGAACCTGTTCATGGACCTGCAGCAGGAATTCAACACCGCGTACGTGTTTATCTCGCACAACCTCGCGGTGGTGCAGCATGTCGCCGATGACGTGATGGTGATGTACCTCGGTCGCCCGGTAGAACTCGGCCCGAAAAACGCCATCTACGAGCGCCCGCTGCACCCGTACACTCAGGCGCTGCTGTCGGCGACCCCGACCATTCACCCGGACCCGAACAAACCGAAAATCAAAATCGTCGGCGAACTGCCCAACCCGCTGAACCCGCCACCGGGCTGCGCCTTCCACAAACGCTGCCCGTACGCGACCGAGCGTTGCAGCACGGAAGAGCCGCTGCTGCGCGAGCTGGATAATCGGCAAGTGGCTTGCCACTACGCCGAGCAATTTCTCGACGGCGCGGCGTAAGCAAACCCTCAGGCGTACGCAAAACCCACTGTAGGAGTGAGCCTGCTCGCGATAGCGGTCATTCAGTCAACATTTTCAGCGACTGACACACCGCCATCGCGAGCAGGCTCACTCCTACAGGGGATTTGAGTTGATTCAGGGATTCATGCTTCAACCAGAACCCCTTCCACCTCGATTGCGCATCAGTCGAGGCAGAAGGGGTTTTCTTTCGCCGGTTATCTACGTCTGGCTATCGCCCTCATCACCCATATCGTCGGAATCCGGCTCATCGGTGGTCTCGTCGTTATCACCGGCACTGCCACCCTGCCCCTGATTCCCAGGCTCCGACTCGGACTTGGCGAGCATCACACCGCTGTGCCCGACTTGCCCATTAAACGCCTGCGAATCATGATCCTCGCACTCGGCCCAGGCCGTTGCGGTGCCGAGGGACAGCATCACCATTACTTTCAACAGCATCAAAACCCGTAGCAATCTGCTTTTCATGGCCCACTCCATCCTGTTGCGCTAAGACATGCTTGCCGGATTGGCTTCGCATGAAATCTAGTTGCGAACCGTCCGACTCACCACTTAGGACGCGAACGAGCAGGCAGAAATGCCATCGATGGACAGACTGCTTTCGAATAACGCCAATAACCGAAACAGCTAAGTGCCACGCGTGGCCTGCCAGGTCAGCGGGATGGAGATCAGCACCAACAGCGCACTCATCAGCCAGACACTGTGCCCGCCAAACTGACCATAGAGCTGACCGCTGAGCACCGGCGACAACAGCGCGCTGGCGCTCCAACTCATGAAGAACAACCCGAAGTACTGACCACTCTTGCCGCTCTGGGCAAACTGCATCGCCAGCACGTTCAATGGCGGCATGAACAACGCTTCGCCCAGCGTCCAGATCAGCGTCGACAAACAGACGAAAGCCAACCCGGAACCGAACGGCAACATGCCCAGCCCACAGGCCAACAGCACACTGCCGACGAGCATCTGCCAACGCGAGCCCCAGCGCTCGACCGAATGCGAGAGCGGGATCTGCAACGCGATCACCAGCAGCGCATTGAGCCCGAACTGCCAGCCGATCGCTTCGGTACTCAAGTGGAAGTAATCACGCAGATAATTGCCCAGCGTGCTGTAGACCGTGTCAAAAGCGATGCCCAATACGGCCGTCGCCGCCAGCAACCACAGGAACGGCTTGTCGCGATACGGCACGCTTGAGCCATCGACGGATTTTTCTTCAAGCACCAGCACTGGCCGCCGCCAAGTCGTACGCACAAACCACAGCAACGCCAGCATCGTCATCGCCGCACTGCCGAAAAATACCCAGCGAAAATCCGCCTGCGCCAACACCCCACCCGCCACCCCGGCAGCCGCCATGCCCAGATTGCGCGCGACCCGGCTCAGCGCCTGCGCTCGGGAACGTTGCGCGACCTCGCAATATTCCATGATCAAGCGTTGATGCAGCGTACGAATCGCCCCGTCTATAACACCGCTGAGCAACAACAGACCGCCGAGCCAGGGCACTTTCGTGACCAGCCCCAACAGCGTCAACACCCACACCGAAACGAAAAACAACCCCGCCGTCAGCCGCGCCGTGCGCACATGATCACTGAGCCAGCCGCCAAGCATCGAACCGACCAGCAACCCTGCGCCGTAGGCCGAGAGCAACCAGCCAACCGTCTCGATCGCCAGCCCCAACTCCTGACGCAGGTACAACGCCATGAACAGCTTGACCATCGCGCTGAGTCGATTGATGAACAACAGCGCGGCGAGGACCCAGGCCATGGGGGTGAAATAGCTTTTGAGGCGCAGCAGGTGATTCAGTCGGCTTGTCACTCCATTGACCTCTTCAAACGACTTGCGGGGAATGAACACTAACGGTCAGCATGCCAGTTGTCGTACCCAAGCACACCAAACCACAAAAAAAGGATTCGCCCTACAATCCGCTGGAGCGGCCGCAGGCTGCGAACTTTCGACTTTGCTTTTCAAAATCGCTGTCTTCAACAGCCGAGTCGGATTGAGTGCATCGAACAGAAATCGTCGGTCGCAAACCGCCTTCGCGAGCAGGCTCGCTCCCACAATTTGGATCGAGTACATCGGCTGGAAATAGGTCGACTGTCAGGCCGCCATCGCTGGCAAGCCAGCTCCCACAGGGACAGGGTGAATCTGGCAGAGACAGGTTGGCTATGAGGACGTCATCGCGAGCAGGCTCACTCCTACAATTTGAATCGAATACATCTGTGGGAAACGGGTCGGCTGTCAGGCCGCCTTCGCGAGCAGGCTCGCTCCCACAATTTGGATCGAGTACATCGGCTGGAAATAGGTCGACTGTCAGGTCGCCATCGCTGGCAAGCCAGCTCCCACAGGGACAGGGTGAATCTTGCAGAGACAGATTGGCTATGAGGACGTCATCGCGAGCAGGCTCACTCCCACAAAAAAGCAAAGCAGCGCAGCTGCCCGCGGCGAAGCCGCCCCACTCAACAATGAGCGTTAGCTCGAGTACCGCTCTTGATCTTGATCCACGGGCGACTTCGGAAGGCTGAGCGGAGGGATTGATCCGGGCGTGGGAGCGCAGCGACCGTTTGGCGAAGCCAAACACAGCGAGAGGAGGTGCAGCGAAGCAAACCGGAGACGCTGCGCCCGGATCGATCCCGCAGCGAAGGAACCCGAGCCTGCGAGGGCCGAACGCAGGAGCAAAGCCTTTTGGTTCCTTTTTGGCGTTTGAAAAAGGGACTCGCTGTAAGAGCGAAACCGCCAGCGGCAGCACCCGCAGCAACGGATTTCCCCCCAATCAACCCAAAGCCTGGTCGGCCCAGAGGCCGCCAAGACCAAAACCGGCAGCCCATAAAAAAGCCCCCAAGGCCTACACCTCAGGGGCTTTCAGAAAAACAACTCAAACCTTAATGATGTTCCCGCGTCGCACGGAATTTCACATCCGGCCAGCGCTCTTCCATCAACGCCAGATTCACCCGCGTCGGTGCGAGATAGGTCAAATGCCCCCCGCCATCCAGCGCCAGGTTCTCCACCGCCTTGTTGGAAAACTCCTCAAGCTTCTTCTTGTCGCTGCACTCGATCCAACGCGCGGAATACACAGTGATTGGCTCATACGAGCACTCAACCTTGTATTCCTCTTTCAAACGACTGGCGACCACATCGAACTGCAGCACACCGACGGCGCCGAGAATGATGTCGTTGCTGCGCTCCGGGAAGAACACCTGCGTCGCGCCCTCTTCGGCCAACTGCTGCAGACCCTGACGCAGTTGCTTGGACTTCAGCGGATCACGCAAACGCACGCGACGGAACAGTTCCGGGGCGAAGTGCGGGATGCCGGTGAAACTCAGCGCTTCGCCTTCGCTGAAGGTGTCACCGATCTGAATGGTGCCGTGGTTGTGCAAGCCGATAATGTCGCCGGCAAAAGCTTCTTCGAGCTGTTCACGCTCGGACGAGAAGAACGTCAGGGCATCGCCGATGCGCACGTCCTTGCCGGTGCGCACGTGGCGCATCTTCATGCCTTTCTCGTACTTGCCCGAGCAGATCCGCATGAAGGCGATGCGGTCGCGGTGTTTCGGGTCCATGTTCGCCTGGATCTTGAAGATGAAGCCCGAGAACTTCTCTTCCACCGGCTCGACGGTGCGCTCGTTGGCGACCCGGGCCAGCGGACGCGGTGCCCAATCGACGACTGCGTCAAGCACATGGTCGACACCAAAGTTGCCCAACGCAGTACCGAAGAACACCGGGGTCAGTTGACCGTCGAGGAATTCCTGTTGGTTGAACTCGTGGCAGGCGCCTTGCACCAGTTCCAGCTGTTCGATAAAGCGCTCGTACTCGTCGCCCAGGTGCGCGCGCGCCTCGTCCGAATCGAGCTTCTCGATGATCTTGGTTTCGGTACGTTCGTGACCGTGACCGGCGGTGTAGACAATGATGTAGTCATCGGCCAGGTGGTACACGCCCTTGAAGTCACGGTAGCAACCAATCGGCCAGGTGATCGGCGCGGCTTTGATCTTCAGGACGGCTTCGATTTCGTCGAGCAGTTCGATCGGGTCGCGGATGTCACGGTCGAGTTTGTTGATGAAGCTGACGATCGGCGTGTCACGCAGACGGCAGACATCCATCAGCGCAATGGTCCGTGGCTCTACACCTTTACCGCCATCGAGCACCATCAAGGCCGAGTCGACCGCCGTCAGGGTGCGGTAGGTGTCTTCGGAGAAGTCTTCGTGGCCCGGGGTGTCGAGCAGGTTGATCATGTGTTCGCGATAGGGGAACTGCATGACCGACGTGGTGATGGAAATACCCCGCTGCTTCTCCATCTCCATCCAGTCGGAGGTCGCATGGCGATCGGATTTACGGGATTTCACCGTACCGGCCACTGCAATCGCCTTGCCCATCAACAGGAGCTTTTCGGTGATCGTGGTTTTACCGGCATCGGGGTGGGAAATAATGGCGAAAGTGCGGCGTTTCGCGACTTCGGCGGCCTGTTGGGTCATGGGAAATCGCCTGGCGGTGATTCAAAAAAGGGCCGCGATTATAGCCCAACTCGCTGCAATAACCGAACCGTTGAGCACATTAAGGGTGGCCAAATGCTGCCGCAGATGGGAACCTTTTAACGCACGGAGACGTCCATCCCCTGTTACGAACTTTCGTCAGGGGCTGAAAAATCAGCAAGTTAGCCTGACGAGGCTGCGCTCATGGCTCGCTTTCACGCCGCTTGGCCGGTGCTGAAAAACAGCTACTTTTCGCGAATGACTTTCCCGGCAGCCAAGGCTTGGCTTGCCACTCGGGACTGCGTCCGCCGACTACAAAAAAAGGAGTCCGCCTGTGGCTATCCGCTATGGCAAAGGGCTAATGGGAGGTGCGGTGGTGATCGCGCTCCTGGCCCTGCTGGTCCACTGGATCGGCGTCAACACGATTGAGCACTACCGCGACGATTTGTTGTTTTACCTGCAAGCTCATCTGATTCTCGTCCTCGCTTCCATGCTGGCCGCCCTTGTCGTGGGCCTCCCCGCCGGCATCTTCCTCAGCCGCCCGACCATGGTCGGCCGCGCCGAACGCTTCATGCAGATCTTCAATATCGGCAACACCGTGCCACCGCTGGCCGTGCTCGCGATCGCGCTGGGCATCCTCGGCATCGGCAGTGGCCCAGCGATTTTCGCCCTGTTCCTCGCCTCCCTGCTGCCGATTGTGCGCAACACCTACGAAGGGCTGAAAAATGTCCAGGGATCGCTGAAAGAAGCGGCCGTCGGCATCGGCATGACCCCGCGTCAGGTGCTGTGGAAAGTCGAATTGCCCAACGCCGTGCCGATCATCGTCGGCGGCGTGCGTGTCGCACTGGCAATCAACGTCGGCACCGCACCGCTGGCGTTCCTGATCGGCGCCAACAGCCTTGGCAGCCTGATCTTCCCCGGCATCGCCCTGAACAATCAGCCGCAACTGCTGCTCGGCGCCGCGTGCACCGCGCTGTTGGCGTTGTTGCTCGATGGCGTGGTCACCCTCGCCAGCCGTCTCTGGCTGGAACGCGGTTTGCGCCCGTCTTAAGGCTTTTGCGAAGGAATATTTATGAAACGATTTAGCTTGCCTTTGGGATTGATAGCGGGCTGCGTCCTGCTGTTCGTAGGCATCGCCCAAGCCGCTGAAAAACCGCTCATTCGCCTCGGCGCCCGGGTGTTCACCGAACAGACCCTGCTCGCCGAAATCACCGCGCAGTACCTGCGCAGCAAAGGCTACGACGCGCAGATTACCGGCGGCCTGGGCAGCAACCTCGCCCGCAGCGCCCACGAAAGCGGGCAACTGGACCTGCTCTGGGAATACACCGGCGTGTCGCTGGTGGCCTACAACCATGTCACGGAAAAACTCGACAGCGCGCAGTCCTACGCCCGGGTCAAAGAACTCGACGCGAAAAAAGGCCTGATCTGGCTGACCCCGTCGAAGTTCAGCAACACCTACGCCCTTGCCCTGCCGAAAAAAGTCGCCGAGCAATATCCGCAGATCGGCAACATCAGCCAGCTCAACGAAGTGCTGCGCGCCGAGGCCAAGACCAATCACCTGGTGGCGCTGGACACCGAGTTCGCCAACCGCTCCGACGGTCTGATCGGCATGGTTGATCTCTACGGCATGAACCTGACCCGCAAGAACATCCGCCAGATGGACGCCGGCCTGGTCTACACCGCGCTGCGTAACGGCCAGGTGTTTGCCGGCCTGGTCTACACCACCGACGGTCGTCTCAATGCCTTCGGCCTGAAGTTGCTGGAAGACGACAAGCACTACTTCCCCGACTACACCGCAGCTCCCGTGGTACGTCAGGCCACGCTGGACGCCAACCCGAAACTGGCCGAACAACTGAAGCCGCTGGCCGAACTGTTCGATGACGAAACCATGCGCCAGCTGAACGCGCGGGTCGATGTTGATCATGAGAGCCCATCGTCCGTTGCCGCCGATTTCCTGCGCCAGCACCCACTGAATTAAGAGAGGAGAAGTCATGGAATTTCTAAACGCCTTTTCCCATCTCGACTGGCAGCAGGTACTGCACCTGACTTGGCAGCACATCACTCTGGTCGGCATCGCCGTGACTCTGGCGATCGTCATCGGCGTGCCGCTGGGCATTTTGATGACGCGCTTTCCCAGCCTCGCCGGTCCCTTGCAAGCCAGCGCCACAGTGCTGCTGACCGTGCCGTCGATTGCCCTGTTCGGCCTGCTGCTGCCGTTTTACTCCAAGTTCGGCCAAGGCCTCGGGCCGCTGCCGGCAATCACCGCCGTGTTCCTTTATTCGTTGCTGCCAATCATGCGCAACACCTACCTCGCCCTGACCGGCGTCGAGCCGGGCATCCGCGAAGCCGCACGCGGCATCGGCATGACCTTCGGCCAGCGCCTGCGCATGGTCGAACTGCCGATTGCGGTGCCGGTGATCCTCGCCGGCGTGCGCACCGCCGTGGTGATGAACATCGGCGTGATGACCATTGCCGCGACCATCGGTGCCGGCGGCCTCGGTGTGTTGATCCTCGCCTCCATCAGCCGCAGTGACATGTCGATGCTCATCGTCGGCGCGCTGCTGGTCAGTCTTCTGGCGATCTTCGCCGACCTGTTTCTCCAATGGCTGCAACGCTCGTTGACTCCAAAAGGACTCCTTAAATGATCGAACTTCAAAACCTCAGCAAGACTTTCCAAAGCAACGGCAAAGACGTCAAAGCCGTGGACTCGGTAAGCCTGACCGTCAATGAAGGCGAGATCTGCGTGTTCCTCGGGCCATCGGGTTGCGGCAAAAGCACCACGCTGAAAATGATCAACCGCCTGATCAAACCGACCTCGGGCAAGATCCTGATCAATGGCGAAGACACCACCGATCTCGACGAAGTGACCCTGCGCCGCAACATCGGCTACGTGATCCAGCAAATCGGTCTGTTCCCGAACATGACCATCGAAGAGAACATCGTCGTCGTGCCGAAACTGCTCGGCTGGGACAAACAGAAATGCCACGACCGCGCCCGCGAGCTGATGAGCATGATCAAGCTGGAACCCAAGCAGTATCTGCATCGCTACCCGCGTGAACTGTCCGGTGGTCAGCAACAGCGTATCGGTGTGATCCGCGCCCTCGCAGCCGATGCCCCGCTGCTGCTGATGGACGAGCCGTTCGGCGCCGTCGACCCGATCAACCGCGAGATGATCCAGAACGAGTTTTTCGAGATGCAGCGGGCGCTGAACAAGACGGTGATCATGGTCAGCCACGATATCGACGAGGCCATCAAGCTGGGCGACAAGATCGCGATTTTCCGCGCCGGTAAACTGCTGCAGATTGATCATCCCGACACCCTGCTCGCGCATCCGGCAGACGACTTCGTCAGCAACTTCGTCGGTCAGGACAGCACGCTCAAGCGCCTTCTGCTGGTGAAGGCGGAAGACGCGGCGGACAACGCGCCGTCGGTCAGCCCGGAAACGCCGGTTGCCGATGCGCTGGAATTGATGGATGAGCACGATCGCCGCTATGTGGTGGTCACCTGCGCCGAGAACAAGGCGCTGGGTTACGTGCGCCGTCGCGACCTGCACCGCCAGACCGGCACCTGCGCGCAATTCCTGCGCGAGTTCAACGCCACGGCGGCGTACGACGAGCACCTGCGCATCCTGTTGTCGCGCATGTACGAGTTCAACCGTTCCTGGCTGCCGGTGATGGATGCCGAGCGGGTGTTCCTTGGCGAGGTGACGCAGGAGTCGATTGCGGCGTACCTGAGCTCGGGGCGTTCGCGGGGGATGAAAACCAATATCGTCTCGCCGGCTGAGGCGGTGGTCGCGTAACCCACTGTGGCGAGGGAGCTTGCTCCCGCTGGGTCGCGCAGCGGCCCTACCTTGAAAAAGAACGCGAGGACTGCTTCGCAGCCCAGCGGGAGCAAGCTCCCTCGCCACAGGTTTTGGTTTTTTTCAAAGGCTGGAAAAAAATATCAACACTACGGTGCCCTCCGACCGTGCGAAGCCTTGCGCCACACCAGCCAAATGCGCCTCCACGTCCAACTCTCGTTGCCAACATCGCCGATGTTGCCGCTATCACACTTATCAGCAACTTGGCTGGCAACAGCCCTGAACGTGCAGGCATATTTAACACCGGCAAATTCCCCGGGAACATCTGTCCGTCATCTCGGTCGGCTACAAAGAGTGATATCCGCGACGCACGTCAGAAGCGTGCAGAAACGCGACATTTTTAGTTGATCTCAGGCCCCTCACGCCCTAAAGTTCGCGCCGAACGTCCATGCTGGAAACGATCCATCCGGCTCAAGTACTGACGACGAGACAGCAAGGCCAAGGGAAGCTTCATTCCCGTGGCCTTTTTGCTTTCGGCGACATGCCTTGGGAAGTAGGCGAACCAAAGTGGGGATACGGAGGGCGTTCATTTGCACCCATTGTTTTTTAGAGTTTGCCCATAGGAGCTCCCAGCATGTCGATCAACGTCGAAGATTATTTCGCGCGCGCCACTTTTGACAAAATGAAGGCGTTCGCCGACAAACAGGAAACCCCGTTCGTGGTGATCGATACCGCGATGATCGCCCAGGCCTACGATGACCTGCGCGCCGGTTTCGAATTCGCCAAGGTCTACTACGCGGTCAAGGCCAACCCGGCCGTCGAGATCATCGACCTGCTCAAAGACAAAGGTTCGAGCTTCGACATCGCCTCGATCTACGAGCTGGACAAAGTGATGGATCGCGGCGTCAGCGCTGACCGTATCAGCTACGGCAACACCATCAAGAAGTCCAAGGACATCCGCTACTTCTATGAGAAGGGCGTGCGTCTGTTCTCCACCGACTCCGAAGCCGACCTGCGTAACATCGCCAAGGCGGCACCGGGTTCGAAAGTCTACGTGCGCATCCTCACCGAAGGCTCGACCACCGCTGACTGGCCGCTGTCGCGCAAGTTCGGTTGCCAGACCGACATGGCCATGGACCTGCTGATCCTCGCCCGCGACCTGGGCCTGGTGCCGTACGGCATCTCGTTCCACGTCGGCTCGCAACAGCGCGACATCAGCGTCTGGGACGCGGCGATCGCCAAGGTCAAAGTGATCTTCGAGCGCTTGAAAGAAGAAGACGGCATCCACCTGAAGCTGATCAACATGGGCGGTGGCTTCCCGGCCAACTACATCACCCGCACCAACAGCCTGGAAACCTACGCCGAGGAAATCATCCGCTTCCTCAAAGAAGACTTCGGTGATGACCTGCCGGAGATCATTCTGGAGCCGGGCCGTTCGCTGATCGCCAACGCCGGTATTCTGGTCAGCGAAGTGGTGCTGGTTGCGCGTAAGTCGCGCACCGCCGTCGAGCGCTGGGTGTATACCGATGTGGGCAAGTTCTCCGGCCTGATCGAAACCATGGACGAAGCGATCAAGTTCCCGATCTGGACCGAGAAGAAAGGCGAGATGGAAGAAGTCGTGATCGCCGGCCCGACCTGCGACAGCGCCGACATCATGTACGAGAACTACAAGTACGGCTTGCCGCTGAACCTGGCGATCGGTGATCGTCTGTACTGGTTGTCGACCGGTGCGTACACCACCAGTTACAGCGCGGTCGAGTTCAACGGGTTTCCGCCGTTGAAGTCGTTTTACGTTTAAGGAGCAGCTTCGAGCTTCGAGCTTCAAGCTGTTAGCTGCAAGACAAAAGCCCATGACGTGTCATGGGCTTTTTTGTATGTGATAGACACATGAAGATCCCTTTGTGGGAGCGGGCTTGCTCGCGAAAGCGTCGTGTCAGTCAGCATCGTCTGCAATGACCCAGCGCCTTCGCGAGCAAGCCCGCTCCCACAGGGTTATGCGGTGCGGCTCAGTTCATCTGCACGCAACTGATATCGGGTCGCCAGGGCTTGGATCATCGGATCTGTCGCATCAGCGAGCGTCTGGCTAGATACTCGCATGAAATTCAGATTACCGCCGGCCAGGGCCTTCTCAAGCCAGAGAATGGCCTCATCGATACTTCCCTCGCCCGCCAACACCGCGGCATAACTGAACTGCCCACGAAAATCCCCAGCCTCAGCCGAGCGCCGATACCAGTCGCGCGCCGCAGCAGGATCGGCCGGACACACTTGCCCTTCCTCCAGATAGCGCCCGAGCAGATTCATCGATTTCGCATGGCCCAACTCAGCCGCGCGCCGATACAGCGCCAGCGCCTGGCGATGATCCACCGCCACACCGCGCCCGGTCGCGAGCAGATTGGCGAGGTTGTACATCGCCCAATCCAGCCCGGCCTGCGCGGCGATTCGATAATGCTGCGCGGCAACCGAGGCATCCGCCGCGCAACCCCAGCCATGCTCATGACAGCGCCCAAGCATGTTGCGCGCCATCAGATGCCCGCGTCCGGCGGCGATGCCGAACCAGCGCAGTGCCAAGGGTTGATCCTGTGCGATCCCATGGCCGTCGAGCAGAATCTGTCCAAGCAACGCCTGCGCTTCCACTTCGCCCTCGCCCGCCGCGAGCAAAATCGCCTGCGCGGCGCGGGCGGGACTTTCTTCAAGCATCGCCGCCAACCCCGCGGCATCGAGGATTTCTTCGCGGCGTAATTGGAAACTCATACCTCGACCCAACGCCGTAGCAGGTTGTGATACGTGCCGGTCAGGCGAATCAACGAAGGGTGATCGGGAACGTCATGCGTCAGCTGCTGAATTGCACCGTCCATCTCGAACAGCAATGCGCGTTGGCTGTCTTCGCGCACCAGGCTCTGCGTCCAGAAAAACGAGGCATAACGCGCGCCACGGGTGACGGCGTTGACCTTGTGCAAACTGGTGCCGGGGTACAACACCATGTCGCCAGCCGGCAGCTTCACCCGTTGCGTACCGTAGGTGTCCTGAATTTCCAGCTCACCGCCGTCGTAATCCTCCGGCTCGCTGAAAAACAGTGTCGCCGACAGGTCAGTGCGCACCCGCTCGATGCTGCCCTTGGGCTGGCGCACGGCGTTGTCGATATGGAAATCGAAACTGCCCCCCGCGGTGTAACAGTTGACTAACGGCGGAAACACTTTGTGCGGCAGCGCGGCAGACATGAAAAGCGGATTCTTCCAAAGCCGCTCAAGCATCGCCGCGCCGATCTCCTTGGCCAGTGGATGGCCTTCAGGCAGTTGCAGGTTGTGCTTGGCCTTCGCCGATTGAAAGCCCGCAGTGATTTTGCCATCGGCCCAATCCGCCTGCTCCAGAGCCTGGCGAATGCGCTGCACCTCTTCTTTTGCGAACAGTCCGGGGATGTGCAGCAGCATGGCAATGTCACCTGATAGCAAAGAGTCGCCAATGGTATTGATTCTTATTGGCTGTGTAAAACCCGGGAGACGAACGAAAGGGCAAAAACCGTAAGGTGAAATTGTAAAGAATGTAAATTCAGTGCAGTTAGCAATGTTTCGCAATTGATACGAATACCTGTTTACCCTATATTCCGCCGCCTCAAATCCTTGGGGAGGGGAATAAAAATGGCACGTCTACACGCTCAATTACCGGTCAGTTCACCACGTCTGCTCGCTTCTGCGATCGGTGTGGCAATCACCGCCGGCTCCGCTGGCCAGATGGTATTCGCTGCGGAAAAAACCGAGAGCAAAGCCTCCGGCAATGCCATCGCCCTGGACGCTACCGCCATCACCGGCGAAGCTCAGGACCCGACGTCCTATCAGGTCGAAAAAGCCTCCTCGCCCAAGTACACCGCCCCGCTGGTCGACACGCCGCGCTCGGTCACTGTGATTCCACAACAGGTGCTCAAAGACACCGGCGCCCTGAACATGCAGGACGCGCTGCGCACCGTGCCAGGCATCACTTTCGGCGCCGGTGAAGGCGGCAACCCACAGGGCGACCGTCCGTTCATCCGTGGTTTCGATGCCCAGGGCGACACCTATCTGGATGGCGTGCGCGACACCGGTGCGCAGAGCCGCGAGATCTTCGCCGTTGAAAACATCGAAGTCAGCAAAGGCCCGAACTCGGCCATTGGCGGCCGTGGCGCGGCGGGCGGCAGCATCAACCTGGTGAGCAAGAAAGCCCACCTGGGCAACTCGTTCGACGGCGGCTTCACCTACGGCTCCGATCAGACCCAGCGCTACACCCTCGACGGCAATTATCAGTTCAGTGACAGCGCTGCCGGCCGCCTCAACCTGATGAGCCACGAGAGCAACGTCGCCGGTCGCGACAAGGTCGACTACGACCGCTGGGGTATCGCGCCGTCCCTGGCGTTCGGCCTGGGCACCGACACCCGCGTCAACCTCGATTACTACCATCTGGAAAGCAACGACACCCCGGATTCTGGCATTCCGTATACGCTGTCGAACCCGCGCACCAAGTCCAATCCGGACAAGCCGTACGCCGGCGGTGACCATGAGAACTTCTACGGTCTGGACCGCGACTTCCGCAAGGGCCGCACCGACACCGCGACGTTCGCCATCGAGCATGACCTGAACGACGCGCTGACCATCAAGAACACCCTGCGCCACGGCACCAGCATGCAGGATTACATCCTCACTCAGCCGGACGACAGCAAGGGCAACGTCAACAACGGCAGCGTCTGGCGTCGCGCCAATACTCGGGTGAGCAACACCGAGACCACCACCAACCAGACCGACCTGTTCGGCACCTTCTACGTGGCCGGCTTCAAAAACAGCTTCTCCACCGGTGTCGAATACACCCGCGAGCAGAGCGAGAAATCCTCGTACAACGTCAACACTGACACCACGCCGCGCACCGGCGCTGTGACCACCAACTGCAACCCGGGCCTGATCGGCGCGCCGAGCGGTTACAACTGCACCTCGCTGTCGAACCCGAACCCGAACGATCCGTGGAACGGTGCGATCTCGCGCAACTACGCCGGCACCGACACTCAGGCCGACACTTACGCGCTGTACGTGTTCGACACGCTGGAGTTGTCCGAGCAGTGGCTGGTGAACATGGGCCTGCGTTACGACCACTTCGACACCGATTACAAAACCTACAACGCCGCCGGCCGCACCACCTCCAAGGGCGATGACACCAGCGAATTCGTCACCGGTCAGTTCGGCGTGGTCTACAAGCCGGCGGAAAACGGCAGCATCTATGCCTCCTACGCCACCTCGGCGACCCCGCCGGGCAACACCCTCGGCGAAGGCCAGGAAGGCAACCCGTTGGGCGGTACACCGGATCGCAGCGGCAACCTGCTGAGCAGCGACATGGAGCCGGAAACCACCAAGAACTACGAGATCGGCACCAAGTGGGATCTGCTCAACGATCGCCTGTCGCTGACCGCCGACATCTTCCGCACCGAGAAAGAAAACGCCCGCGTGCAGGTCGATACCAGCTCGTACGAGAACGCCGGCAAGACCCGCGTGCAGGGCTTCGAACTGTCGGCCAGCGGCAAGCTCACCGATAAATGGCAGGTGTTCGCCGGTTACGCGTTCATGGACAGCGAGCAGGTTGATGGTGGCCCGTTCGGTCGCGCCAACGACGGCAACGACCTGCCGAACACACCGAAAAACAGCGCCAGCCTGTGGACCACGTATCAGGTCACGCCGAAGCTGACCATCGGTGGTGGCGCGTTCTATGTCGACGACGTCTACGGCAGTACGGCAAACACCACCATGGTCGACTCGTATGTGCGTTACGACGCAATGGCAGCCTACAAGCTGACCAAGAACGTCGATCTGCAACTCAACGTGCAAAACCTGACCGACGAAACCTATTACGACAAAGCCTTCTCGACCCACTTCGCCAACCAGGCGGCGGGACGGACGGCGCTGTTGAGCACCAATTTCCACTTCTGACTTCGGTGGAAACCTGTAGGAGTGAGCCTGCTCGCGATTGCGGTGTATCAGTCAGCATCTATTCATCTGACAGATAGCTATCGCGAGCAGGCTCACTCCTACAAGGGATACGCCGTATGGCTCGGCCCCGTTCATTCAATTGGACGGGGCTTTTGTGCGTAAGAAAGAACGCTTCTCGATAACCCACGGCATAATGCGCGCCGTGATGACAATTTCCGAACGGACGGCGAGTGACGTGTTGAAGAAAACCCTGTTCCAGTTGCACTGGTTTTTTGGCATCACCGCAGGCCTGGTGCTGGCCCTGATGGGCATCACCGGCGCGGCCTATTCCTTTCAGGACGAAATCCTGCGGGCGCTCAATCCGTCAGTGCTGCAGGTGGAAAAACAGGTCGCCGGGGTCCTGCCACCGGTTGAACTGGTAGAACGCATCGAAGCCGCATCCGGCAAAAAAGTCGCGATGCTCTGGGTCGAGACCGACAGCGGCCACGCCGCGCGGGTGTTCTTCACCCCGCCCAAGGGTGAACGGCGTGGCGAGATGCGCTACTTCGATCCGTACACCGCCGAGTTCAAGGGCGACGCCACCGGCCAGGACTTTTTCGGCTTGATGCTGCAACTGCACCGCTTTCTTGCGATGGGTGATACCGGGCGCAACATCACCGGCGCCTGCACCCTGATGCTGCTGTTCTTTTGCCTTTCCGGTTTGTATCTGCGTTGGCCACGTCAGTGGAACAGCTGGCGCGTGTGGCTGACCCTGGATTGGAAAAAGAAGGGTCGCGCGTTCAATTGGGACCTGCATTCGGTGGCCGGTACCTGGTGTCTGCTGGTGTATCTGCTGCTGGCATTGACCGGGTTGTCATGGTCGTACGAGTGGTACAACAAGGGCCTGACCCGGCTGCTTTCCGACGCGCCGCAAAATGAGCGCGTGCGCGGCGGTCGCGGCCCGGCGCCGGAAGGCCCGGCGCCGACGGCCGACTACGCAGCGATGTGGAGCAGCATCTACAGCGCCGCCGGCCCCGGCCTGGCCGCGTACAACATTCGCATGCCGGCGGTGGCCGGCCAACCGGCGACGGTGTTCTACCTGCTCGACAGCTCACCGCATGACCGCGCGTTGAACCAGATCACCCTCGACCCGGCAACCGGCGTGGTAAAACGCGTCGACCGCTACGCCGATAAAAGCTTCAAGGCACAACTGCTGACCAGCATTTATGCGCTGCACGTCGGCAGCTATTTCGGTCTGGTCGGACGCATCATCGTCACGCTGGCAGCGGTGTGCATGCCGCTGTTCTTCATCACCGGCTGGCTGCTGTATCTCGACCGTCGGCGCAAGAAAAAGCACATCAAGGACGCACGAAAAGGTCTTGAACAACCGGCCAGCGAGGCTTCGGCGTGGCTGATCGGCTTCGCCAGCCAGAGCGGTTTCGCCGAGCAACTGGCGTGGCAGACCGCCGGCCAATTGCAGGCCGCCGGTCTGCCGGTGAAGGTGCAGCCGCTGGCCAATGTCAGCGAGCAGGATTTGCGTGATTCGAGCAACGCCTTGTTTGTGGTCAGCACCTTCGGTGACGGCGAAGCGCCGGACAGCGCCCGCGGTTTTGAGCGCAAGGTTCTCGGTAAGGCCTCTGCGCTCGACAGCCTGAATTATGCGGTGCTGGGTCTTGGCGATCGCCAGTATCAGCACTTCTGCGGCTTCGCCAAACGCCTGCACCAGTGGCTGAGCGAACACGGGGGCAAGTCGTTGTTTGCTCCGGTGGAAGTCGACAGCGGCGATCCCTACGCCCTGCGCCACTGGCAAACTCAACTCGGCCAGCTCACCGGGCAAGCACCGGCCGAAACCTGGCAGGCGCCGAGCTACGCCAACTGGACGCTGCTGCGCCGCGAACTGATGAACCCCGACAGCAGCGGTGCGCCGGTTTATCTGCTGGCTCTCAAAGCGCCGGACACCAGCAGTTGGCTGGCCGGCGATCTGGTCGAAGTGCTGCCGCGCAACTGCCCGTGGGCCATCGAACATTTCCTCGACGGCCTCGGCATCCGAGGCGAGACCATCGTCAAGGTCAACGGCCTCGACGAGCCGCTGGAAGTAGCTCTGGCCTCGCGCCAGCTACCGGAACACCGCGCGCACCTGGTCGGCCTGCATGCGCAAGCGCTGGTCGATGCGATGGTGCCGCTGGCCATGCGCGAATATTCGATCGCCTCAATCGCCGCCGATGGCGTGCTGGAGCTGATCGTGCGCCAGGAACAGCACAGCGACGGCAGCCTCGGCGTCGGCTCCGGCTGGCTCACCGAGCATGCGCCAGTGGGCGGCAGTATCAGCCTGCGCGTGCGACGCAACAGTGGTTTCCATCTACCGAACGAGCCGCTGCCGATGATTCTGCTGGGCAACGGCACCGGTCTGGCGGGTTTGCGCAGCTTGCTCAAGGCACGCATTGCCGACGGCCAGCAGCGCCAGTGGCTGCTGTTTGGCGAGCGCAATCGCGAACACGATTTCCTCTGCCGCGCCGAACTGGAGGAATGGTTGATCAACGGTGATCTGGCACGGCTGGACCTGGCGTTCTCGCGGGATCAGGCCGAGAAGGTTTATGTGCAGGATCGCTTGCGTGAGTTGGCGGATGAATTGAAGCAATGGCTGGCTGATGGTGCCGTCATCTATATCTGCGGCAGCCTTCAGGGAATGGCTTCTGGCGTTGATCAAGCGCTAAATGACATCCTTGGCAGCGCCGAAGTCCAGAGTCTGATCGAACAGGGCCGCTATCGCCGCGATGTTTACTGACATTTTTCACACCCAAATGTGGGAGCGAGCTTGCTCGCGAAGGGGTCGTGTCAGTCGGTATATCTATCAACTGACACACCGCTTTCGCGAGCAGGCTCGCTCCCACAGGGGGCGCGGTGTTCAGACCGGTTGTAGTTTCTGTTCGAACACCGCCACCCCATCCAGATCCCGCAACACCACACTCATCTCGCCGCTCTGCCCTTCAATATTCACCTCGCCAAAAAACTGAAACCCGGCAAACGGCGAGGTGTTTTGTTCGGCAGGCGCTTTCTCGAAAACCACCTCAGGCCCAAAGGTCTTGTCCAGCGGATTCGGCCCGAAACTACCGGCATTCAACGGTCCGGCGACGAATTCCCAGAACGGTTCGAAATCCTGAAAAGCCGCGCGATCCGGGTGATAGTGATGCGCGGCGCAGTAGTGCACATCCGCCGTCAGAAACACGAAATTGCGCACCTGCTGTGCCCGCAGATAGCCAAGCAGTTCGGCAATTTCCAGCTCACGCCCCTGCGCCGGACCGGGGTCGCCGTTGGCCACCGCTTCCCAGCGCGCAACGCCCGGACTGACCTCGCCGTCCGGTACGCCAAGGCCGATGGGCATGTCGGCGGCGATGACTTTCCACTGCGCCTTCGATGCTTTCAACTCACGCTTGAGCCAGTCCAGTTGCTCACGCCCTAGAAACGGTTTCGCCGCACCCAGGTTGTCATCGTTGGCCTCGCGATAGCTGCGCATATCCAGCACAAACACATCAAGCATCGGCCCGTAACTCAGCTTGCGATAAATTCGCCCGCCACCGTCCGCCGCCTGTAAACGCATCGGCGCATATTCGAGCCAGGCCTGTCGCGCACGGCCAACCAGCTTGTGGATATCTTTTTCCTGATAGCGCTCGTCGAGCTGCTTGCCCGGCGACCAGTTGTTGACCACTTCGTGGTCGTCCCACTGCCAGATCTGCGGCACCTGGGCATTGAAGAGTCGGACATTTTCGTCCATCAGGTTGTAGCGGTAATTGCCACGATAGTCGTCGAGGGTCTGCGCGACTTTGCTCTTGGCTTCGCTGGTGATGTTGCGCCAGATGCGCCCGTTTTCGGTGGTCAGTTGTGCGGGCACCGGGCCGTCGGCGTAGATCGTGTCGCCGCTGTGGATAAAGAAGTCCGGCAGGCGCAGGCGCATGGCTTCGTAGATACGCATGCCGCCGATGTCCGGGTTGATGCCGAAGCCTTGGCCGACGGTGTCGCCGCTCCAGACAAAACGCAAGTCACGCTTTGACGTTGGCACGCTGCGCAGATGACCAAACCATGGCTCGCTGGGGATGCCGCTTTGCGCGTCTTCGAAGTGCACGCGATAGAAAATTGCCTGGTCGGCGGGCAGGCCGCTGAGTTCGACGCGGGCGGTGAAATCAGTGCGGGCATCGGCCAGGGCCGAGACGAGACGACGCGGGTTGCCGAACAGGCTGCGGGTGTCCCATTCGACCACCATCCGTGCCGGGCGGTCGCTGCGGCTCCAGATCATCGCGCGGTCGCCGAGCAGGTCGCCGGACTGCACGCCGTCGGTGAGTTGCGGGCGATCCTTGACCGAGGCAATCACTGCCGGCGCCAGCCCCGGCAGCAACAGACCGGCACCGACGGCTTGCACGACGCGACGGCGCCCGAGGTTGAAATCGCTCATGGTGTTCTCCCTGCAAAAGGGAAAACTTAAGCATGGCTGTGTGAACCCGCCATGACATCGGCCACACAGAAAAATCAAACTGTGGGAGCGGGCTTGCTCGCGAAGACGTCGTGTCAGGCGATACTTTTTTATCTGACACTCCGCTTTCGCGAGCAAGCCCGCTCCCACAGGGATTTGGTGTTGTCGGTCAGGCGTTGACGGGTTCGACTGCCAGCTCGACAGTCTCAGGCCGCTTGAGCAGCGCATACACCACCGCCGTCACCAGGCTTCCCGCGACAATCGCCAGCAGGTACAACAGCGCATGGTTGATCGCATTCGGAATGGCCAGCACAAACAAACCACCGTGCGGCGCCATCAGCTTGCAGCCGAAGTACATCGACAGTGCACCGGTCAGCGCACCGCCGGCGATGCTCGCCGGAATCACCCGCAGCGGATCTTTCGCGGCAAACGGAATCGCCCCTTCAGAGATGAAGCACAGACCCAGCACGAAGGCCGCCTTGCCGGCCTCACGCTCAGTCTGGGCAAACTTGCGCCGCGCGATAAACGTGGCAATGCCCAAACCAATCGGCGGCACCATGCCGGCGGCCATGGTCGCGGCCATCGGCGCGTAACTCTGCGAAGCCAGCAGCCCCACCGAGAACGCATAGGCCGCCTTGTTGATCGGCCCGCCAAGGTCCACACACATCATCCCGCCAAGCAACACACCGAGCAGAATTGCGTTGGTGGTACCCATGCTGTCGAGGAACTGGGTGAGCGCGGCGAGCATGCCGGCAACCGGTTTGCCGACCACATAAATCATCACCAGACCGGTGATCAGACTGGCGAGCAACGGGATGATAAGAATCGGCTTCAGCGCTTCCAGACTCTGCGGCAATTTCACATAGCGGGCGATGGCTTTGGCGGCGTAACCGGCGATAAAACCGGCAATGATCCCGCCGATGAAGCCGGCGCCCAAGGTGCCCGCCAGCAACCCGCCGATCATCCCCGGCGCGAGGCCCGGACGGTCGGCGATCGAATAGGCGATGTAACCGGCCAGCAGCGGCACCATCAGTTTGAACGCGGTTTCCCCGCCGATCTGCATCAGCGCCGCCGCCAGCGTGCCTTCTTCCTTGTAGGCAGTGATGCCGAAGACGAACGACAACGCGATCAGCAGACCACCGGCCACGACCATCGGCAGCATGTACGACACACCGGTCAGCAGGTGTTTGTAGATGCCGGTTTTTTCTGACTTGGCCGCAGCCTTGCCTGCGTCCGCAGCGCTTTCCACAACGCCTTCGGCCAAGGCTTTTTTCAACGTAGCTTCGGACTGCTTGAGTGCAATCCCGGTGCCGCAGCGATAGATTTTCTTGCCGGCAAAACGCTCGGTGGCGACGTCGATATCCGCCGCCAGCAGTACCACGTCGGCCTCGGCTATGGCCGCTGCGCTGAGCGGAGTTTTCGCGCCGACCGAGCCTTGGGTTTCAACCTGCAATTCATAACCCAGGCGCTTGGCGGTCTGCTGCAAAGCCTCGGCAGCCATGAAGGTGTGCGCGACACCCGTCGGGCATGCCGTAACGGCGACGATGCGCGGCGCACGCGGCGCATCAATCGCCGGTTCGACTTCGCTGGCGACGTAGACTTCGGCTTCTTCAGCGCCCCGCCGCAGCACCGCTTCGACATCCTGCAACGCCTGCGCCGGAGCAATCTGGAACACCCGTTTGCCGACGAAGCGGGTCATGTCCACCGTCCCCGTACTCACCAGCAATACCCACTCGGCGGCTTCGATCGTCGCCGCCGACAATTCACGTTCCGGGTGCGCCGGATCGACCACTTCCACGCTGGTGCTCCAGCCCTGACGCTGCGCCGCCGCATCGAGCAGACGCGCGCACAGGACGCTGGTGACCATGCCGTTGGGGCAAGCCGTAACAATGGCTAACTTCATGACAAACCCTCTTATTGTTCTGTCAGGGGGCGTACGCGCACACCCTGTTCGAGCTGCGCCAGGTGCGCGGCGTCGTTGATGCCGAAACCGATCTGGGTCACCGCCATCGCGGCAATCGCCGTGGCCGTGCGCAGGGTCTGCTCGGGTGTGTCGGCACTGAGCAAGCCGTGGAGCATGCCGGCCAGCAACGAGTCACCGGCACCGACTGTGCTGGCGACGCTGACTTTCGGCGGCGTGGCATGCAAAGCCGAGCCGACACTGAACCAGTTCACCCCGTCGGCGCCGTGGGAAATCACCACGTGCTCGATGCCCTGCGCATGCAAGCGTGCAGCGGCTTGCGCTTCGGCGGCCGGCGAAACCACTTCGCAACCGAGCGCATCGGCCAGTTCCTCGGTGTTCGGCTTGATCAGCCAGGGGCGGGCCTGCAACGCGGCGCGCAAGGCTTCGCCGCTGGAGTCGAGGGCGACTTTCAAGCCAAGCTCATTCAACTTTTCGATCAACGCACGCAACCATTGCGCACTGACGCCGCGCGGCAAGCTGCCGGCGACCACGACCGCATCGTGCCCCGGTGCGATCTGCAAGAGGCGATCGAGCAAAGCCTGCTGCGCCGCCGCGTCAACGTTCGGTCCAGGACCATTGATGTCGGTGATGCGCCCGTCCTGCTCGGCGACTTTGATGTTGCTGCGGGTCTCGCCCGGCACGCGAATAAACGCATCGACAAAACCGCGTTTGGCAAACAGGGTCTCGAACGCTTGCAGGTTGTCCTCACCGAGAAAGCCGCTGACGGTGACTTGATGGCCAAGGTCGGCCAGCACCTGCGCGACGTTCACGCCCTTGCCGGCGGCATGGGTGTGCATCTCGTCGCTGCGATTGACCTGACCGGCGTCCAGCCGCGCCAGCTCGACGGTGAGGTCGAGCGCCGGGTTGAGGGTCAGAGTAAGAATCCTGGCCATTACAGGGCCTCCACTAATGCGCGCACTTCGTTGGCGCTGCCCACGGCCAAGGCCTGTTGAGCAAGGGTTTGCGCCTGGGTCAGGCTGAGTTCGCGGATGCGCGCCTTGACCTCGGCAATGCTGCGACCGGACACGCTCAGTTCGTCGACACCGAGGCCGACCAGCACCGGCACCGCCAGCGGATCGGCCGCCAGCTCGCCACAGACACCGACCCACTTGCCATGGGCATGGGCCGCGCGCACGGTGATGTCGATCAGTTGCAGCACCGCCGGATGCAAGCCGTCCGCTTGTGCAGACAGCGTTGGATGACCACGGTCGATGGCCAGGGTGTATTGGGTCAGGTCGTTGGTGCCGACGCTGAAGAAGTCGACTTCCTTGGCCAGCACCGGCGCGAGCAAAGCGGCCGACGGCACTTCGATCATGATCCCCAGTTGCAGATCAGCGACCGGAATCTCCAGACGCAGACGCTCGGTCATATCACGGGCCTGACGCCACTCATCAACGCTGCCGACCATCGGGAACATGATCCGCAGCGGACGGTTGTCGGCCGAGCGCAGCAAGGCACGCAACTGCGCTTCCATGATTTGCGGACGCTGCAAGGTCAGGCGAATACCGCGCACGCCGAGGAACGGGTTTTCCTCCTTGGCGATCGGCCAATACGGCAACGGCTTGTCGCCACCGACGTCCAGCGTGCGCACCACCAGCGGTCGCCCGGCCAGACCATCGAGGACGCGACGGTATTCAGCTTCCTGGGTCGCCTCATCCGGCGCTTGCGGGTGGGCCATGAAAATCAGTTCGGTGCGCAGCAGGCCGATGCCTTCGGCGCCCTGCTCCACCGCGCTGGTCACGCCGGCGCTTTCGCCGATGTTGGCGAACACTTCGACAGCATGGCCATCGGTGGTGTGTGCCGGTTGATGGCGTTGCTCGGCGGCAACTTTCAAGCGTTGCTCGCGGGTGTCGCGTTCCTCGGCGGCGCGTTGCAAAGTCGCGGCATCTGCATCGACATGCAGACGCCCGCGTTGTCCGTCGAGCAGCAGCGGCGTGCCCGGTTCGAGCAACAACACCGCCGCCCCCGCGCCGACCAGCGCCGGAATGCCGAGGGCGCGTGCGACGATTGCACTGTGCGCGGTGGCACCGCCGCGCGCGGTGAGAATCCCGGCGACACGCGCCGGATCGAGGCGCGCCACATCGGACGGGCCGACTTCGTCCATCACCAGAATGTACGGTTGCTCAGGCTCGTTCGCAGTTTGCACGCCACACAACTGCGCCAGCACACGACGGCCGATGTCGCGCAGATCCGCTGCGCGTTCGGCAAGCAACGCGTCCTGCAACGATTCCTGCTGTTTCGCGGCCGCTTCGATCACCGTCATCCACGCCGCCTCAGCGCTTTCGCCTTGCTTGAGGCGCGTGTCGACTTCGTCGGTCAGATCCGGGTCGTCGAGCATCTCCTGGTGGGTAATGAAAATCTCGCGAATCGCTTTGGCCTTGCTCCGTTCGATCAAGCCCTGAATGTCGCGGCGTACGTCGCTCAGCGCTTGCTTGAGACGCTCGCGCTCGATGGCGGCGGACTCACCACGCAACGGGTAATCAATGGTTTGCTGCACCTGAATATGCGCCGGGCCGATGGCGATTCCGGGGGCTGCCGGGATCGCTTGCAACTGGCTACCGGAGGCTGGGGCGACCAGCACTTCGGCGATATCGGCAATGACTTCGCGCTGCTGACTCACGGCCGGCAGCGGCTCGATTTCTTCACCGAGGCCTTCTTCAATCGCCGCGAGCAAGGCCGGCAAGGCGTCGGCGGCGATGCTGGGTTCGGCGATCAACTCCAGCACCTGACCGCGCCGGGCGCCGAGGCTCAACAGTTTGCTCAGGCTTTTCACCGACACGGCGCTGTCCTGGCTGTCGACGATGCGCACGCGAATTTCGCCGTCAAAGCTTTTCGCCAGTTGCGCCAGAATCTTCGCCGGGCGCGCATGCAAACCGTGGGCGTTGGCCAGCGCAATGCGCGCGCTCGGCCAGTCGGCGGGTAACTCGCCGCCGAGGACTTCGAGGACTTTGCGGCTGCTGGTGGCGCGGCCCAGTTCATGGCCGCGACCTTCGATCAACAGCGCGCACAAACGCTCAAGGAGCGCCTGATGCGCTTCGCCCAGACTCGCCAGGCAAAACAGACCACTGAGCGGCTGCCCGAGGTAGCGCATCGGTTTGTCCGGGGTGACGAACGCCAGACCGGGGCGCTTCACGGTTTGCTCGCTGTGCAACCACCACAGGCCATCGCCCAGTGGCAGCGCTTCGACTTGCTGCAACACGCCGGCAAACCCGTTGCTCACGCAATCGGCCTGACGCAGCAAACGCGCGCCACGCCAGACCAGCTCTTCGAAATCGTCGGCGGAGACACCGAGGCCGATCATTTGGGCGTCCAGTGCCAGTTCCTGCGGCGCGCCTTGCAGCAGTTTCAGCAGTGCTTCGGGCGAACTGGCGCGACGCAGGGCCTGGCCCAGATCGGTCTCGCCGAGGGCGCGGGTCAGCAGTTGCAGCAGGCGCAGGTGTTCGTCGGATTTGGCCGCGATGCCGATCGCCAGATAAACGATCTGGCCATCGCCCCAATCGACGCCGTCGGGAAACTGCATCAGGCGCACACCGGTGGCGAACACCTGATCGCGGGTTTGCGGGGTGCCGTGAGGGATGGCGATGCCTTGACCGAGAAAGGTCGAGCCCTGGGCTTCCCGGGCCTGCAGGCCGGCGAGGTAGCCATCGGCAACCAGACCGTCGGCGACCAGATGGCTGGCGAGCAATTGCAGGGCGGCGGGTTTATCCACGGCCGACTGGCCCATGGATATCTGCTCTATAGTGAGCTCGAGCATGCGATCTCCTTTTTGGCGCAGTTCAACGCCAGGTATTGTTTTGAATGGTCACAGCTTAGGCGCTCTGCCGCGCTTTTCAGCGGCAGTTTTGGCGGTTTCACGGCAGGACCGGCCAAAAGCGTCCGAAACGTAGAAAATACGCTTGCTGAAACGTTTAATCTAGATTGATCGGCACGTTACTCGATAATGTCCCATCCTTGAAGTCCAACTTGTCGGATGCGCGTAGGCCATAAGTCGCCTGCCCTAATCGGGTAGGATTGGCGAAAATCTCGCGGCATGCTCGAAAAAACAAGGAAATCCCGGGTTGAAACTCAGTGATATCGCACGGTTGGCCGGCGTGTCCGTCACCACCGCCAGCTACGTCATCAACGGCAAGGCCGAACAGCAACGCATCAGCAATGCGACCGTCGAGCGCGTGCGCGCGGTGGTCGATTTGCATGGCTTCACGCCCAATCCGCAAGCGGCCGGCCTGCGCAGCCGGCACACGCGCACGCTGGGTTTTATCCTGCCGGATCTGGAAAACCCCAGTTACGCGCGGATCGCCAAGCTGCTGGAGCAAGGCGCACGGGCGCGCGGTTATCAATTGCTGATCGCCAGTTCCGACGATGCGCCGGACAGCGAGCGGCAGTTGCTGCAACTGTTCCGCGCCCGTCGTTGCGATGCGCTGATCGTCGCCAGTTGCCTGCCCGCTGGCGATGACAGTTACCGTCAGTTGCAAGACAAGGGACTGCCGATCATCGCCATTGACCGGGTCATGGAGCCTGAGCACTTCTGTTCGGTGATCAGCGACGACCGCGAGGCCAGCCTGCATCTGACGCAAAGTCTGCTCGACCCGCAGCTCAAGCAGATCGTGCTGCTCGGCGCCCGCCCCGAGCTGAGCATCAGCCAGGAACGTGCCGCCGGTTTCCGCGAAGCGCTCAGCGACTTCAAAGGCGAAGTGCTGGTCGAACACGCCGAGTCGTTCAGCCGCGAGTGCGGCAAGCAATTGATGGAAGAACTCCTGCAACGTCTGGGGCATTTGCCGGATGCGCTGGTGACCACGTCCTACGTGCTGCTGCAAGGCGTGTTCGACGCGCTGCATGACTTCCCGCTGAAATCCCGCCCGCTGCGCCTCGGCACGTTTGGCGACACGCAACTGCTGGACTTCCTGCCGCTGCCGGTCAACGCCATGGCTCAGCAACACCAGTTGATCGCCGACAAGGCGCTGGAACTGGCGCTGGCCGCGGTCGAACAAGACGATTACCAACCGGGCGTGCAAGCCATTGCGCGGACCTTCAAGCAGCGTATTCATCGGGACTGAATCGTGGAGCTGATTGACAGTCACACCCACCTCGACTTTCCCGACTTCGACGCCGATCGCGCAGAGTTGCTGGCCGAAAGTCGCGCCCTTGGCGTGCGGCGCATCGTCGTGCTGGGCGTGTATGAGGATAACTGGCAACGGGTGTGGGATCTGGCGCAGAGCGATCCGGATTTGTATGCCGCATTCGGTTTGCACCCGGTGTTTCTCGATCAGCATCGCCCCGACGATTTAAACGCCCTCGGTGATTGGCTGACACGGCTACGCGGTCATCGGCAGTTGTGCGCGGTGGGCGAGATCGGCCTGGATTACTTCATCGAAACCCTGGACCGCGAGCGGCAGCAGGCGCTGTTCGAGGCGCAGCTGCAATTGGCGGCGGACTTTGAGTTGCCGCCGCTGATCCATGTGCGCCGCAGCCATGCGGCGGTGATCGCCACGCTCAAGCGCTTCAAGCTCAAACGCGCCGGGATCATCCACGCCTTCGCCGGCAGTCGCGAGGAGGCGCGGGAATACATCAAGCTCGGTTTCAAACTGGGTCTGGGCGGCGCACCGACCTGGCCGCAGGCGTTGCGCATGCATCGGGTCTTGCCTGAACTGCCGCTGGAGTCAGTGGTGCTGGAAACCGACTCCCCGGACATGGCGCCCGCGATGTTCCCCGGTCAGCGCAACAGCCCGGCGCATTTGCCGGCGATTTGCGCAGCGCTGGCTGAGTTGATGAATATCACTCCTGAACAACTCGCCGCTGCCAGCACCGCCAACTGCTGCGAAGTCTTCGGCTGGTAACCGATCCCCTTGTAGGAGTGAGCCTGCTCGCGATAGCGGTGTGTCAGTTACCGATATTTTTTCAGACAGACCGCGATCGCGAGCAGGCTCACTCCTACAAGGGATTTGTGTGGGACTCAGACGCGAAACGCGCTGATAAGTTGTTTGAGTTCAACGACCTGCACCGACAACGCGCGGCTCGCATCTTCGGTCTGGTGTGCCCCCTGCGCGGTGCGCTCGCCGGCGCGGTTGATCTCGACAATGTTCTGATCGATGTCATGGGCCACCGCGGTTTGCTGTTCCACCGCAGCGGCGATCTGCTGGTTCTGATCGACGATCATGCCCACGGCGCCAAGAATGTTTTCCAGCGCCTGCTGCACCTTCTCCGATTGCCCCACCGTGCCGTTGGCCATCTGATGACTGATGCCCATGGCCTTCACCGCCGCGCCGACGCCGCCATGCAGTTTGGCGATCATCTGCTCAATCTCTTCGGTCGATTGCTGCGTGCGTTTGGCCAAGGTGCGCACTTCATCGGCGACCACGGCAAAACCGCGTCCCTGCTCACCGGCCCGGGCCGCTTCGATCGCGGCGTTGAGCGCCAGCAGGTTGGTTTGCTCGGCGATGCTCTTGATCACTTCGAGCACGCGGCTGATCGACTGGCTGTCGCTGGCAAGTTGATTGATCACCAGCACCGACTGATCGATCTCGCTGGCCAGTGCGGCAATGCTGCCTTGTTGCGATTGCACCAGACCGCGACCGCTGAGGGTCTCGTCGTTGACGCTGTGGGCGCTGTTCACCGCCGCGGCGGCGCTGCGCGCGACCTCCAGCGACGTCGCTGACATCTGGTTCATCGCCGTCGCTACTTGCTCGATCTGCGTGCGCTGCCCGGCAACGGCCAGGTTGCTTTGCGCCGACACCACTTCGACCTGCCCGGCCTGACGCTCGACCTCGCCGACGGTCTGGCCCACCCGCTCGATCAGGTCGTGAATTTTCTTCACCGTGCCGTTGAACACCTCGCCCAGCTCACCCAGTTCGTCACGGCTGCTGGCCTTGAAGTTGACCGTCATGTCCCCCGCCGCCACCTTGTCCATCATAGCGCCAAGGCTTTTCAGGGTGGTGCGGGTCGAGGCGTAGAAACCGCCGTAGAGATAAAAAATCAGCACGAACACTACCGACAGTGCAGACGCCTGCAGAATCATGTGCGTGCGGTTCTGCGCCAGGCGTTGCTGCAATTGGCGGTCGAGGAATTTCAGGGTCGCTTCGTTGAGCTGATAAGTCTTGTCGATGAGCACCGTGACCTGATCGTAGAACGCCTGCCACGGCGCATCGAGAGTGTCGGCCATGACCACTTGCTCTTCGAACAGCTCGCTCGCTTGCTTGAGCGAGGCCTTGCTGCTATCGGCGTGTGCGCTGAGGGTATCGCGCGCTGCGCTGCTGGAACCGAGGGCGTCGTGCAGTTTCAAGGCGTACTCGGCCTGGAGTTTTTCAATCTGCGCCAACAGTTCATCAAACCGGGTACTCGATGCGCTGTTGAGAAAGCCCTGCCCCAATGAATACGAGCCCATGGCGCGACCTTCGCCGAGGGTTTGTGTGACCGTCGGCGTCACCAGGGTCAGCAGTTCGCTGAGTTGACGGATGTCACTCTGGTTGTCGCGGCTCAATCCGGCCTGACTGGTGATGATCTGGCTGAAAATCTGCGCGCTGGCCAGTAGCTTGCCAATCAAGGCACTTTTGCTTTGCAGCGAACTCTCCGCCTGCTGGGCCTTGAACGCAGCAATCATCTCATCGCGCTTGGCGTCGAACACTTTGATCTGTTCAGGGTCCTCGGTCATTGCTGTCAGCCCTTGCAGGCGTGCCAACAGGGCCTGTTCGAGCGTGCCGATCTGCGCCTCGACATCACCCGCCTTGCCGGATTGGCCGAGGGTGACGTCGATCTGCACCAGATTGTTCAAGGTTTCCAGATCCCGGCGCAGGCTCAGGCTGCTGCCCAGCAGGTCGAGGCTTTGCAGTTCGACGCGGGTGCCTTGAAATTCGCGATAGGAGTCGCGCACCAGATAGAAATTGGTCACCAGCATCGGCACCAGAAACAGCACGCTGATCAGGCTGAACTTCATGCCGAAGCTCAGACGGTTCATCAGCGAGACGGCGGGATAGAGCAAGCTCTTCACGGGGAGTCTCCCTTGGTTTTTCTTGTTTTTATTGGCAGGCGCAGGGCGACAGCAGATAGCCACTATCGGGCGCTATCTCTGTATAGCTCAAATCGAAGGGAGGTTTTGTAACTTAAGGTTAACAACAGGAGGACAATGAAAGATCACGGTGGCGAGGGAGCTTGCTCCCGCTCGGCTGCGCAGCAGGCGCAAATCAGACGACGCGTTTTGGCTGATTAACAGCGAGGGCGGCTTCGCCACCCGGCGGGAGCAAGCTCCCTCACCACAATGAATTTCACTTTGGCTTGTCAGTGAACCAGAACAGTCCACAGGGCAAACCCGGCATACCACAGCACCGCCGCGCGCAGCAGCAGTTCCCAGAGGCAATCGAGGGTGGTGATGCCTTCCGGACCGGCCACCGGCGGCGGGATTTCTCCGGCCGCCAGGCCGACTTTGTTTATCAGTTGCGCCGCGCTGATGTTCCAGTTGAGCAGTTCATGCAGCATCACCCGGCTGACCGCGACAAAGTTGCCGACCAGGGCCAGGCTCGCCGCGAGCAATCGCACCGGCACCCAGTCGAAGGCGTGACGCATCTGTGCCGCGCGCTCGACCAGCGCCGGGTTTTGCCCGTGCTCTTCGGCCAGCGCCAACAAGCGATAAGCCAGTGCAACCACCGGACCGAGCAGGAAATACCAGAAGATCACCGCGAAAAAGCTTTGATAGGCTTGCCACAACAGGTGCCCCTGCACACGTTCGAGCAACTGCTCGCCGCTGTCGGCGCAGATATTCAGATCGCGCTTGGCAACATGCGCCGCCGCTTGCAGATCCTCACGGCGCCAGGCATCGCGGAACGGCCCGAGGCCGCCGAGCAAATCGCCACGGCCCAGGCTATAAATCACCACCAGCAAATGCACCGGCAGTGCGAGCAAACCGTACGCCACCGGTTCCAGTACCACCAGCAGCAAACCGAGCAAGGCGACCGGCAGCAGCACCAGAATCGTCAGCACCAGCCAGGGCTGTTTCGCCAGCCGCTCGCCGGCTTCGAGTTTGTGCAGTTCGCGGATCCATCCGCCGTCGCGTTGAAGCCGATGGCGCAGGGCCGAAAACTTCTCGATCCACACCGCCAGCAGTAACACCAGAAAACTCATTGTCCTTCCTCTTTTGCCAGGGCGGCGCGGTAGCGTGCCCAGTCGAATGCCGGTCCCGGGTCGGTCTTGCGGCCCGGAGCGATATCGCTGTGTCCGCAGATACGCTGATCGGTGATAGCCGGAAAACGTGCCTGCAACTGCCGGGTCAGCGCAGTCAACGCCTGATACTGCGCATCGGTGAACGGCAGATCATCGGTGCCTTCCAGCTCGATGCCCACGGAAAAATCGTTACAGGTTTCGCGGCCTTCGAACACCGATACGCCCGCATGCCACGCGCGCTCCAGACAGGAGACAA
This sequence comes from Pseudomonas sp. SWRI99, assembly GCF_014270125.1. Taxonomy (NCBI): domain Bacteria; kingdom Pseudomonadati; phylum Pseudomonadota; class Gammaproteobacteria; order Pseudomonadales; family Pseudomonadaceae; genus Pseudomonas; species Pseudomonas sp. SWRI99. Next base: position 52,353 of record NZ_JABWQR010000016.1, on the reverse strand, counting down.
ACTGCGTGACCTTGCCGTCACGTTCAATCAGAAAATGCGCCGATACGCGCAAGTCAGCGATGCCTGCAAAGTAAGGGTGTTCGGTGACATCCAGACGATTCTGGAAAAACTCCTGCACTTTGCCCGTGGCAAATTGTGCCGGCGGCAGGCTGATGTTGTGGATGACCAACAGGGAGATTTCGCCCGCCGGGCGTTCATTGAAGTTGGGCGATGGGCAAATCTGCACCCCGTGACACCACCCGCTAGCGGGATCCAACTGCATACCGATTCCTTCAACGCCGACTGTGTTGGCGCCCAGTATGCCGCGATCCGCCCCCACCGCGCGATCACTTGCCGCGATTGAGTCGCCGCAGATGACCCAGCACCGACTCCAGCGCACGGTCGAAGAGCAAGGTGTCGTCCAGTATGCGCACCGTGCCACGGCAAAACGCCTGGGCCAGGTCTGTGCGACTGCGCTCCAGCACTTTCATGCCGGTGCGGTCGACAAAAACGTATTGGCCCGTCGCGTCGATGATCGCGGCGAGCTTGCAGCGCAACGCCTGCCCGTCCTCGTCGTCAAACGTCACCCAATGGCCCATGCGCAGTTGCTCAACCTGGCGCAGGCCGGCGTCGTCCTGTGGCACACCCGCCGACGGTGTCGCGGCAGCAATGGGGTCGGCGCCCAGCTGCAAAACGTCTGGCGACACTTCAATCATGCCCGTTGCGTGGCGATCCGTATCATCAGAACGCTCCAGCACGCGGACATGCAGCGCTTCCAGCGCACTGAAGAATTCACTGGTAGCAAACGGATCGAACGCCGTGCTGCTCAAGCCATCACGCAGCGACTTGAGCAAACCCGGCAGCAGCGCCAGCAGACGCAAGCTGGACTCGGCGTCGTCATGACGCTGCACGCTCCAGATCAATTGTTCCATGGTCTGCACGTCGGCCTGCCACTCGGCAGACTGGTCGCCATGTTTGAGGCAGGTCAACAGCAGCACTTTGCTCCAGGCCTGCTGCACAAACGCAAGCACCGAGGCCGGCAACACTTCGCCCAACAGCGCCTGCTGCAACGCTTGTTCGACGCGACGCCGGGCCAGGTCGGCTTTCGCCCGGCCTTCTTCGGCGTCACGCAAGCGCTGTTCGAGCAGCTCGGTGCGCCGGCGTTCGTCCTGGGTGAAGGCGAGGAAATCGGCGAGCAGTTCGGAGAATATCGCCGGATCATCGACAAACTCCGTCAGCAGGCGCTGCACCACTTGCTCGATGCGCACGTAGAGACTGTCCCGAGCATCGCCGTCACAGTCGCTCCAGCCCATGGCGGCATCGGCGATTTCATTGAGCAGGCGTCGCGCCGGATGCGTGCTGCGGCTGAAGAAACTCTTGTCGAGCACGGCAACCTTGAGCATCGGAATCTGCAACCGGGCAATCAGCGCCTTGAGCGAGTCGGGGACATTGCGATCCTCGAGAATGCACTCGAAGACCATGGCAATCAGGTTGATGACATCTTCGTCGGCGGTGCCGACCACACGGGATTTGCCGCTCCTGACGCTGACCCGGGTCAGCAATTGTTCGAGCTGGTTGCGCAGATCGAAGTCTTCCTGCGCCTCAAGCGCCGGCACGTATTGTTGCAAGTGCGAGAGCAAGCGCAGCAGATCGCGCGTATTGATCGGTTGCGCCGGGGCGCCGGGCTCCAGTGTGGGCGCGACACGGCCACGCACATGCACCAGTAATTGCTGCAACGCCGCGAACGCTTCCTCCACGCCGTCATCCGCTGGGGGCGGATCGTCGTGTACTTCGAAGGAAATGTCGGCTGACGCATGCTCGCTCTTGCGCCGCGTCGTCGCCGGTTTCAAATGCGGCAAGACGCCGGTAGCGAGCAGCAGTTGGTTGGCTTCGGCATACAGCTGTTCGGTGTCGGCCAGCACATAGCGTTCGAACAGCTTGAGCAGGATCAGCTTGACCTTGATTTCGACGCCGAGGTTACGTCCGGCCTGCAAGAAGTACTCGCAGAGCATCGCCGGGCCGAGCGGGTTGTGCGGATTTTCCAGACGGTTGCCAAGCAGCGCACTGAACCGTGCCGTCAGTTGATCAAGCGCGAAGCCATCACGCTTGAGCACGCGGCTGACCATGGTTTGCACGGCAACGGTACGCTCCCTGTCATCGGTGCGCGGCGCCGACTCTTCAATCACCCGCGTGCGTGGCAGGCGATCGGCAGCGGGATCGTATTGGGTAAGGCTGGCAAAGGCTTCGAAGAATTGTTCGAGAAAGCCGCGCTCGATGTTTTTGCGCTTGAGGCGCAAATCGCGCATGGCTTCGAAAAAGATATTCTGATCAACGTCATTACGCGCCCGATCAGCCATTTCAAACAGCGTGTCGTCAGCGTTATCGAACAGCTCCTGCAAGCCGTGGCGCAACTGCTGGGCGGCCTTGTCGCGAACCTGAAGCAGAATCACCGGCAGGCGGGCAAGCGGCGCGCGATCAGCCTGATCGCCAGCGGCCCTGTGCAAAGGCACTACTTTCCCGTCGTTGTGCATCCAAGCCTCCTGGAGCGGTGATTCGGTTCGTCGTTTTGACACTGCCCCGGTGGAGTCGTTCGTCAAAGCCATGACGTCAAATACAAGGCGGATTATCTTGCAAAAGATGTCCGCGATGCTATAGGCGTCAGGGTTTCCCCTATGCCCGCGCCCCTCTGTGACGACGGCGCCGCGCACGCGGCTTACGGAAAAATCGACCAGATGCAGTCAGCCGCGCGCGTTCTCGCCTTGGGTTGGCTCGCGCCCTGCCCCTATAATCGAATCACTTTGTTTGTGGAGTCCGTTATGCCGAATCTACGTCTCGCCGATCTGACCGCCGAAATCGAAGCCAACGTGCGCCGTGCGTTGCTCGAAGACGTCGGCAGCGGCGACATCACCGCGCAACTGATCCCGGCCGAGCGCCTGGCCAAAGCCACCATCATTACCCGTGACGACGCGGTCATCTGCGGCACTGCGTGGGTCGATGCGGTGTTTCGCCAGCTCGATCCGCGCGTGGCGGTGCATTGGCAAGTGGTCGATGGCGAACGGGTCAAGGCCAATCAGCCGTTGTTTCATCTGGAAGGTCCGGCCCGTTCACTGCTGACCGGCGAACGCAGCGCGCTGAACTTTTTGCAGTTGCTTTCGGGTGTGGCGACGCGTGCGCAGTACCTGGCGGACTTCGTCGCGCAAACGCAGGTCAAACTGCTCGACACCCGCAAGACCCTGCCCGGCCTGCGTCTGGCGCAGAAATATGCGGTGACCTGCGGTGGCTGCCACAACCACCGCATCGGTCTCTACGACGCCTTCCTGATCAAGGAAAACCACATCGCCGCCAGCGGTGGCATCGCCGAAGCGGTGGCTGCCGCACACAAGATCGCCCCGGGCAAACCGGTCGAGATCGAAGTGGAAAGTCTTGGAGAACTGAAGGAGGCGCTGGAAGCCGGCGCCGACATCATCATGCTCGACGAGTTGAGCCAGGATGACATGCGCGAAGCCGTACGCCTGAATGGCGGCAAGGCGAAACTGGAAGCCAGCGGTGGCATCAACGAAAGCACACTGCTGCCGATCGCCGAGACGGGCGTGGATTACATCTCCATCGGCGCGATGACCAAGGACGTCAAAGCGGTGGACCTGTCGATGCGCCTCAGCCTTTAAACGCAGCGGCAAGCTACAAGCTACAAGCTACAAGCTACAAGCCAGAGCGCTTTTGCTTTGACTTGCAGCTTGTAGCTTGAAACTCGCAGTTGCTTTTATACGACGAGATTGTTCATCTCGCAGTACTCGTCCCACTCGACACCCAATACTTCAGCCGCCTCTTTATGCAGTTCCAGGCGCTTGGCCTCAAACTCCTCCGGCGTGCTGGTGTATTTGAGGGTCAGCTCCCACGGCTGCAAGCCCTGCGCTTCGGCTTCGTCTTCGAAGGCCCACTGGATCTGGTCTTTCTGATCATCAGGACTCAGGTCCTTGATCTCTTCCCGCAATTGCGGCGTTTCTTCGAGGTACTTAACCAGCGCTTCTTCGTGCCTGGCTTCTTGGGATAATTCTTTAGCGGTCATGGCGTTCTCGCTGATCTGGGAATGGAAGATGGATCTGGATCATCAAGGATCTCTCTGACGCAGGAAGCCATTGGTAGCTCGGTTTTCCTGGCCTTCAGAACCATTCGTGGATCATCTGAAAACAAAGGTGCTTGCTTGTCTGGGACAGAGGAATCCTAACAGAGACGCAAGCCAGTGCAACCGGGGGAATGAAGGGCGGTATGCGCCTGGTTACAGTTTCCTGTTTCCATGCGCGAAATTCACTGCGTATAAATCCCCACCAATCGCCTTTTAGGTTACGACAAACGAAACCTTCACATTGACCGCCCAAGAACATGCAACTATATTCAGTTGCAACAAAAGGCCAGTATGTCAAAGACTGAAAAACTTCTCGCCAAGCTAATCAACGGGCACAGCGCATTCACATGGTCCGAGCTTGTCACGCTGTTAGGTCGGCTTGGTTACTCCCAGCTGGAAGGATCCGGTAGCAGGATCAAATTCGACAATGGGGATCCGAGCGCAATGATCAACCTGCACAAGCCACATCCCGGAAATGAGATCAAGACATACGCAAGACGCCAGATTATCGAGCAACTGAAAACAGGAGGCCTGATTCCATGAGTTCCCAGCTGCACTACAAAGGCTATGTTGGCTCTATTGAAGCGAGCACCGAGGATAAGTGCCTGTTCGGAAAACTCCTTTTCATCAGGGCGCTGGTGAATTATGAAGGACAAACGGTGGCTGAACTGGAAGCAGCCTTTCGCGAGGCGGTAGATGACTATTTACAAACCTGTCAGCACCTCGGGCAGAAGCCTGAAATCCCGTGCAAAGGTTCGTTCAATGTTCGCATCGGGCACGATCTGCACTTGGCAGCGGCTTTGGCAGCAACCCGTCAAAATGTGTCGTTGAATGATCTGACACGCCAAGCACTGAACGAATACCTCCAACACCACGCATAAAACCGAAGGCGAAAAAATTTTTGCCCGAGACAGGAATCGAACCTGCGACCTTCGCGTTACGAGTGCGCTGCTCTACCGGCTGAGCTACACGGGCGGTGGGCTAAACCTAGCACTGGACTCGGGCTGCGGCAAATTTGTGGGCTGCCTGATGGTTTTCTTTTGAAAACTACATTTGTGGCAATTTCTTTATTTCAGGCAAAAAAATGCCCCCGCCGTTTGCACGGCGGGGGCATTTTCATTGGGCTAAAGCGTTGGGGGGATTAAACGCCCGAAGCCTTGGCCGCTGCCACGTCTTTGATGGACAGCTTGATACGGCCGCGGTTGTCCACGTCCAGTACCAGCACTTCCACTTCCTGGCCTTCTTTGAGGATGTCGGTCACTTTCTCTACACGAGCGTCGCTCAGCATCGAGATGTGCACCAGACCGTCCTTGCCCGGCAGGATGTTGACGAATGCGCCGAAGTCGACGATGCGCTCAACCTTGCCGACGTAGATCTTGCCGATTTCGGCTTCGGCAGTGATGCTCAGAACGCGCTGACGCGCTGCTTCTGCGGCATCCTTGGTTTCGCCGAAGATCTTGATCGAGCCGTCGTCTTCGATGTCGATCGAAGCCTTGGTTTCTTCGCAGATCGCACGGATGGTCGCGCCACCTTTACCGATAACGTCACGGATCTTGTCGGTGTCGATCTTCATCGCGATCATGGTCGGTGCGTTGGCCGACAGTTCGGTACGCGACTGGCCAATGATCTGGTTCATCTGGCCGAGGATGTTCAGGCGCGCTTCCAGGGCCTGGCCCAGAGCGATTTCCATGATCTCTTCGGTGATGCCCTTGATCTTGATGTCCATCTGCAGCGCGGTCACACCTTTGGCGGTACCGGCTACCTTGAAGTCCATGTCGCCCAGGTGATCTTCGTCGCCGAGGATGTCGGTCAGGACGGCGAACTTCTCGCCTTCTTTAACCAGACCCATGGCGATACCGGCAACGGGTGCCTTCATCGGCACACCAGCGTCCATCAGCGCGAGGGAAGCACCGCACACGGAAGCCATCGAGCTCGAACCGTTGGATTCGGTGATCTCCGAAACCACGCGGATGGTGTACGGGAACACGTCAGCGGCTGGCAGCATCGCCGACACCGAACGACGGGCCAGACGGCCGTGGCCGATTTCGCGACGACCGGCGCCACCCATGCGACCACACTCGCCTACCGAGAACGGCGGGAAGTTGTAGTGCAGCATGAACGGGTCTTTCTTTTCGCCTTCCAGAGTGTCCAGCAGTTGTGCGTCACGGGCGGTGCCCAGAGTCGCGACTACCAGAGCCTGGGTTTCGCCACGGGTGAACAGCGCCGAACCGTGAGTCTTCGGCAGAACGCCGACTTCGATGTTCAGCGGACGTACGGTTTTGGTGTCGCGGCCGTCGATACGTGGCTTGCCGTTAACGATGTTTTCGCGAACGGTGCGGTATTCGATTTCGCCAAAGGCAGCTTTGACTTCAGCAGCGGAAGGCTGGCCTTCTTCACCGGACAGCTTGGCAACCACCTGATCCTTCAACTCACCCAGGCGAGCGTAACGGTCGGCCTTGATGGTGATGGTGTAAGCCTGGGAGATCGCTTCGCCGAACTCGGCACGGATAGCGCCCAGCAGTTCGGTGGCTTCAGGCGCAGGCGCCCAGTTCCAGGTTGGCTTGGCGGCTTCGGCAGCCAGCTCTTTGACAGCGTTGATCACAACCTGAAATTCGTCGTGAGCGAACAGTACCGCGCCCAGCATCTGGTCTTCGGTCAGCTCTTTGGCTTCCGATTCAACCATCAGCACAGCGTCGGCAGTACCGGCCACGACCATGTCCAGGCTCGAAGCGGCTTGCTGTTCGTAAGTCGGGTTCAGCAGGTAGCCGGTGCTTTCGTGGAAAGCCACGCGAGCGGCGCCGATCGGGCCGTCGAATGGAATGCCGGAAATGGCCAGGGCAGCCGAGGTACCGATCATCGCAGCGATGTCCGGATCGGTCTTCTTGCTGGTGGAAACGACGGTGCAGACAACCTGCACTTCGTTCATGAAGCCTTCTGGGAACAGCGGACGGATCGGACGGTCGATCAGTCGGGAAGTCAGGGTTTCCTTCTCGGAAGGACGGCCTTCGCGCTTGAAGAAACCGCCAGGGATCTTACCGGCAGCGTAAGTCTTTTCCTGGTAGTGAACGGACAGAGGGAAGAAACCCTTGCCCGGATCGGCTTGCTTTGCACCGACGACAGTCACCAACACGCTGACGTCGTCGTCAACGGTGACCAATACTGCGCCGGAGGCCTGACGGGCGATACGGCCTGTCTCGAGGGTAACGGTCGATTGACCGAACTGGAATTTTTTGATTACCGGGTTCACGGTGTCCTACCTTCTTTGTGGCTCTTGGGGGAAACGGTTTCTTGCGAATTCTTGGGCAATCTCGGGAATCGGCCCGAGGGCAATTGTCCGGGTGTTACAGGTAAAGCCATATTGCAGATAAAACTTGAGGCTGGGAGCCTGCAAGGCGCCAGCGGAAAACCGCTGACGTCTGGCAGACAACCAACCTCATAGCGCAATCGCTGATTAGCGACGCAGACCCAGGCGAGCGATCAGAGCAGCGTAACGGCTCACGTCCTTGCCTTTCAGGTAGTCCAGCAGCTTGCGACGCTGGTTTACCATGCGGATCAGACCACGACGGGAGTGGTGATCTTTACCGTTGGCCTTGAAGTGACCTTGCAGTTTGTTGATGTTGGCGGTCAGCAGTGCAACCTGCACTTCTGGCGAACCAGTGTCACCAACAGCTTGCTGGTAGTCAGCAACGATTTGAGCTTTTTCTTGAACGTCGAGAGCCATGAGGCAATCCTTCCTTATCAGGAAACTGTTTCAGGGAAACAGCTTCAACAGGCCAGGGACAAATCCCTGTATCTATAAATGAGTAGTGACCATGCCTGTTAACAGCCACACTCGCCGGCCCGCTTACGCAGACCGGTTCCGGTCATTCTGACCGAATCAAGCGACGCGGCGCGATGCGCCCGTCTTCGCTCACTTCACCGATACCGATGAAGCGACCATTGTGATCCTGTACCCGCACCATGCCGAACTTCGGCGCATCCGGGGCACGCACCGGCTGGCCGTTGAGCCAGTAGAACGCGCTCGCTTCGGAGAAGTGCAGTAACGGCCAATCCTGCAGGCCGCTGTCCGATGGCATCAGGAAGCGATCGACCGCTTCGTTGCCGCCTTCGGCATGTACCGCTTCCAGCTCTTCGAGGGTCACGGTTTGCGCCAGGGTAAAAGGCCCGGCCTGGGTCCGACGCAGTTCTGCGACGTACGCACCACAACCGAGTTGCTCACCGATATCCTCCACCAGGGTGCGAATATAGGTGCCCTTGCTGCAGTCCACCGCAAGTCGCGCAGTATCGCCTTCGAAGGCCAGCAATTCCAAGCGCGCAATAGTAACAGAACGCGGTTCGCGCTCCACTACTTCGCCTGCACGTGCCAGTTTGTACAACGGCTGGCCATCACGCTTGAGCGCCGAGTACATCGGCGGTATCTGACTGATTTGCCCGCGAAATTTCGGCAGCACCGCTTCGACATCGGCGCGACCAACGGTCACCGGACGCTCCTGCAAAACTTCACCTTCGGCATCGGCCGTGGTGGTGGTCTTGCCCAATTGCGCAAGAGTCTCGTAGCCCTTGTCGGAATCGAGCAGGTATTGCGAGAACTTGGTCGCCTCGCCAAAGCACAACGGCAGCACGCCGGTGGCCAGCGGGTCGAGGCTGCCGGTGTGCCCGGCCTTCTCGGCATTGAGCAGCCAGCGCACCTTCTGCAAGGCGGCGTTGGAGGTGAACCCCAACGGCTTGTCCAGCAGGATGATGCCGCTGACGTTACGACGGATACGTTTGACCTGAGCCACCGAATTACTCCTTGGTGTCTTCAGGTGCAGGAGCGGCAACGTGCTGATTGTCTTCAGCCACGGCACGCTCGATCAATGCCGACAGGTGCGCGCCACGCACGACGGACTCGTCGTAGTGGAAGTGCAATTGCGGCACGCTGCGCAGCTTCATTTCACGGGCCAGTTGCATGCGCAGGAAACCTGCGGCGGCATTCAGCACCTTGATGCTTTGCGCGATGTCTTCAGCGTTGTCCTGGCCCATCACGGTGATGAAAATTTTCGCGTGACCGACGTCACGGGACACTTCCACAGCGGTAATGGTGACGAGGCCGACGCGCGGATCCTTGACTTCGCGACGGATCAGTTGAGCCAGCTCGCGCTGCATCTGATCGCCGATACGTTGGGTACGGCTGTATTCTTTTGCCATGATTTGTTACCTGTTACTGCCCAGCGGTGAGATCCGCAAGGTCTGAAAGCGGCAAACGCCCGGCCTGACAAAAGCCAGACCGGGCGTTGCGTTTAGAGTCCGGACGCTGTGCCGTGCATTTGCATGCTACGGCCCATCGTGGCCCTTGAAGTGCGCGAGTCAGAGGCTGCGAGCAACCTGAACCTTCTCGAAGACTTCGATCTTGTCGCCGACTTTGACGTCGTTGTAGCTCTTCACGCCGATACCGCATTCCATGCCGGCACGGACTTCGGAAGCGTCATCCTTGAAGCGGCGCAGGGATTCCAGCTCGCCTTCGAAGATAACGATGTCTTCACGCAGTACACGGATCGGACGGTTACGGTGCACAACACCTTCGATCACCATGCAACCGGCGATCGCGCCAAACTTCGGCGAACGGAACACGTCGCGCACTTCGGCCACACCCAGGATGTTCTCGCGAACATCGCTGCCGAGCATGCCGGTCAGGGCTTTCTTGACGTCTTCGATGATGTCGTAGATCACGTTGTAGTAACGCATATCCAGACCTTCCTGCTCGACGATCTTGCGAGCGCCGGCATCGGCACGCACGTTGAAGCCGAACAGTACAGCGTTGGAAGCCAGTGCCAGGTTGGCGTCGGACTCGGTGATACCACCGACACCGCCACCCACTACGCGCACTTGTACTTCGTCGTTGCCCAGGCCATTCAAGGCACCGTTCAACGCTTCCAGCGAACCACGGACGTCGGATTTGAGGACGATGTTAAGCGTCTTCTTCTCGGCCTGACCCATGTTTTCGAAGATGTTTTCCAGCTTGCCGGCGTGAGCGCGAGCCAGTTTGACTTCGCGGAACTTGCCTTGACGGAACAGAGCCACTTCACGGGCTTTCTTCTCGTCGGCAACCACGCTCATCTCGTCGCCAGCGTCCGGCGTACCGTCCAGGCCGAGAATCTCGACAGGGATGGAAGGACCGGCTTCCTTGATTGGCTTGCCGTTCTCGTCGAGCATGGCACGCACGCGGCCATAGTTCGAACCGACCAGAACCATGTCGCCTTGGCGCAGGGTACCGTCTTGAACCAGCACGGTCGCAACCGGGCCACGGCCCTTGTCGAGACGCGATTCAACCACAACACCACGGCCAGGAGCCGACGGGGTTGCCTTCAGTTCGAGAACTTCGGCTTGCAGCAGAACGGCTTCAAGCAGCTCGTCAACGCCAGTACCCATCTTCGCCGAAACCGGAACGAATGGTGTGTCGCCACCCCACTCTTCGGAAGTCACGCCGTGAACCGACAGTTCGCTGCGGATGCGATCGAGATCGGCGCCCGGCTTGTCGATCTTGTTCACCGCTACCACCAGAGGCACGCCAGCAGCCTGCGCATGCTGAACCGCTTCGATGGTTTGTGGCATCACGCCGTCGTCCGCTGCAACCACAAGGATCACGATGTCGGTCGCCTTGGCACCACGGGCACGCATTGCGGTAAACGCAGCGTGACCCGGGGTGTCGAGGAAAGTGACCATGCCGCGATCAGTCTCAACGTGGTAAGCACCGATGTGCTGGGTGATACCGCCGGCTTCGCCAGCCGCTACCTTGGCGCGACGAATGTAGTCGAGCAGGGAAGTCTTACCGTGGTCAACGTGGCCCATTACGGTCACGACTGGAGCACGGGAGAACGACTCACCTTCAAACTTCAGGGACTCGGCCAGGGAATCTTCCAGGGCGGTGTCGCTGACCAGGGTCACTTTGTGGCCCAGTTCTTCGGCTACCAGTTGAGCAGTTTCCTGATCAAGCACCTGGTTGATGGTCGCTGGGGTACCCAGTTTGAACATGAACTTGATGATTTCAGCAGCCTTGACCGACATCTGGTTGGCGAGATCGCCAACGGTGATGGTCTCACCGATCTGCACGTCACGCACGACAGGGCCGGTCGGGCTCTGGAAACCGTGGGCGTTGCGCTTCTTCAGCTTGGCCTTGCCGCGACCACCACGACGGAAGCCATCGCTTTCTTCGTCGGTGGTCCGAGGTGCCACACGTGGCGCCGGGGCTTTTTCTTTGACCGATGCACGATGCGGAGCGTTTTTGCGCTCGCCATCGCCGCCACCGCTGCGACGATTGTTATCGTCGGCACGTGGCTTGTCCGGACGGCGCTGTTCGTTCTGCTTGTTGCGAACGTCAGCCGACGGCGCTGGAGCAGCGGCAACCACCGGTGCGCTTTCGCGAACAGGCTCGGCTGCGGCAGCCGGCGCCGAAACGGCGTTGCTGGCAGCGTTCTGCGCGGCAGCAGGCTGGCGACGCGCTTCTTCTTCGGCGCGTTGCTTGGCTTCTTCTTCAGCCTTCTGACGGGCAGCATTTTCTACTGCGCGACGCTCATCCAGTTCACGCTTGCGCTCGGCCTCGATTTCTTCCGGGCTGCGCTGTACGAAAACTTTCTTCTTGCGAACTTCAACGCTGATGCTCTTGCTACCAGCCACACGCAGGGTGCTGGTGGTTTTACGCTGCAGCGTGATCTTGCGTGGTTCTTCCACTTTCGCCTTGTGACTGCTCTTCAAGTGAGTCAGCAGGGATTGCTTCTCACTGTCAGTCACATTTTCGTCGGCGGCGGTGTGCGGCAGACCTGCCTCACGCATCTGCTGCAACAGGCGCTCTACCGGTGTTTTGACCTCATCGGCCAGTTGTTTCACCGTGACTTGCGTCATGCACTTCTCTCCTCAGGCCGCGCCTAATTACTCGAACCAGTGGGCTCGGGCGGCCATGATCAACTTGCCGGCACGATCATCGTCAATGCCGTCGATGTCGAGCAGGTCGTCAATAGACTGCTCGGCCAGGTCTTCGCGGGTAATTACGCCGCGCACCGCCAGTTCCATCGCCAAATCCTTGTCCATACCCTCAAGCGAGAGCAGGTCTTCGGCCGGATGGGCGTCTGCCAGCTTTTCCTCAGTAGCGATGGCTTTGGTCAACAAACGATCCTTGGCGCGAGCGCGAAGCTCGTTGACGATGTCCTCGTCAAAGCCGTCGATGTTGAGCATTTCTTCCACCGGTACGTAGGCAATCTCTTCCAGGCTGGTGAAGCCTTCGTCAACCAGCACCTGAGCCAGTTCTTCGTCGACTTCCAGCTCGTCGATGAAGTTGCGCAGGATGTCGCCGGTTTCCGCTTGCTGCTTAGCCTGGATGTCCGATTCGGTCATCACGTTCAGGGTCCAGCCAGTCAATTGGCTGGCCAGACGTACGTTCTGACCACCGCGACCGATGGCCTGAGCCAGATTGTCTGCGCCAACGGCGATGTCCATGGCATGGGCATCTTCGTCAACAATAATTGCCGCAACCTCGGCCGGGGACATGGCGTTGATCACGAACTGCGCCGGGTTGTCGTCCCACAGCACGATATCAACACGTTCACCGCCCAATTCACCCGATACTGCCTGGACGCGCGAACCGCGCATACCGATGCAGGCACCTTGTGGATCGATGCGCTTGTCCTTGGAGCGAACGGCGATCTTGGCGCGCGAACCCGGATCACGGGACGCAGCCATGACCTCGATGAGGCCTTCAGCAATTTCCGGCACTTCGATACGGAACAGCTCGATCAGCATTTCCGGCGCGGTACGCGACAGGATCAACTGCGGGCCGCGGTTCTCGGTGCGGATTTCCTTGAGCAGCGCACGCAGACGCACGCCGACACGGAAGGTTTCGCGAGAAATGATGTCTTCACGGGCCAGCAACGCTTCAGCGTTGTTACCCAGATCGACGATCACGTTGTCGCGGGTGACTTTCTTCACGGTGCCGGAGATGATTTCTCCCAGACGCTCGCGATAGGCGTCAACCACCTGTGCGCGCTCGGCTTCACGCACTTTTTGCACAATGACCTGCTTGGCAGTCTGTGCAGCAATGCGGCCGAACTCGATCGATTCGATTTTTTCTTCAACGACGTCGCCGACCTTGGCACCAGGATGCGTTTCAGCAACCTTGCTTGGCCAGGTTTCGATGGCCGGATCATCGAGATCATTCTCTTCGACGACCGTCCAGCGACGGAAAGTTTCGTAAGAACCGGTGTGGCGGTTGATTTCCACACGCAGGTCAACTTCGTCTTCAAAACGCTTCTTGGTAGCAGTGGCCAGAGCCAGCTCCAGCGCTTCAAAAATTACGCTTGCCGGTACACCCTTTTCATTGGATACCGACTCAACAACCAGCAGTACTTCTTTGCTCATCGTACGCCTCGCCTTTCGCAAGCCATTGGATCCGCGGGATCCGCGTCTCAGTCAAAACTGGGAATAATGTTGGCCTTGTCGATCATATCGATCGGCAACAGGAACTCGTGGTCTTCTACCTGCACCACGACGTCCTGCTCTTCTACACCGCGCAGAAGGCCCTGAAAGTTGCGTCGACCTTCAAAAGGCGAGCGCAGCTTGATCTTCACTTGTTCACCAACGAACTGGGCGAACTGCTCAAGAGTGAACAGTGGGCGCTCCATGCCTGGCGAGGAAACTTCAAGGGTGTATTCGCTGGTGATCGGGTCTTCAACATCCAGAACACTGCTGATCTGACGGCTGACAATGGCGCAATCGTCCACCAGCACGCCACCCTCTTTATCGATATAAACGCGCAACATCGAGTGTTTACCCTGAGACGAAAACTCGATACCCCAGCATTCATAGCCCAGGGCCACGACCACCGGGGCCAGCAAGGCCTGCAACTCTTCTAGCTTGCTCGACACCTGAACCCCCTAGTGCATGATATGTGCATGCTCTGCAAAATAAAAAAATGGGCATAACGCCCATCCTTGAAACGCCGTCGAACAGCGGCGTTGAAGTGTCCAGCTAACAAAAAGCCCCTTAAAAGGGGCTCCTGAAACTGGTTGCGGGGGCCGGATTTGAACCGACGACCTTCGGGTTATGAGCCCGACGAGCTACCAGACTGCTCCACCCCGCGACAAAGCTGGGGCGGAAGTATACGACCGATCCCTTTTAGGGTCAATGTAACCTTCCACCTGCAAGAAAGCCCGCAACAGCGGGCTCTCCTGACTAATTGGTACCGAGAAGGGGACTCGAACCCCTACACCCTATGGGCACAACCACCTCAAGGTTGCGTGTCTACCAATTCCACCACCTCGGCAAAACTACGTTTGAAACCCTTCTTACTTCTGCTCTTGAGCTGGAGGTACGTCAGTCGCTGGAGTAGCCGACTTTTGCTCTTGAAGCACCGGGACATCATCAGAAGCCGGTTGTTGCTTAGGTACTTCCAACACTGCTGGATCTGGCAATCCTGCTTGAGTCAGCTGATGAGCTTTCTCTTTAGCAAAGTAACCTAACCCCAAGCTGGTTATGAAGAAACCGGCGGCAAGTATAGCAGTAAACTTACTAAGAAAGGTAGAGGAACCTTGGCTTCCGAACACAGTATTTGAAGCACCTGCTCCGAAAGACGCGCCAGCGTCCGCACCCTTACCCTGCTGCAGCAAAACCAGAGCAACTACGCCCAATGCACCCAGCAGATGAAAAACGACTACGACTGTTTCCAGCATTTTTTCAGTTTCCCGCGGCGCGACAGATCGCACCGAACTCATCTGCATTCAGGGAAGCTCCACCAATGAGCCCCCCATCGATATCCGGCATGCCGAACAGTTCGACCGCATTGGCCGCCTTCACGCTGCCGCCGTATAGAAGCCGCACACCTCGTGCGACTTCAGAATTCTCTGCCGCCAACTGCTCGCGAATGGCTTTATGCACATCCTGAGCCTGTTGCGGCGTTGCAGTCAGTCCGGTACCAATGGCCCAGACCGGCTCGTAAGCAATGACTGCCTTGGCAAAGGCACCGACACCCAGCTCCTCGATGATGCTGCCCAGCTGACGCCCGACAACCTCAAGAGTTTTCCCGGCTTCGCGCTGCTCAAGGGTTTCCCCTACACACAACACCGGGATCAAGCCACATGCCTGTGCCGCTGCGAACTTGCGATTCAGCATTCCGTCTCGCTCGCCCAGAATCTGACGGCGTTCGGAGTGCCCGACAAGCACGAGGGAACAACCTGCATCCACCAATTGACTCGGCGCAATTTCACCGGTCAATGCGCCTTGCATGGCTTCCACCGCAGAATTCTGCGCGCCGACCGAAATCGACTTGCCTTTCAAGCCATCAATCACTTGATTGATATGCAAGCAAGGCGGGAATACCGCGACATCAACACCGCTTGGCAAGGCCAGATGACGAAGGCCGTTGATCAGCTCAGCGACGCTGGCGCGGGTACCGTGCATCTTCCAGTTACCAGCTACCATAGGGCGACGCATGCTGTACCTCGTCGGTCAAAGTGGGCGCAGATGTTACCCAACACAATCATGGCTGGCAAGCCGTATCAGGCAGAAACTTCAGTTACCAGTTTTGCCAGTTCCTCGGCGTAGCCGCGAACCTGTGTTTCGTCCTCGCCTTCGACCATCACACGCACGAGCGGCTCTGTTCCGGACTTACGCAGGAGCACTCGACCGCGCCCCGCCATGGCCTGGGTAACACGCGCACTGGCTTCCTTGACAGCGGGATGCTCCAGCGGGCTTTCGCCACCACCGAAACGCACATTGATCAGCACCTGGGGACATTTGCGCAATGCCTGACGAGACTGCGCCAAGCCTTCATTGCGAGTCTTCAGCGCCATCAGCACCTGCAGCGCCGCGATGATCGCATCGCCGGTGGTCGTGTGATTGAAGCAAACGATATGCCCCGAATTCTCACCACCGACCAGCCAGTCGCGTTCCAGCAATTCGGCAATCACATAGCGGTCGCCGACGTTGGCGCGAATGAACGGAATCGAAAGATCCGCCAGGGCCAGTTCGAGACCCAGATTACTCATGAGGGTCCCTACTACACCGCCGTGCAGCTTTCCGCGCTCATGCAGGTCGCGGGCGATAATGAACAGCAGTTCGTCACCATCAACAATGGCGCCTGTGTGATCGACCATCAAGACCCGATCACCGTCGCCATCGAACGCGATACCCAGGTCGGCGTGTTCGGCCAGCACTGCAGCCTGCAACTGATCCATATGGGTCGAGCCGCAGTTGTCGTTGATATTCAGCCCGTTTGGCTGTGCCGACAACACGACAACTTCCGCACCCAGCTCGCGGAAAACACTGGGCGCCACCTTATAGGTCGCACCATGGGCGCAGTCGAGGACAATCTTGAGGCCGGAAAAGCTGGTACCGGTCGGCACGCTGCTCTTGCAGAATTCGATATAGCGCCCGGACGCGTCGTTGATTCGCGACACCTTACCGATCTTGCTCGACTCGACCACGGTCATCGGTGCATCGAGCAATTCCTCGATCATCAACTCGACCTCATCCGGCAGCTTGGTGCCCTTGCCAGAGAAAAACTTGATGCCGTTATCGTCATGAGGGTTGTGCGAGGCACTGATGACAATGCCGGCCTCGGCCTGGAACGTACGCGACAGATAAGCAATGGCCGGTGTCGGCATCGGGCCCAGCAGCATCACGTCAGCACCTGCCGATGTCAGACCTGCCTCGAGTGCAGATTCGAACATGTAGCCGGAAATTCGCGTGTCCTTGCCAACCAGCACCTTGCAGGCGCCCATCTTGCGGAACGCCATGCCCGCCGCCCAGCCGAGCTTGAGCATGAAGTCAGGAGTAATCGGGTAAACACCGACACGACCACGAATGCCGTCGGTGCCAAAATATTTCTTGCTCATAAGTACTCCATCATTCTTATTCGGCTGATTCCACGGCCGCGATCATCCGCACCACATCTACCGTTTCCGCCACATCATGGACGCGCAATATACGCGCCCCCTTGGCCGATGCCAGTGCCGCCAGCGCCAGACCGCCGTACAGTCGCTCGCCCACGGGACGATTCAAGGCGTGCCCGATCATGCTCTTGCGCGACACGCCGACCAACAGGGGTCGCCCCAGCGCATGAAGACCTTCCATATGCTTGAACAAGCTTAGATTGTGCTGCAGGGTCTTGGCGAAACCGAAACCGGGGTCGAGGATGATACGCTCGGCAGGAATACCCGCCAACGCACATTGCGCCATGCGCTCGACAAGAAACTCGCCAACCTCGCGGGTGACATCCTGATACTGCGGATTGTCCTGCATATCGCCAGGCTCACCCAGCATATGCATAAGACAGACCGGCAGCCCGGTTGCCGCCGCCGCGTCCAGTGCGCCATCGCGCCTGAGCGAGCGCACGTCATTGATCAATCCGGCGCCAAGCCGCGCGCTTTCACGCATGACGGCAGGGGTCGACGTATCGACCGAGATAATGACATCCAGCTCGCGACTGATCAGCTCGACGATCGGCGCTACGCGCTCAAGCTCCTCCAGCGGCGAAACTGCTCGCGCACCCGGCCGGGTCGATTCGCCACCGACATCGATCAGTGTCGCACCGGCCAGCACCATCGCTTCGGCATGACGCAACGCCGCATCGAGCTGGCTGTAGCGGCCACCATCTGAGAAGGAATCAGGAGTGACATTGAGAATGCCCATGACATGCGTCTGGGCCAAATCAAGAACCCGGTTGCCGCAAGGCAACCGGGTCAGGGACTGTACAGAAGTCATTTCAAGCCTTAAACGTCAGCAGCCGGACCACCGATCGGTTTCTCCGGACGCTCGTCCTGCACGACGGGCGGCGGAGGCGTACCGGTGCCACCTGACCAGTCGCGCGGCTCGCGAGGCGTACGACCCGCCATGATGTCGTCAATCTGTTCCGCATCAATGGTTTCATACTTCATCAATGCATCAGCCATTGCATCGAGCTTGTCACGGTTGTCCGTGAGGATCTGTTTGGCGGTGCCGTAGCAGTGATCAATGATGCTGCGCACTTCAGAGTCGATCAATTTGGCTGTCTCACCGGAGAAGCTGGCAGCCTGACCACCACCGCCGCGACCGAGGAACACTTCACCCTCTTCTTCGGCGTACATCAGCGGACCGAGCTTTTCCGACAGGCCCCACTTGGTGACCATGTTCCGCGCAATCTGACTTGCGCGCATGATGTCGTTCGAGGCACCGGTCGTAACCCCGTCGAAGCCCAGGGTCATTTCCTCAGCGATACGGCCGCCATACAGCGAGCAGATCTGACTGATCAGCGCACGCTTGGACAGGCTGTAGCGATCCTCTTCCGGCAGGAACATCGTCACACCCAGCGCTCGACCGCGCGGGATGATCGAGACCTTGTAGACCGGGTCATGCTCAGGCACGACACGACCAACAATGGCGTGACCGGCTTCGTGATAAGCAGTGTTCTGCTTCTCTTTCTCGGACATGACCATGGATTTGCGCTCGGCGCCCATCATGATCTTGTCCTTGGCCAGCTCGAACTCTTTCATCTCGACAATACGCTTGCCGCTGCGCGCAGCGAACAGCGAGGCCTCGTTGACCAGGTTGGCCAGGTCGGCACCCGAGAAGCCCGGGGTACCACGTGCGATCACGGCCGGAGCGACGTCGTCACCCATAGGCACTTTGCGCATGTGCACTTTGAGAATCTGCTCGCGACCACGAATGTCCGGCAAGCCCACCACCACCTGACGGTCGAAGCGGCCCGGACGCAGCAGCGCAGGGTCGAGTACGTCTGGACGGTTGGTCGCAGCAATCACGATAATGCCGTCATTCATTTCGAAGCCGTCCATCTCTACCAGCAACTGGTTGAGAGTCTGCTCACGCTCGTCATGACCGCCGCCCATACCGGCGCCACGATGGCGACCTACGGCGTCGATCTCATCGATGAAGATGATGCAAGGCGCGTGCTTCTTGGCCTGTTCGAACATGTCACGGACACGGCTGGCACCGACACCGACGAACATCTCGACGAAGTCAGAACCGGAAATGGTGAAGAACGGCACTTTCGCTTCGCCGGCAATCGCCTTGGCGAGCAAGGTTTTACCGGTACCCGGTGGGCCAACCATCAGCACGCCGCGCGGAATGCGACCGCCCAGGCGCTGGAACTTGCCCGGATCACGCAGGAATTCAACCAGTTCGCCCACTTCTTCCTTGGCTTCGTCGCAACCGGCAACGTCAGCCAGGGTGGTTTTCACCTGATCTTCGGAAAGCAGGCGCGCCTTGCTCTTGCCGAAACTCATCGGCCCGCCCTTGCCACCGGCACCGCCCTGCATCTGGCGCATGAAGAACATGAACACCGCGATGATCACCAGGATCGGGAAGCTGGCGACCAGAAGCTGGGTCCAGATGCTTTGCTGCTCAGGCTGCTTGCCCTCAACCACTACATGATTGTCGACCAGGTCGCCGATCAAGCCGTTGTCCTGAATTGCCGGACGAATGGTCTTGAAGCTGTCGCCATCGGTGCGCTTGCCGGTAATCACATAGCCATCAACGGCTACGCGCTCGACCTTGCCATCCTTGACCTGCTGGATGAAGTCGGAATAGTTGAGGGTCTGCGGCTCGTTAGGGCTGGAGAAGTTGTTCATCACCGTCACCAGGACAGCCGCGATGATCAACCACAGGATCAGATTCTTTGCCATATCGTTCAATTAACTACCCTCTGAAGCAAGCTCCGCTACTGGCGCGCGCTTCGCATGATATTCACCGGCCTAACTTACTACATTACCTACAACTCTGGCAGGCGCCGTCTGTAACCCTTTGTGAAACACTTTCTACACAATATTCGCTTATGCAGGCAGAGCGAAATATGAAAAACCTATCGCCCCACCGAAAAAACCCGTTTTATTCATTACCGCCGCGGTAGCCCCAAGCCAACATATATTGCTCACGGGAGCTGCCACGGGAGGAGTCTGGCTTGATCATCTGGATCTTGTCGAATTTCTTGCGAGCATCCTTCAGATAAACATCGAACCCTTCGCCCTGGAAAATCTTGATAACGAAATTGCCACCGGGCTTGAGTATCCGCTCCGCCAGATCAAGGGCGAGCTCGCAGAGAAACATGGCTTTGGGCATGTCCACTTCGGGCGTACCACTCATATTGGGGGCCATATCGGAAATCACAAGGTCCACCTGTGAATTACCCACGGCCTCAAGAATCTCGGCAAGCACGGCATCCTCAGTGAAGTCGCCCTGAATGAAATGCACGTCAGGGATGCTGTCCATTTCCAGAATGTCAGAGGCGATCAAGCGCCCCTGACCACCGATCAGCCGGCTGGTGACTTGCGACCAGCCACCCGGCGCCGCGCCGAGGTCGACCACGCTCATGCCCGGACGGATCAGTTTGTATTTTTCCTGGATCTCCAGAAGCTTGTAACTCGCACGCGAGCGGTAGCCATCCTTCTGCGCCTGCTTCACATAAGGATCGTTGACATGTCTTTTCAGCCAACCAAGGCTTGTCTTGGAACGCGCCATTGGGCACCTCGATGATAAGGGTCGTGATTAATTGGGCGGATCCACGAACCCTCGGGTAAAATGGCCGCCATTTTACAGAATCCAGACGAAAGGGTCAGATTATGCCGCTCACTCCAGAGCAGAAGAAACAGTACAAATCCATCGGCCACCACCTCAAGCCAGTGTTGACGGTGGCGGACAACGGTTTGACTGAAGGTGTGCTAGCCGAACTCGAACGCGCCTTGGCCGATCACGAGCTGATCAAGGTCAAGCTCAATATCCTCGACCGCGAGTCGCGCCTGGCGCACATCGCCGAACTGTGCAAGGTCGGCAAAGCGGACCTGGTTCAGGTCATCGGCAAGATGGCACTGATTTACCGCAAGAACTTCAGCGTCAACAAGCAGCTGTCGAACGTTCATCGCTTCAAGTGATGAACCGGGTCAGGGGTGTGCTTCGCGCACCCTGCCACTCCATCCCGGCACCGGCTGCATCACCAGTACCAGCCCGGAAAAGCCCAGCACCAGGTAACTGAACACCTGCCAGCGCTGCGCATCCGGCCAGCCGACACGCACTGCGATATACATCGCGCACGCGTACAACGCCATCAACAACACTTGCCCGCGAAAATCCCGCCATAGACTGCCAGGGCCCTCGGCCTGTACCAGCACCAAAACCTGAAAGACCACGCATAAAGCGGCGAATCCCACCACCAGCACTTCAAATGCGCTGGCAACTTCGTCGATCAACAGCGGCGCCAGACCGATCTGGCCCAACGCCGGCTGCAAACCGATGTGAATCAACCATAGACCACCGACCCAAAGCATCTGGGTCAGCTGCCAAAGCATGGCGCCCGCATGCAGCGGGCGCCTTCTTTCAGATGTGACGAACTTCGACAATCTCGTACTCGATCACGCCGCTTGGCGTTTTGACGGCGACCACGTCGCCCTCTTCCTTGCCGATCAAGGCGCGGGCCAGCGGCGAACCGACAGAAATCTTGCCGAGTTTGAAGTCAGCCTCATCCTCACCCACGATGTGGTAAGTGACGCTTTCATCCGTCTCGACATTGGCGATTTCAACGGTTGTGCCGAAAATCACTTTGCCGGTGTGCGGAATGGTGGTGACGTCGATGATCACAGCGTTCTGCATACGGCCTTCGATGTCACGAATCCGCGCCTCGACCATGCCTTGCTGTTCGCGCGCAGCATGGTATTCAGCGTTTTCTTTCAAGTCACCCAACTCGCGGGCCGTACCAATGTCCTGGCTGAGCTTCGGACGAACGACCTTGGTCAGGTGAGCATGTTCTTCTTCAAGGGCTTTGGCGCCCTGAACAGTCATCGGGTACTTGGTTATGCTCATGCCTTCAATCCTGCGTGTAGATCCTGCAAGCGGCGCACGGTCTTTTCCGGACCGAACTTCAGCGCTTCGCAGATCGCTTCGCCCGCAGCAATGGTCGTGGTGCAGTAAATCTTGTGCTGCAGGGCGTTACGACGAATGGAATACGAATCGGCGATCGACTGACGACCTTCGGTGGTGTTGATGATCAGCGTGACTTCGTCATTCTTGATCATGTCGACCACGTGCGGACGACCCTCGGTCACCTTGTTCACGCGGCGCACTTTCAGGCCTGCCGCTTCGATCAGCTTGGCAGTGCCGGCAGTGGCGACCACTTCGAAACCCAAGTTGATCAGATCACGGGCCACGCCTGCAACCAGTGGCTTGTCGTCGTCGCGCACGCTGATGAACGCGGTACCGCCGGTCGGCAGCACTTCGCTGGCGCCCATCTGGGCTTTGGCAAATGCCTCACCGAAGGTGTCGCCGACGCCCATCACTTCACCGGTCGACTTCATCTCTGGGCCGAGGATCGGGTCAACGCCAGGGAATTTGGCGAACGGGAACACCGCCTCTTTCACGCTGTAGAAGTTCGGGATGATTTCTTTGGTGAAACCGATTTCTTTCAAGGTCTTACCGGCCATCACGCGAGCAGCGATCATGGCCAGGGACACGCCGATGCACTTGGACACGAACGGCACGGTACGCGAAGCGCGCGGGTTGACTTCGATGACGTAGATGTCTTCGCCCTGCAAAGCCAGCTGCACGTTCATCAGGCCGACAACGCCCAGTTCAAGGGCCATTTTCTTGACCTGTTCGCGCATCTCGTCCTGGATGTGCGCTGGCAGCGAGTACGGCGGCAGCGAGCATGCGGAGTCACCGGAGTGAACACCGGCCTGTTCGATGTGCTGCATGATCGCGCCGATTACCACGTCTTTGCCGTCGCACACCGCATCCACGTCCATTTCGATGGCGCAGTTGAGGAAGTGGTCGAGCAGCACCGGGCTGTCGTTGGACACTTGCACCGCGTCACGCAGGTAACGCTTGAGCTCGTCTTCCTTGTACACGATTTCCATCGCGCGGCCGCCCAGTACGTAGGACGGACGCACCACCAGCGGATAACCGATTTTCGCTGCAGCGCGAACCGCTTCGTCTTCGCTGCGCACGGTGGCGTTTGGCGGCTGACGCAGATTCAGGCGCTCGACCATTTGCTGGAAACGCTCACGGTCTTCAGCGCGGTCGATGGCGTCCGGGCTGGTGCCGATGATCGGTACGCCGGCCGCTTCCAGGGCGCGAGCCAGTTTCAGCGGAGTCTGACCGCCGTACTGGACGATCACGCCTTTCGGCTTCTCGACGCGGCAGATTTCCAGTACGTCTTCCAGGGTTACCGGCTCGAAGTACAGACGGTCGGAAGTGTCGTAGTCGGTGGAAACGGTTTCCGGGTTGCAGTTGACCATGATGGTTTCGTAGCCATCTTCGCGCAGAGCGAGCGCCGCGTGAACGCAGCAGTAGTCGAACTCGATGCCCTGACCGATACGGTTCGGACCGCCACCCAGAATCATGATCTTGTCGCGACCCGACGGCGCGGCTTCGCACTCTTCCTCGTAGGTCGAGTAGAGGTAAGCGGTGTCGGTGGCGAACTCGGCGGCGCAGGTGTCAACGCGCTTGTAGACCGGGAACACTTCGAGTTTCTGACGGTGCGTGCGCAGATTCTTCTCGGTCACACCCAGCAGCTTGGCCAGACGCTGATCGGAGAAGCCTTTGCGCTTGAGCTTGAACATCAGGTCACGATCGATCGAGGACAGACCGAGGGTCTTGACCTTCTCTTCTTCCTTGATCAGGTCTTCGATCTGCACCAGGAACCACGGATCGATCATGTTCATGCCGAAAATGTCTTCGACCGACAGACCGGCGCGGAAGGCGTCCGCCACGTACCAGATACGCTCGGCGCCCGGTACGGTCAGCTCGCGCTTGAGCACGCTCATGCTTTCCGGATTGCTCAGATCGAGCTTCTCGTCGAGACCGCAAACGCCGACTTCCAGACCACGCAGGGCTTTCTGCAGGGATTCCTGGAAGGTCCGGCCGATGGCCATGACTTCGCCCACTGATTTCATTTGCGTGGTCAGACGCGCGTCAGCCTTGGCGAATTTCTCGAAGGCAAAGCGTGGCAGCTTGGTGACGACATAGTCGATCGACGGCTCGAAGGACGCCGGGGTCTTGCCGCCGGTGATGTCGTTCGACAGCTCGTCGAGGGTATAACCCACAGCCAGTTTGGCCGCGACCTTGGCGATCGGGAAACCGGTGGCTTTCGAGGCCAGTGCCGACGAACGCGAAACGCGCGGGTTCATTTCGATCACGACCATACGGCCAGTGTTCGGGCAGATACCGAACTGCACGTTGGAACCGCCGGTTTCGACGCCGATCTCGCGCAGTACCGCCAGGGAGGCGTTACGCAGGATCTGATATTCCTTGTCGGTCAGGGTCTGCGCCGGCGCAACGGTGATCGAGTCACCGGTGTGCACGCCCATCGGGTCGAAGTTTTCGATCGAGCAGACGATGATGCAGTTGTCCTTTTTGTCGCGGACAACTTCCATTTCATATTCTTTCCAGCCGATCAGCGATTCGTCGATCAGAAGCTCTTTGGTCGGCGACAGATCCAGACCACGGGCGCAGATTTCTTCGAACTCTTCACGGTTGTACGCAATACCGCCACCGGTGCCGCCCATGGTGAAGGACGGACGAATGATGCACGGGAAGCCCAGAGTCTCGAGGACCGCGTTGGCTTCTTCCATGCTGTGGGCGATACCGGAACGCGGGCACGCCAGGCCGATGGACTTCATCGCCTTGTCGAAACGCGAACGGTCTTCAGCCTTGTCGATGGTGTCGGCGTTGGCACCGATCATCTCTACGCCGAATTTCTCCAGAACGCCTTCGCGCTCCAGGTCCAGCGCGCAGTTCAGCGCAGTCTGGCCACCCATGGTTGGCAGCACGGCGTCCGGACGCTCTTTTTCGATGATCTTGGCCACGGTCTGCCACTTGATCGGCTCGATGTAGGTGGCGTCGGCCATGTCCGGGTCGGTCATGATGGTGGCCGGGTTGGAGTTCACCAGGATGACGCGGTAACCCTCTTCGCGCAGGGCTTTGCAGGCCTGGGCGCCGGAGTAGTCGAATTCGCAGGCCTGGCCGATCACGATCGGGCCAGCGCCAAGAATCAGGATGCTTTTAATGTCTGTACGTTTTGGCATGGGTTGTCACTCAAATCCGCAGGTCAGTCGGCAAGCCGTCTTGATCGATTTCTGAAGTCCCGAAGGGGCCGCCGTTAACGGGGCCACCCTCGAGCGCTTCTCTCTACAGTCTCAAGGCGAACGCTTAGCGTCGCTTGGCCATCTCGTTGATGAAGCGGTCGAACAGTGGCGCAACATCGTTCGGGCCCGGGCTTGCCTCAGGGTGGCCCTGGAAGCTGAACGCGCTCTTGTCGGTGCGCTCGATACCTTGCAGGGTGCCGTCGAACAGCGATTTGTGGATCGCGCGCACGTTGGCTGGCAGGGTGGCTTCGTCTACTGCAAAACCGTGGTTCTGGCTGGTGATCATCACCACGCCTGTGTCCAGATCCTGCACCGGGTGGTTGGCACCGTGGTGGCCGTGGCCCATTTTCAGGGTCTTGGCGCCGGAAGCCAGGGCCAGCAACTGGTGGCCGAGGCAGATGCCGAATACCGGAGTTTCGGTTTCCAGCACTTCCTTGATCGCCTGGATCGCGTAGTCGCATGGCTCAGGGTCACCCGGGCCGTTGGACAGGAACACGCCGTCCGGCTTGAGCGCCAGCACGTCGGCAGCCGGGGTTTGCGCCGGTACCACGGTGACGCGGCAACCGCGCTCGACCAGCATACGCAGGATGTTGACCTTGACGCCGTAGTCGTAAGCGACCACGTGGTAAGGCAGCTCGGAAGCTTCGATGGTCGCGTGGCTGTCGGTTTTCAGATCCCAGACAGTCGAGCGCCATTCGTATTGAGTCTTGGTGCTGACGACTTTCGCCAGGTCCATGCCCTTCAGGCCCGGGAAGCCTTGCGCAGCGGCGATCGCCGCTTCTTCGGAGATGTTGTCACCGGCCATGATGCAGCCGTTCTGTGCGCCTTTTTCACGCAGGATGCGCGTCAGGCGACGGGTGTCGATACCGGCGATGGCCACGACATTGTTGGCTTTCAGGTAATCGGACAAGGACATCGTGTTACGCCAGTTGCTCGCAACCAGCGGCAGGTCACGGATGACCAGGCCAGCGGACCAGACGCGGTCAGACTCGGCGTCTTCAGGCGTGGTGCCGGTGTTGCCGATGTGCGGGTAAGTCAGGGTAACGATCTGCTGGGCGTAGGAAGGATCGGTAAGGATTTCCTGATAGCCGGTCATTGCGGTGTTGAACACCACCTCACCAACGGTCTGACCGTCGGCTCCAATGGCTTCGCCGCGAAAAATGCTGCCATCAGCAAGGGCGAGTATGGCTGGCTTAGTCAAGAAGACCTCCCGTAAATAACGCATGAAAGGGCAATCGCAGGTTGTAAAAAAGCGGAGTGACGTATGGACACGTCACCCCGCTTCTTCACTGAAATTATTCTGCGCGCTTTTAGTGGACACACTAAAGCTGTAGCTTACAGAAAAGGGCGTTTTTGGTCCACCGCTAAAGAGCCTTAAAGGCCGGAGAATGCGACAGGCCGTCGCCAAGCGGTAAAAACCGGCGCAAACAGGGCGTTTGCGCCGGATTCAGCAACAGCTCAACGCAGGTCGAGCACGTCCTGCATGTCATACAGGCCTGGCTCGCGACCATCCAGCCACAGCGCCGCACGCACCGCGCCCTTGGCGAAGGTCATGCGGCTAGAAGCCTTGTGGGTGATCTCGACGCGCTCGCCATCAGCAGCGAACAGCACGGTGTGGTCACCAACGATGTCGCCGGCACGCACAGTGGCAAAACCAATGGTTTCACGCTCACGCGCACCGGTTTGTCCTTCGCGACCGTAGACCGCGACCTTCTTCAGATCGCGACCCAGCGCATCGGCAATCACCTCGCCCATACGTACCGCCGTGCCCGACGGCGCATCAACCTTGTGGCGGTGATGAGCCTCCATGATTTCGATATCGACATCATCACCCAGCACCCGTGCAGCAGTGTCGAGCAACTTCAGGCACAGGTTGACGCCAACGCTGAAGTTGGCGGCAAAGACGATCGGAATGTCCTTGCCCGCGTCGGCCAGCAATTGCTTCTCTTCGACACTGAAACCGGTCGTGCCGATGATCATCGCCTTGCCGTGCTTGCGGCAGAACGCGAGATTCTTCAGGGTCACGGTCGGATGGGTGAAGTCGATCAGTACGTCGAATTCTTCAACCACACGATCCAGATCACCGGACAGCGGCACGCCGATACGGCCCAGCGCTGCCAGCTCACCGGCATCCGCACCGACCAGCGTGCTGTCAGGACGATCCACCGCAGCGGTCAGGCCGGCGCCCGGCGTTTGCTGCACCGCTTCGATCAGGGTCTTGCCCATGCGCCCGGCGGCGCCCATCACTGCAATACGTCGCATGCCGACTCCTTACAAATCGCCGAAGAAGCGTTTCACACCGTCAAACCAACCGGTGGTTTTCGGCGAGTGACTGTTGTCATCGGCCAGGGAGCTGCGGAATTCCTCCAGCAGTTCGCGCTGACGACGGTTCAGATTGACCGGCGTCTCGACCGCCACGCGGCACATCAAGTCGCCCGCACCACCGCCACGCACCGGCGCCACGCCCTTACCGCGCACGCGGAACTGCTTGCCGGTCTGGGTACCTTCAGGGATTTTCAGTTTGACGCGACCGTCGAGGGTAGGAATTTCCAGCTCGCCGCCCAGCGCCGCATCGACGAAGCTGATCGGCACTTCGCAGAACAGATGCTTGCCGTCACGCTGGAAGATGTCGTGCTCGCGTACATTGATGACAACGTACAGGTCGCCAGTCGGCCCGCCCTGGGTACCCGCTTCGCCTTCGCCGGACAGACGAATGCGGTCGCCGGTGTCGACGCCAGCCGGCACTTTGACCGAAAGGGTTTTGTATTCTTCGACGCGACCGTCGCCGTGGCAGGAGTCGCACGGATCAGAAATGATCTTGCCCTGGCCATGGCAGCGCGGGCAGGTCTGCTGCACCGAGAAGAAGCCCTGCTGCATGCGCACCTGGCCGATACCGCCGCAGGTCGGGCAGGTCGAAGGCGACGAACCTTTCTTGGCGCCCGAACCATCGCACGGCTTGCAATTGACCAGCGTCGGAACACGGATGTTCACGGTAGTACCGCGCACCGCTTCTTCCAGATTCAGCTCCAGGGTGTAGCGCAAATCGCTGCCACGCTGGGCGCCGCCACGGGAACCGCCGCGACCGCCGCCGAAGAAGTCACTGAAGACGTCGCCAAAGATGTCGGAGAAGTTCTGCCCGCCAAAACCGGCACCGCCGCCGCCCATGCTCGGGTCGACGCCGGCATGACCATATTGGTCGTATGCCGCGCGCTTGCTGGCATCGGACAACACTTCATAGGCCTCGTTGGCCTCTTTGAATGCCTCTTCCGAAGCTTTGTCGCCCGGATTACGGTCGGGGTGGTGCTTCATTGCCAGGCGGCGATAGGCCTTCTTCAGGTCCGCTTCGCTCGTGCCCCGCTCGACACCCAATACTTCGTAATAGTCACGCTTTGCCATAAGTTTCTTTGCACCCTTAAGGACGTTCGGCAAACCTCTCCTGAGCCTCGCCAAACTCGTTGAGCCCCCATTAAGGCCCGGACCCAACTCACGTCAATTCAACGATCCTGGTCTTGATTGATGCGGTATCTGCGGCGAGAAAAGCAGGAGCATTTTCAGCCATACCGCCAGCAAGCGAGCGTTGTCGCATGCTGTAAAAATTCGCGTATTCCAGATACGCCAACGCGGGAGGCAAGCTCCCGCGCGGCGACATCCTACCAGTCACCGCCGCAAGGCAGTCAACCGGGCGACCAACAACTTACTTGTGGTCTTTGACTTCTTCGAACTCGGCATCGACAACGTCGTCAGCCTTCTCAGCCGATTCGCCTTGCGGGGCCGCGCCATCAGCTGGCTGAGCCTGTTCGGCGTACATCTTCTGAGCAACCGGAGCAGAGACTTTCGACAGCTCTTCAACCTTGGCTTCGATGGCAGCCTTGTCGTCGCCTTTGACGGCGGCTTCCAGGGCAACCACTGCAGCTTCGATGGCAGTCTTCTCTTCGGCAGTGACCTTGTCACCGGCGTCAGCGACCATTTTGCGAGTCGAGTGAACCAGCGCGTCACCCTGATTGCGGGCAGCGGCCAGCTCTTCGAACTTGCGGTCTTCCTCAGCGTTAGCTTCGGCGTCACGCACCATGCGCTCGATTTCCTCGTCGGACAGACCGGAGTTGGCCTTGATCACGATCGACTGAGTCTTGCCGGTCGCCTTGTCTTTCGCGCCGACGTGCAGAATGCCGTTGGCGTCGATGTCGAAGGTAACTTCGATCTGCGGCACACCACGTGGAGCAGGTGGAATGTCGGCCAGGTCGAACTTGCCCAGCGATTTGTTCTGTGCGGCTTGCTTGCGCTCGCCCTGCAGAACGTGAATGGTCACAGCGCCCTGGTTGTCGTCGGCAGTCGAGAACACTTGCGATTTCTTGGTAGGAATCGTGGTGTTTTTCTCGATCAGCGCGGTCATCACGCCACCCATGGTTTCGATACCCAGGGTCAGCGGGCTGACGTCGAGCAGCAGAACGTCTTTCACATCACCGGCCAGAACAGCGCCCTGAATCGCGGCACCCATGGCAACGGCTTCGTCAGGGTTGACGTCTTTACGTGCTTCTTTACCGAAGAAATCGGTCACCAGCTTCTGCACCAGTGGCATACGGGTCTGACCACCGACCAGAATCACGTCGTTGATCGCGCCAACGTCGATACCGGCGTCTTTCATGGCGATGCGGCAAGGCTCGATGGTGCGCTGAACCAGGTCTTCAACCAGTGCTTCGAGCTTGGCACGCGAGATCTTCACGTTCAGGTGCTTGGGACCGGTGGCATCTGCAGTGATGTACGGCAGGTTGACGTCGGTCGACTGAGCGGACGACAGCTCGATCTTGGCTTTCTCAGCGGCTTCTTTCAGGCGCTGCATGGCCAGCGGGTCACCCTTGAGGTTCATGCCGCTTTCTTTCTTGAATTCGTCAACGAGGTAGTCGATCAGACGAATGTCAAAGTCTTCACCGCCCAGGAAAGTGTCACCGTTGGTGGCCAACACTTCGAACTGGTGCTCGCCGTCAACTTCAGCGATTTCGATCACGGAAACGTCGAACGTACCGCCACCCAGGTCATAAACGATCACGGTGTGATCGCCCTTGGCCTTGTCCATACCGTAAGCCAGCGCGGCTGCGGTCGGTTCGTTGATGATACGTTTTACGTCCAGACCAGCGATGCGGCCGGCGTCTTTGGTCGCCTGGCGCTGGCTGTCGTTGAAGTAGGCCGGAACGGTAATCACCGCTTCGGTCACTGCCTCGCCGAGGTAGTCTTCGGCGGTCTTCTTCATCTTCTTCAGAATTTCAGCCGAGATTTGTGGCGGCGCCATTTTCTGGCCGTTCACTTCAACCCAGGCGTCATTGTTGTCAGCCTTGACGATCTTGTAAGGGACCATCTGGATGTCTTTCTGCACAACTTCTTCGTCGAAACGACGACCGATCAGACGCTTTACTGCGTACAGGGTGTTGTGCGGGTTGGTCACAGCCTGACGCTTGGCCGACTGACCTACCAGAATTTCGCCGTCGTTGGCGTAAGCGATGATCGACGGCGTGGTACGCGCGCCTTCAGCGTTCTCAATAACTTTAGCCTTGCCGTTTTCCAGCACGGAGACGCAGGAGTTGGTAGTCCCCAGGTCGATACCGATAATTTTGCCCATGTTCACTCTCCCGAAACTTTGGATTTTGTTGCCGCAGCAGTGGTGGCTAACTGCGGTAGCACTTAAACGCTTGACTTCTAAATGGGGGCCTTGCGGCTAATTTCAAGCCTGTTCGTCAATCGAAGGCGAAACTGGCGCAGGGGCCTTGCTGACCACGACCATGGCCGGGCGCAGCAGGCGACCATTGAGCTGATAGCCCTTCTGGAACACTTTCAGGACGCTGTTCGGTTCGACGTCAGCGCTTTCCTGCATGGCCATTGCCTGATGGAGAACGGCGTTGAACGGTTCATCATGCGGATCGATCGCTTCAAGCTGATAACGCTTGAGGGTGTCGTTGAACATTTTCAGGGTCAGCTCGATGCCTTCGCGCATCGGACGGATGCTTTCATCGTCCGGGTTCGACAGTTCGAGACCGCGCTCCAGGCTGTCGACGATCGGCAGCAGGTCGCCGGCAAATTTTTCCAGCGCAAACTTGTGCGCCTTCTCGACATCCTGTTCGGCACGGCGGCGGACGTTCTGCAGATCGGCAGCTACACGCAGAGACTGATCCTGCGCGGCGGCCAACTGCTCTTCGAGCACTTGCACACGGGTCGCCAGGTCATCCCCCGAACCTTCCGGCGCCTGATTGGCTTCTGGGTTTTGCGTATCTACTGTCTGTTCGTCAGCCATGGAATTCTCCTTTCAATTTCGTCCGCGAGCCTGACTCGCGCTTCTGCCCCGGTATATGGGGCCGCAAAATCAGGCTTCAAGGGCTTTGAAAAATTAACCCTACAAAAAAGTGCCGCTTTCTCATTCCCGAACGCGCTAAGAAGATCTTCAATTCAAGCAAATCGAGCTAAAGGAGGTGATTGTCAGGGCGAAACAAAACACTGTATAAATAACCAGACCTCAAGCCTGGGAGCGGCCGTCATGCTGGTGCACCTGTCTGTACATAACTACGCCATCGTTGAACATCTCGATCTCGAACTCGATCGCGGGATGAGCGTGATCACAGGGGAAACCGGCGCCGGCAAGTCGATCATGCTCGATGCGCTGGGCCTGACCCTGGGCGATCGTGCCGACAGCGGCGTGGTGCGGCCGGGCGCCGACAAGGCCGATATTCTGGCGACCTTCGACCTGGCGGACATCCCCGAAGCCAGCGCCTGGCTGGCCGAGCGCGATCTGGACATCGACGGGCCGTGCATCCTGCGTCGGGTCATTACCTCGGAGGGCCGGTCGCGCGGCTATATCAATGGCACGCCCTGCCCGCTTGGCGATCTCAAAGCCCTTGGCGAATTGCTGATCGACATCCACAGCCAGCACGAACATCAGTCGCTGCTGAAAACCGACACCCATCGCCGCCTGCTCGACGAATACGCTGGCGCCACCGACCTGGCCCGCCAGGTGCAACTCGCCGCCCAGCGTTGGCGCCAGACCCGGCAAGAGCTGGAGCGCCTTTCCAATTCCGGCGATGAGCAACGCGCCCGCCATCAACTGCTCAGCTATCAGCTCGAAGAACTGGAAAACCTCGGCCTCGGCGAAAACGAACTGGAACAACTGGAGCAGGAACACAAGAACCTGACCAACGCCGAAGCCCTGCTCGGCATTTGCCGACAGGTGATTGAGCAATGCAGCGAGAGCGATTCCGGCAACGTGCTCAATGCACTCACCGCGAGCCTCAACCGCTTGTCCAGCGTGAACAACTCGGTCGGTGCACTCGGCGAAGCCAGCAGTCTGCTGACCAGCGCGCAGATTCAGGTTGAAGAAGCGGTCGGCGAGCTCAACCGCTTCCTCGACAATTTCGACGCCGACCCGGCGCGCCTGCAATACCTGGAAGAACGCCTCGACGCGATCTATACCCTGGCGCGTAAACACCGGATCCAGCCCACCGAAGTCGCCGAGATGCAACAGAAGCTGCTGGATGAAATTGAAACCCTCAACGCCAATGACGAATCCATCGAGCGCCTGGGTGAAGAGCTGGCGTCCTATGCCCGCCACTATCAACAGAAAGCACGCGAACTCAGCGACCTTCGCCATCAGGCGGCGGGCGGTCTCGCCAGTGCGGTGGAACAGGAAATTCAGCGACTGGGCATGCCTGGCGGTCGGTTCACCATCGAATTGAAAGCCAATAACAGCGACGAACTGCTGCCGAACGGACTGGAGCAGGTCGAACTGCTGGTCAGCGCCAACCCTGGTCAACCGCTCAAAGCCTTGGCAAAAGTGGCATCCGGGGGTGAGCTGTCGCGGATCAGCCTGGCGATTCAGGTGATCACCGCACAGACGTCTCGCGTTCCCACGCTGGTATTCGACGAAGTCGACGTAGGTATTGGCGGCCCGACTGCCGAGATTGTCGGCCAGTTATTACGGCGCCTCGGTGATCGTGGCCAAGTGCTGACCGTGACCCACTTGCCGCAAGTGGCGGCGCAGGGACATCAGCATCTGTTCGTGCACAAGGTTCGCGATGAAAAAGCGACTCACACGGCCGTCGCGAAGCTGAGCAAGAATGAGCGCATCGAAGAAGTCGCGCGGATGCTCGGTGGTATCGATCTGACCAAGGAGTCCCTGGCCCACGCTAAAAAAATGGTAGTGACCGCGAAGGCTTAACAAGCAATAGAAAGCACGAAGGCGACCCTTGGGTCGCCTTCGTTCGTTTCGCGAATGTGAAATTCGCGCGACATGCTTACTTTTTCTTGCGTACGTACAGCACCAGGTTGTGATCAACCATCTCGAAGCCATGCTTCTCGACAATCGATTTCTGAAGTTTCTCGATTTCTTCGTCGAAGAACTCGATCACTTCACCCGATTCCACGTTGACCATATGGTCGTGGTGGCCGCCATCAGCCAATTCGAAGACCGCGTGGCCGCCGTCGAAGTTGTGGCGGACCACGAGGCCAGCCGCTTCGAACTGAGTCAGAACACGGTAAACCGTGGCCAGACCGACGTCCTCACCAGCTTCCATCAACGCCTTGTAGACGTCTTCGGCACTCATGTGGCGCTGCTCGGTGGAGTCGAGCATTTGCAGGATCTTGACCCGTGGCAGGGTCACTTTGAGGCCGGCTTTGCGTAGTTCGCTATTTTCAACCATGGTCAGCTTTCTCGCGATGCTGCTTCGCAGCTTCTCTTAATGCGGGTATGATCGGCGTTTACGTTGTCCCAGCCAAGATAGTGGAAGTCGCCCACCGATGCAAAACACCAAGCTCTTGCTAACCAGTTTCACCTTTGTGGGACTGCTCGCACTCGCCGGTTGTTCATTCCCCGGGGTTTACAAAATCGACATCCAGCAGGGCAATGTCGTCACGCAGGACATGATAGACCAGTTACGCCCGGGAATGACCCGGCCGCAAGTACGGTTTATCATGGGCAACCCTCTGCTTGCCGACACGTTCCATGCCGATCGCTGGGATTATCTGTACAGCCTGCAACCGGGTGGCGGTGAACGCCAACAGGAACGCATCAGCGTTATCTTCAATTCCAACGACCAGCTTGTCAGCCTGTCCGGTGACTTCATGCCGGGCGTCAGCCGTGACGAAGCCATTCTCGGCAAGGACAGTGGCACAACCGTGACCGCGCCTGCTGAAAACGCCGAGAAGCCAGCAGCGGAAAAACCGGCCAAGCCCGGTTCGATGCTGGATCAGATCCAGAAAGAAGTCGATGGTGTGGAAACCGTACCGGTTCCAACGCCAGAGCCGCTGGACACCTCGCCGCAGTAATTCGCGAGGCAATAAAAAACCCGGAGATTCCGGGTTTTTTATTGCCTGCCGTTCGTGCTGATCAAGTATTCCGAGATTTGGCCTCGGCCGCTTTCGCCGCGCGCAAGCGTCGCACTTCTTTAGGATCGGCCAGCAACGGTCGGTAGATTTCGATGCGATCACCCGCTTGAACCGCGCGTGAATCGGCATCGGCAACCACTTTGCCAAAAATACCCAGCGGACACTCCGCCAGATTCAGCTCAGGAAACTCTGCCGCGATTCCCGATGCCTGCGCCGCCGCGCGAACGGTCACGCCCTCAGCCACGCTGACCGCGCGTAAAACCTGCCGATCAACCGCCGCGTAGACGACTTCTATGTCGATCATCGGCTCAACCGTGCATCTGCTTGGCGCGCTGGCAGAAAGCATCCACCAACTGATTGGCGGCCTGATTGAACAGCGGGCCCAACGTAGCTCGCACCAGCGGCCCGGCGTAATCGAAGGACAAATCCAGACTGATCTTGCAGGCCTTTTCGTTCAGCGCCTTGAATACCCAGACGCCGTGCAATTGATTGAACGGACCTTCTTCAAGGTTCATTTCGATCGACTGCCCCGGCACCAGCGTATTGCGCGTGACGAAATGCTGACTGAGCCCGCCCTTCGCCACGCCGACACTGGCGCGCATATGCTCCGGCGAGCTTTCCAGCACCTCGGCCTCCGAGCACCACGGCAGAAACTCCGGATAACGCGCCACGTCGTTGACCAGGTCGTAGAGAAATTGCGCCGGGTAAGGCAGCAGCGCCGATCGTTGAATATGTGTCGTCATGTAAGCGTTACTTCCAGAGCTG
Source organism: Pseudomonas sp. SWRI99 (assembly GCF_014270125.1). NCBI lineage: Bacteria > Pseudomonadati > Pseudomonadota > Gammaproteobacteria > Pseudomonadales > Pseudomonadaceae > Pseudomonas > Pseudomonas sp. SWRI99. Next base: position 17,037 of record NZ_JABWQR010000016.1, on the reverse strand, counting down.
AGCGGCAAAGACTACAAGAATGCCGATAGGCGCCACGTAGCGCATCAAGAACAAAGACAGGGCAAACAGCAACGGATTGCGGATCGACAATTCGTCACGTACCGCTTCGCGCCCCATCACCCACCCGGCGAACAGTACGAAGCACAGGCCGCCCAACGGCAACATGATCCGCGAGGTGAAGAAATCGATCACACCAAAGAAGTCCAGACCGCTCTGCGCACCCCATTGGTAGAGGCTGAATACCCCGCCTTCGTTCACGAAAAACTTGGCCTCCTTCCAGATATTAAAGGAGAACACCGTGCCCAGACCAACGAACCAGCAGGTGAACGCCAGCCAGAAAGTCACCCAGGTGCGGCTGATTTTCGTGCGTTCAACCAGATAAGCCACCATCGGTTCGAGCAAGGAAATCGCCGAACTCCAGGCTGCCACCGCGACGAGCACAAAGAACACCACGCCCATCAATTGGCCGAAAAATACATTACCAAAAGCAAATGGCAGGCTGACGAACATCAGACCCGGGCCTTCACTTGGGTTCAGGCCAGCGGCGAACACAATAGGAAACAGCGCCAGACCGGCCACCAGTGAAACGAAGGTATCCAGCAACGCCACGCCAACAACCGTGCCCGACAGCGAGGTGTTCTTCGGCATGTAGGCGCCATAGATCATGATCGAGCCGACCCCGACGCTCAGCGAGAAGAACGCGTGCCCCATCGCCGGCAGCAGGCCGTCGAGGACTTTTTCCGGGTGGAAGTCGAACATGAAATGCACGCCTTCCATGAAATGCCCGGTGGTCATGCTGTAACCCAGCAGCACCAGAATCATCACAAACAGCAACGGCATCATGATCCGCAGGCTGCGCTCAAGCCCGGCGACGACGCCTTTGGCGATCACATAGGCCGACAGCAGCATAAAAATCGTGTGCCAAAGTGTCAGGCGCCACGGATTGGAGATGACATTGCCGAAGTACGCGCCAACCTGATCAGCCGTCGCGCCCTGAAAATCTCCGCGACCCATATCGACGATGTAATCCAGCGACCAGCCGCCAACCACGCTATAGAAAGACAGAATCAGCAACGCCGTGATCATCCCGGCAAACGCGCCCCACGACCATTTGGCCGAGTGCCCGGCTTCCAGCGCCAGGACCTTCAGGGCATTCGCCGGACTTTGCCGCGCACGCCGGCCGATCAGGGTTTCGGCGAGCATGACAGGGACGCCGATCAGCGCGATGCACGCCAGGAACATCAGTACAAACGCACCGCCGCCGTAGACCCCGACCATGTACGGGAACTTCCAGATACTACCCAGTCCCACGGCCGAACCGGTCGCGGCGAGTATGAATACCCAGCGGCTAGCCCAACTGCCGTGGACAGAAACCTTGTCTGTCGACATCGTTTATCACGCCCAAGCGTTAGAAAAAGAGGCCGCATTGTCCGGGATTCACTCAACCTGCTCAAGCACGCAGCAACACCGTAGCCGACAGCCGAACAACTCCATATAATGCCGCCCCTATGGCTAAACAGAAGAAACACCCAACAGGGACCATCGCGCAGAACAAAAAGGCGCGACACGATTACTTCATCGAGCACAAGTTCGAGGCTGGTCTGGTCCTGGCCGGCTGGGAAGTAAAAAGTCTGCGGGCGAGCAAGCTACAGCTGGTCGACAGCTATGTGCTGCTCAAGGACGGCGAAGCATGGTTGCTCGGCAGCCACATCACGCCGTTGATGACCGCGAGTACCCACGTCATCGCCGACCCGGTGCGCACGCGCAAGCTGCTGCTCAACCGCCGCGAGCTGGAAAAGCTCGCCGCCGCCGTGCAGCAAAAGGGTTACGCCTGCGTCTGCCTGTCCTGGTACTGGAGCAAGCACATGGTCAAGTGCGAGATCGCTCTGGGCAAGGGCAAGAAGGAATACGACAAGCGTGACACCGAGCGCGAGCGCGATGCCGGTCGTGAACTGCAACGTGCGGTGCGCAACAAGGGCAAGGAAGACTGATTCCCGGCCTGTGGCGAGGGAGCTTGCTCCCGCTCGACTGCGCAGCAGGCGCATTTGGTTCTCGCGATTATCGATAAAAGCGAGAGCCGCTGCGCGCCTCAGCGGGAGCAAGCTCCCTCGCCACAATTAATCTGCCACCTCACATCCCCTTGCGCCGCTCCGCCCGAGCCATGCGCTGAACCTCCTGCCTCACCTCTTCAAGCACTTCCTGCACATACAAAATATGTCGGCTGGACACTTCACGCGCCTGCTCCGCCCGTCCTTCGATAATCGCCAGATACAATTCGCGGTGCTGGGTAATCAGCATGTCGCGGGTTTCCGTGCGCTGTTTGTACATGCCGCCAATGTTGGTCACGACGTTGCGCTTGAGCAGATCGAACAGCCCGCGAATGGTGTGCAGCAACACGGCGTTATGACTGGCCTCGGCAATCGCCAAATGAAATTTCGCATCCGCCGCGCCTTCCTCGGCCCGACTCACTTCGTCATGACGCGAATAGCAATCCTGCAGCTCTTCGAACGCGGCGGTCAGCCGCTCGCGATCAACATCGGTGGCGCGCAATGCGGCGTAATAGGCGCACGATGCCTCCAGAGTGTGCCTAAATTCCAGTAAATCCCGTTGCGCCTCGGGATTGCTTTCGAGCAATTGCAACAGCGGATCACTGAACGTCGAGCCGAGGGATTCCACCACATAGTTGCCGCCGCCCTGACGACTGACCAGCAAGCCTTTGGCCGCCAGTTTCTGGATCGCCTCACGCAACGACGGGCGTGATACGCCAAATTGTTCGGCCAGCGTGCGCTCCGCCGGAAGCCGCTCGCCCGACTTCAGCGTGCCCTCGAGGATCATCCCCTCAAGGCGCTCGACAATATCGTCAGACAAACGGCGCTGCCGAATCTGATCAAAGCCCATAACTCATTTCTCCACGATCCCGACCGCTCGCCGGGCTGTCTATTCTGGCCTATCCGCGCGCCGCCCACACCTGCCAGACGCCACTTCGCCAAACCGGATCAGTTGCCTTCTGCACCGCATCTTCGACGAAAGTTTCAGGGCGGCAAATTGACACACCGCCATCAAGGCTTTTACCCTAGCCAACAGCGATTGTAAATTGGTATTACCAATTATCCAAGAACGCTGACAGTGCCTGACCAACAACAATTAGGGGCCACCCCACTATGCAAACCTGGCAACAGCTCTACAGCCCGCTCGGCAGTCTCGGCGTCTCCGCTCTCGCGGCCGTCATCCCCATCGTGTTTTTCTTCCTCGCGCTGGCGGTGTTCCGCCTCAAAGGCCACGTGGCCGGCAGCATCACCCTCGCCCTATCGATTGCCGTGGCAATTTTCGCCTTCCAAATGCCGGTGGACATGGCGTTCGCCGCTGCCGGTTATGGCTTCGCTTACGGTCTGTGGCCAATTGCCTGGATCATTGTCGCGGCGGTGTTCCTCTACAAACTGACGGTGAAAAGCGGTCAGTTCGAGGTCATCCGCAGCTCGGTCCTGTCGATAACGGACGACCAGCGTTTGCAGGTGTTGCTGATCGGTTTCTGCTTCGGCGCATTTCTTGAAGGTGCTGCCGGTTTTGGCGCGCCGGTGGCGATTACTGCCGCACTCCTTGTAGGACTGGGCTTCAATCCGCTGTACGCCGCCGGTCTGTGCCTGATTGCCAACACTGCGCCCGTGGCCTTTGGTGCTCTGGGGATTCCGATCATCGTCGCAGGCCAGGTCACCGGCATCGACGCCTTCAAGATCGGCGCCATGACTGGCCGCCAACTGCCACTGCTGTCGTTGTTCGTGCCGTTCTGGCTGGTGTTCATGATGGACGGCCTGCGCGGCGTGCGGGAAACCTGGCCGGCCGCGCTGGTGGCAGGCTTGAGCTTCGCCATCACTCAGTACTTCACGTCCAACTTCATCGGCCCGGAACTGCCGGACATCACCTCGGCCCTGGCCAGCCTGATTTCCCTGACCCTGTTCCTGAAAGTCTGGCAACCACGACGCGCGGCCGGCCAGCACATCGTCGGCGCCGTGTCCGCCTCGGTGGTCAGCGCCAGCGTCGGCGGTTTCGGCCAGAAGCGCACGACCGTGGCTTCGCCCTACAGCCTCAGTGAAATTATCAAGGCCTGGTCGCCATTCCTGATCCTCACCGTGCTGGTGACCATCTGGACGCTGAAACCTTTCAAGGCGACGTTCGCGGCGGGCGGCTCGATGTACAGCTGGGTCTTCAATTTCGCCATTCCGCATCTTGACCAACTGGTGATCAAAACCGCGCCAATCGTAGCCAACCCGACGGCCATCCCGGCGGTATTCAAACTTGATCCGATTTCCGCGACCGGCACGGCGATTTTCTTCTCCGCACTGATTTCGATGCTGGTGTTGAAGATCAATTTCAAAACTGGTCTGACCACTTTGAAAGGGACATTCTACGAGCTGCGCTGGCCGATCCTGTCGATCGGCATGGTGCTGGCGTTCGCCTTCGTCACCAACTACTCCGGCATGTCCTCGACCATGGCTTTGGTATTGGCCGGAACCGGCGCTGCGTTCCCGTTCTTCTCGCCGTTTCTCGGCTGGCTGGGCGTGTTCCTGACCGGCTCCGATACTTCGTCCAACGCGCTGTTCAGTTCGCTGCAAGCGACCACCGCGCACCAGATCGGCGTCAACGACACCCTGCTGGTGGCGGCAAACACCAGCGGCGGCGTGACCGGCAAAATGATTTCGCCGCAATCGATCGCCGTGGCCTGCGCCGCGACCGGTCTGGTCGGCAAGGAATCGGATCTGTTCCGCTTCACCCTCAAGCACAGCCTATTCTTTGCAACGATTGTCGGTTTGATCACCTTGGCTCAGGCCTACTGGTTCACCGGCATGCTGGTGCATTAAGACTACATACAACACGGAAAAAACCGACGCCGGCCCGTGATCCGGCGTCAGCAATTCACCACCGGGTCTGTAAGGCTGCTGAAAGCAACGCGCTTTATATTCAGCAGCCGCAGCAGACGGATAACCGGGCCCACCCGGAGACACGCCTGATGAGCGAGCTTTTTTACAACGCTGTGCCGAACGCGACTCGCGTGGCACCGCCACTGCCCGAACCTCGGCAATACCCCAGCGAGAAACCGTCGCGGGTCTATCTGTTCGGCACGTGTGTGGTCGACCTGTTCTACCCCGAAGCCGGGATGGACGCGATCCGTCTGCTGGAGCGTGAAGGGATTCGGGTCGAGTATCCGCAAGGGCAGAGTTGCTGCGGGCAACCGGCCTACACCTCGGGTTACACCGAGCAGGCGCGGACGGTGGCGCGCTCGCAACTGGCGCTGTTCGCCGGGGATTATCCGGTGGTGGTGCCTTCGGGTTCCTGCGCCGGCATGCTGCGCGAACATTACGCCGACTTGTTCAAGGACGAGCCGCAAACGTTGAAACAGGTGCAGGCTCTCGCAGCGCGCACTTATGAACTGGCCGAATTTCTGCTGTTCGTCTGCAAGGTGCAGCTCAAGGACAGCGGCGAACCGGTGAAAGTCGCGCTGCACACCTCGTGTTCGGCGCGCCGCGAAATGAACACCCACCTGCACGGCCGCGAGTTGTTGGCGCAGTTAAGCAACGTCGAGCGGGTCAACCACGATCACGAAAGCGAATGCTGTGGCTTCGGTGGGACATTCAGCGTCCGTATGCCAGACATTTCCGGCGCGATGGTGGCTGACAAGACCCGAGCGTTGAAGGAGTCCGGCGCGCACAAGGTACTAAGCGCCGACTGCGGCTGTTTGATGAACATCAACGGCGCACTGGAGAAACAGCAGGAAGCGTTGCGCGGCCAACACCTGGCGAGCTTCCTCTGGCAGCGAACCGGAGGTGCGCAATGAGCACCTCAGCGATAATTCCTACGGTCGCCGTAGAAGAAGATTTTCGCACCCGGGCACACAATGCCCTGGGCGATGCGCAGTTGCGGAACAACTTCCGCACTGCCATGGATTCACTGATGACCAAGCGGGCAGCGGCTTTCAGCGATGCCCACGAAAGAGAACACTTGCGCGCACTGGGCAATTCGATCAAGGCCCGCGCGCTGTCCAGGTTGCCCGATCTGCTTGAGCAACTGGAACAGAACCTGACCCGCAACGGTGTGACAGTGCACTGGGCGGAAACGGTGGACGAGGCCAATGGCATCGTCTTATCGATCATCCGCGCTCACGAGGCGCGGCAAGTGATCAAGGGCAAATCGATGGTCAGCGAAGAGATGGAGATGAACCATTTCCTCGAGGCTCGGGACATTGAATGTCTGGAGTCCGACATGGGGGAGTACATCGTCCAGCTCGACCACGAGAAGCCTTCACACATCATTATGCCGGCGATCCACAAGAATGCCGGTCAGGTCGCGTCCTTGTTCCACGACAAACTTGGCGTGGAATACACCAAGGACGTTGACCAACTCATTCAGATCGGTCGCAGGGTCCTGCGGCAGAAATTCTTCGAAGCGGACATCGGCGTCTCCGGCGTCAACTTCGCCGTGGCCGAAACCGGCACCCTGCTGTTGGTGGAAAACGAAGGCAACGGGCGCATGACCACCACCGTGCCCCCCGTGCACATCGCCGTCACCGGCATCGAAAAAGTCGTGGAAAACCTGCGCGACGTGGTGCCGCTGCTGTCATTGCTGACGCGCTCGGCACTGGGCATTCCGATCACCACCTACGTCAACATGATCTCCGGCCCGCGCAAGGAGCATGAACTCGACGGCCCGCGAGAAGTGCATCTGGTGCTGCTCGACAACGGTCGCAGCCAGGCCTTCGCCGACAGCGAATTGCGCCAGACCCTCAACTGCATCCGCTGCGGCGCCTGCATGAATCATTGCCCGGTGTACACCCGCGTCGGTGGCCATACCTATGGCGAGGTTTATCCGGGCCCGATTGGCAAAATCATCACCCCGCACATGGTCGGCCTCGCGAAAGTGCCGGATCACCCGAGCGCGTCTTCGCTATGCGGTGCATGCGGTGAGGTCTGCCCGGTAAAAATTCCGATCCCGGCCATCCTGCGGCGTCTGCGCGAAGAAAACGTCAAAGCCCCGGACTCGCCTCACCAGGTCATGCGCGGTCAAGGCAGCAAGTATTCGCGCAAGGAACGTTTTATCTGGAACGCCTGGGCCAAGCTCAATAGCTCGCCGGCGCTGTACCGACTATTCATTTTTTTCGCCACTCGCCTGCGCGCACTGACGCCGAAAAACGTCGGTCCCTGGACGCAGAACCACAGCGCACCAAAACCCGCCGCGCGTTCATTGCATGACATGGCCCGCGAGCATCAGGCCAAACAGGGAGATCGCTGATGAGCGCCAAGCAAAATATCCTCGGCAAACTGCGGAAAAGTCTGACGGGCACCACACCGATCGCTGATGACTTCGATGTCGATCTGGTGACGCAGCCTTATACCTACAGCCCCGAACAACGCATCCCGCAACTGCGCAAACTGATGGAAGCGGTGCACACCGAAATCCACCTGACCTCAGGTGCCGAGTGGCCAGCGCTGCTTGCGCAACTGCTGCGTGACCGCCAATTGCCGAGCCTGCTGATCGCACCGACCACGCCGCATGGGCAACGCATCACACAGCACTGGGCGAATAATCCTGATCTACCGGCGCTGAAATCCTACGACCGGCCGATGGAAGAGTGGAAAGCCGAGCTGTTCAACGACACCCCGGCCAGCCTCACCGGCACCCTCGGCGCCATCGCCGCCACCGGCAGCCTGATCATCTGGCCCACCCGCGAAGAGCCGCGCTTGATGAGCCTGGTGCCACCCATCCATTTCGCCCTGCTCAAGGCCAGCGAGATCCGCGACAACTTCTATCAGGTGCAACAGGAATTCGAATGGGCGCAAGGCATGCCGACCAACGCGCTGCTGGTCTCCGGCCCGTCGAAAACCGCCGATATTGAGCAGGTCCTCGCGTACGGCGCGCATGGCCCGAAAGACCTTGTGGTGCTGATTCTGGAGGATCAATGAGTCTTCCTGCTGCTTTCCTGCGTGACGCCGAGCAACTGATTCCGGCGGACCGCCGCTTCGACGATCCGCTGTCGACCCTGGCCTTTGGCACCGATGCGAGTTTCTATCGGCTGATCCCGAAACTGGTGATCCGCGTCGAATCCGAAGACGAAGTGGTGGCGCTGCTGAAACTGGCCCAGCGCGACAACGTGCCGGTGACCTTCCGCGCCGCCGGCACCAGCCTGTCCGGACAGGCGATCAGCGATTCCGTGTTGATTGTGCTTGGGGATAACTGGAACGCGCGGGAGATTCGTGGCCAAGGCACGCAGATCCGTCTGCAACCGGGCGTTATCGGCGCGCAGGCCAACGCCTGGCTGGCGCCGTTCGGACGCAAGATCGGCCCCGATCCGGCATCGATCAATGCCTGCAAAATCGGCGGCATCGTCGCCAACAACGCCAGTGGCATGTGCTGCGGCACCGCACAGAATACCTATCACACGCTGGCCGGCATTCGTCTGGTGCTGGCTGACGGTACGCGTCTGGATACCGAAGACGCTTCCAGCGTTGCGGCGTTTCGTTCGAGCCACGGCGATCTGCTCGAACGCTTGGCGACATTGGGCCGCGAGACCCGCGCCAATTCCGAACTGGCCGCGCGAATCCGCTACAAATACCGTCTGAAAAATACCACTGGCCTGTCGCTCAATGCCCTGGTGGATTTCGACGAGCCTGTGGATATCTTGAGCCACCTGCTGGTCGGCTCCGAAGGCACGCTCGGCTTTATCAGCGCGGTGACCTACGACACCGTGATCGACCACCCGAACAAGGCCTCGGCGCTGATCGTGTTTCCGGATGTCGAAACGTGCTGCAACGCGGTTACCGTGCTGAAAAGCCAACCAGTGTCAGCGGTCGAGTTGCTGGACCGACGCAGTCTGCGCTCGGTGCAGGACAAAAAAGGCATGCCCGCTTTCGTACAACTGCTGTCGGAAAATGCCTGCGCGCTGCTGATTGAATCCCGCGCGGCCTCGTCTACTTTGCTGCAGGAACAACTGGCGCAAATCATGGCGTCTCTGCGCAACTTCCCCGTAGAAAAACAAGTCGATTTCACCGAAGATCCCGTGGAAAACGCCCGTCTCTGGGCCATCCGCAAGGACACCTTCCCCGCCGTCGGTGCGGTGCGCAAAACCGGCACCACAGTCATCATCGAAGACGTGACCTTCCCGGTCGAGCAACTGGCCATCGGCGTCAACCGCCTGATCGAGCTGTTCGACAAACATGCCTACGACGAAGCGATCCTTTTCGGACACGCACTGGAAGGCAATCTGCACTTCGTCTTCACCCAAGGCTTCAACAACCCGGAAGAAGTCGCACGCTATCAAGCGTTCATGGACGACGTCGCACAACTCGTCGCAGTTGAATTCGGCGGCTCGCTGAAGGCCGAACACGGCACCGGACGCAACATGGCGCCGTTCGTCGAACTGGAATGGGGCAGCGATGCCTATCAACTGATGTGGCAGCTCAAACGCCTGCTCGACCCGAATGGCATTCTCAACCCGGACGTGGTGCTGAGCGAAGATCCGCAGATCCACCTCAAACACCTGAAACCGCTGCCGGCGGCCGACGAGATTGTGGATAAGTGCATCGAGTGCGGTTTCTGCGAGCCGGTCTGCCCGTCGAAGGGCCTGACCCTGAGCCCGCGCCAGCGCATCGTGATCTGGCGCGATATCCAGGCGAAAAAACGCGCAGGCATCGATACCACCGAACTGGAAAAAGCCTACGACTACCAAGGCATCGACACCTGCGCCGCGACCGGTCTGTGTGCGCAACGCTGCCCTGTAGGCATCAACACCGGCGAACTGGTGAAAAAGCTGCGTGGCCGACACGCCACGCATCAGAAAACCGCTGACTGGATCGAAGGAAATTTCGCCAAGACCCTGCAAGGCGCGCGCTTCACTCTGCACGTCGCCAACGGCGCGCGAATGTTGCTCGGCGCACCGCGTCTGGCGAAGCTGTCGGCAACCCTGACGCGCGTGTCCAAAGGCCAGGTGCCGCTGTGGACCAACGCCATGCCGCAACCGGAAAAAGCCATTCGCTTCAGCCCTAGCGTGGCAGACGAGCGTCCGCGAGTGGTTTATCTGGCCGCTTGCGTGTCGCGCGTCATGGGCCCGTCGGCTCGCGACAAAGAGCAAATGTCGCTGTACGACAAAACCCGTGGCCTGCTGGAAAAGGCCGGCTACCAAGTAGTCTTTCCCGACAATCAAGACAACCTCTGCTGCGGTCAGCCCTTCGCCTCGAAAGGCTACGCCGAACAAGCCGAGCACAAGCGCCAGGAACTGATCAGCGCCCTGCTCCACGCCAGTCGCGGCGGCCTCGATCCGATCTATTGCGACACCAGCCCGTGTACGTTGCGGCTGGTTCAGGACATCGGCGAAACGCGACTGGATCTGTACGATCCGGTGCGCTTCATTCGTACGCATCTGATGGATCGCCTCGATTTCACACCGCAGGACGCGCCGATTGCCGTGCACGTAACGTGCAGCACGCAGCATCTTGGCGAAAGCCAGGCGCTGATCGATCTGGCGCGCAAATGCAGCAAAACCGTGGTGATTCCCGAGGGCATTCACTGCTGCGGATTTGCCGGCGACAAGGGCTTCACCACACCGGAACTCAACGGTCATTCGTTGCGTACACTCAAGGACGCGGTGCAGCATTGCAGCGAAGGCATTTCCACCAGCCGCACGTGCGAAATCGGCCTGACGCAACACGGCGGGATTGACTATCACGGGCTGGTTTATCTGGTGGATCGGGTGACACAGGCGAGAACCGCCTGAAGAAAAAATAGAACCCTTGAGCGAGGCGGTAGTCCACAGAGTAAGCCCCGACCAATCGGGGCTTTTCCTCCATTCGGTGGCTCGCCCTGCGGTCAGCGAAGCCTGGATCCCTCAGTTCAAGGAGATACATATGAAGCGTTCTGTACTGTTAGGTCTGTTCGTTACTGCCTCGATGATGGCCTCCACTTCGTTCGCCGCTGACAAGCCTGCTGACTTGTGTGATGCCAATATTCAGACGATCAACAATTCCAAGGCGCAGTTGGCGTCTAAACCAGAGCTGGTTCAGCGCGCTGAAACCAGCGTGGCCAGAGCCCAGTCGCTCAAAGCCGAAGGCAAAATCGACGACTGCGTTGCGGAAACCTCGCAACTCATCGTGGAAATGCGCAAAGCCACCGGTACCAACAATTGATCAACGCGAGGCCAACCTTCGGGTTGGCCTCGCGGGCTGATTGGCGTACACTGTGCAGGCTTGTTGCTCAAACAGCTGTACTGAGCAATGAGTTCGGGGCCGTTTAGGATTCGACGCCGGTTGCGAAACTTTAGGTGCATGCCGAGTTGGTAACAGAACTCGTAAATCCACTGTTGCAACTTCTTATAGTTGCCAATGACGAAACCTACGGGGAATACGCTCTCGCTGCGTAAGCAGCCTTAGCCTTCCCTTCTGGTACCTTCGGGTCCAGCAATCATCAGGGGATGTCTGTAAACCCAAAATGATTGTCATATAGAACAGAATCGCCGTGCAGTACGTTGTGGACGAAGCGGCTAAAACTTACACAACTCGCCCAAAGCACCCTGCCCGTCGGGTCGCTGAGGGTTAACTTAATAGACACGGCTACGCATGTAGTACCGACAGCGGAGTACTGGCGGACGGGGGTTCAAATCCCCCCGGCTCCACCAATTCGATGAAGAAGACGCCTTAGGGCGTCTTTTTTTTGGCTGGGATTCGGTGCAATCAAGGATTTCAGTGCCGGTAGCCAATCCGCCCACCAGCCCCAGACGGTCAAGCAAACAACAGTCGATAAGTATTCAGCGGTGACAATAGCGACCAAGCCCGAGCCAAGGAAAAATGTCTCGATGAGGTGGGGTTCTAGCTAGCGCGAGAGCTCAATACCTCGAATGACCGTGTTAGCCTTAACCCAAGCTTGCCGCAACAGCCTGATGGGTAGTCTCACCATGATTAACGAACACCTGCCTGCACACGACCTCGATTTTTTCAGAGATGATGAGAATCAAAAGGCTCTCACGCAACCGGCAGGTTGAGGCTGTCTATTCAGCTAGCCCACAAGCGCTAGACTTAGCTTCTGAGAGTGCAAAAGCGATCCTTCGTGGACAGACTGGTCCAATCGCTCGCCCAAAACGTTTTACTGACATGAGCGATTGTTGAACCGTCGGGAAGCCTTCGCTATCAATTAGGATAGGAGCTGTCGCCGACCACGTTGAGCAAGGTCGTAGCCTGACCCTGTAAGCGACGTTGCAAGTCATTCGCCCGCGAAGTAATCACTGTCGAGTTGCTTCACTTCGTAAACTTGCTTGATGCTCACGCCAAGGTTGTTCTCTACCATCAGGCGCGCCAGTTCAACACCGTCGATCAACACCACTTTGATATCCAGCCCGAGCGCTGCCGTGCGAGCTCCCTCGGAAAAGTTGGAGGTCGTGATGAACACGCCCTTGCGCGCACGCTGTCGAGTGAGTGCGCCTATAAACTTATCGATTTCGGGGCGATGAACAGTGTTGGCCCAGCGCTTGGCCTGCAGATAGATCACATCAAGACCTAGCTTGTCTTCTTTAATGGTGCCGTCAATGCCGTCATCATTGGTCGCCTGGGTCGCCTTACCAGCCTCTTTGCGCGAGCCGCCATATCCCATGGATATCATTAGATCGACGACCAACTGTTCAAAAAAGCTAGGACTGGCTTGCCTAACTTGCATCAGCAACTCATCTGCCAAAGACTGCATCAGAGCCTGATGCGCCTCTGCTAGTTGCTCGTCTGGTGTGATTTCGGTAATACCAACGTTTAGCAAGGCGGGAGCGTCATCTGCTTGTGCTTTAGCCGTATGGAATTCTGCAAATTCAGGATACTGTTTCAGCCAGCTAACCGTGATTCGCTGCGGACCATTGGCCAAGGCGTCAAGACCACGCGGGGTAATTTGCACCATGCCCTTGGTCGGAATGCACAGCAGCCCAGCCTTATTCAGATATGTACGAGCCCAACCCACTCGATTGTTGATCACTGTCTGATAACCGGAAGGCAGGCGCTCCTTGCGTTCGTCCTCGGTCAGCTGAAACTGATCGGCTACCCGCTCGCGCAACTCATTTAGCGGCAGCGCCGCACCGTTCTGAACGGTGCTCAACACAGGGCGCATCACACTTTGAAAATCCGGAATAGCCACTGTTGCTCCTTAATTTACCGCCTGCTTCAGGCACCGCCCGTACGAATATCATCGAGGGTAGCTACCGTTTTGAGCATCTTCAAAATCACTAGCGCAAACGTTCGGCTCTTCAGAAAAAGATGACAAGAAAAAGGTGACAGCTTTATTTCTTCAAAATAGATCTGTCCACTTTTCCGTCTGTTCCGCGCGGAAACGCCTTATTTCAGAATCCGCTATGACTCCTCAGCCCTTCGCGTCCAGCCTGAGTTATCACGTACCCATCCGTACCGTTTGACTCAAGAAAGCCACGTTTTACCTGTGAATCGATTGTCCTGAAGGAGTAGGTTTCTAATTCGTGAGGCCCGCGCTGAAACTTACTTTCGGCATACAGAACGTAGCCAAGGCCAGCTGAGTTCAATGCAACGCTTTGGAGGTCTGTCAATTTGACCTTGGAGGTTGGTGTCGACGATGTCATATATCGATCTACCTGATCCTGTTGCGACAGCTGCTCCAGTTCACCCTCTTCCCAATCACTGGTCTCGACGTCGCCAGCCTTTCTCCTAGCTCGCAGCACGACGAAAGCAATCACTGCCAGCACTAACGCGGCCTTTAGATACGTATCCATGTGTTTCTCCCGACCTAAAACCCCGTAGTAGCTAACAGCCACCCACTGCCGTCAAGTAGACCTTTTTACGCGTCCTTTGCCAGTGGAAATTCTCTAACCGCCCTGATAGCGTCGAGTAGCGATTTCAAAAAAAAGGAGGCTTCATGGCTGTTGTACTGGATGGTTTACGCCCGCTCTACAAATCAATGCGTACTCAGGGGCTCGAACGGCAAAGGTTTCCCTATTCGCACGGTGTCGCAAATTTCGACGTGTTTTTCTTCATCGACTCACAGCCCTTTGAACTGCTTTTTGGCGCGCACGGCCACAACTTGGCTTTTAGCTTTAAGGTTCATGATGGCTTCGTTGTTCATGACTCTAGCTTGTCCAAGGAGGATTACAGGGAGCTGTGTAGAATCTTGAATCTCACGTACGACCCCGCGAATAAATTCTCACCCGCAAGTTTTTTGTCGAGCTTCAACAAGAAAATCCCTGCCACAGCAAAACCAGATCACGTACCTCAAGCTCACGAAACCGTTCGATTCCGAAGGGACGTCGCAGAGGCAGATAAGAAATATTTCTGCGGTTGGAGAAACAACAATATCCAGAAAGACAGAGTTACTCCTGAGAATCTGGCAAAGACCCTGGAGCTGCTAGGAAAATCGACTTACGAGATGTGCAAGCGCCGAAATATAAGTACTCGATGGACTGACATCGCGGCCGACCGAAGAGACTTTTTTCTTCCAGATTGATAAACAAAAATCCCGACACAATGGCCGGGTTTTCTCTGTTGTGTCGCGCTTGAAAAGCTAAACACGGTGCCACGAAAACAGGTGTTTATCCGCGCGGAGCTTTTCCAGCAGCAGCCGATTGGCGGGTTGGACTTATACGCGCAAGGCAGCGCCGCCAAAAGAAGAGCGCGCTCACCGGCCAGGCACGCAACATGATGCAGTTTGCCCTATGGACTGGCCTGCGCCCCAGCGAGCTCGTTGCGCTGGACTGGGGCGATATTGATTGGCTGCGGGAAGAAGGTCATGGTGAGCCGCGCAATGACCCAGGCTGGAAAAGGAGAGGCCGAGACGACGAAGACCGCGGCGGGTAGGCGTAGCGTGAAACTGCTTCGTCCTGCGATGGAAGCGTTGAAGGCGCAGAAAGCGCACACGTTCCTCGCGGACGCTGAGGTGTTTCAGAATCCGCGTACGCTTGAACGATGGGCGGGTGACGGCCCGATCCGCAAGACAATGTGGGTGCCAGCGATGAAGAAAGCTGGCGTTCGGTACCGCCGGCCGTACCAGACTCGCCACACCTACGCCTCGATGATGCTGTCGGCTGGTGAACATCCGATGTGGGTCGCCAAACAAATGGGACATACCGATTGGACTATGATTGCTCGAGGCTATGGCAGATGGATGCCTCACGCGGAAACCGACTCAGGAGCTAAAACTGAGGCTATTTCTTTGCACCGGCGGCTGGCGTCGCTTTGTCCGCTAAGAAATAGCAAAAAGCCACCAATCAGTGATAATTTGGTGCTCTCCTCACGAAGCAAAACCACAAGGCCGTGACAGGAGTCAAAAATAATCACGAAGGACAAGACGATGCTGAAAAGTGGTTACATTAGTTTTTTCAACGTTGATAAATGCGGTCTCTATCGAATGTTTAGCGACGAGCCAAAATCTCTTCGTCTAGCTGAAACCTTTTCCAAGCTTTCTGCTTGGAAGCAAGGAAGGAACTTCGAAGCAACCAATCCGTGGGATGCGAGAAAATATCGCAACAAAACGCCATGCTTTTGGCATGAAGTGCACTCTAACGAAGTAAATGGCGATTATTTACTGGTATTGTGGAAAGGCGATAGTGACCGCCACGGACCTCTATATGGAATCACGATCAATCCGGATGGAACAACAGAAAAAGCAATCAAACAAACTGAAACCAATAGCAACAAACCTATGGTCTGGGGCCGTCCTTGCTACTACTGGGTTACCCCAGAACTAAACATGATCGCTTCGATTAAGTTCGAAAACTCTAGAACCGACTCTAAAATGTTCCAAGAGTGGGTTACGGGGTGCATCAATCTCCGCGTAGACCTACCTGAAGCCAAGAAAATTACGACAGAGAAGGAATTCGTCAAAATAGAGTTCCCCACGGACAAGGATGACAATTATCGATACTCCTTCCAGTTCGACCTATCGATGAAGTCACTGGCGACTTCATCCGTCGAAATGAAAGAATTGGCCAAGAAGGTTACCCACATAATAAAGAGGGAAACCGTCTCAATTAAGGCCGTCGATAAACGGCGCGGATTCGCAAAGGTCTTCCAGCGATTTGAAGTCCCCTACACTTCTGCGGAGAATAATTCCAGTCGACAGGTCGAGCTGCGAATCGAATCCAAACCGACGCCAGCTGAAATCCAGAGTATTATTGAAGCCTATGCAGAGGATCATGAGCCGGGATCGTGGGAAAGAACCGGGTTCGCGGTAGAAGGCACCAATAGTATCGTCTGGGCTAGTAAATATAGACTTACACAAAACATGTCACTGGACGATGGCGGCAGCGATATTTTTGGAGCAGAAGACCTGTATAATTACATCCTAGCGAATCGCGATGTTTATCTGGAACCAATCCGCAAGGATGAAAGGCAGCAACAGGAGGCAGCGAATGCTTAAAATATTTGTCATGGCTATGTTCTCCTTAGCCATCGGCATACTAAGCTATAGCTTCAAGCTAGATATATCCTATACCGACTATAAAGATTACTGCACAATCCTGCTTGCAGTATCTGGAATGGTGTTTACAATCATGGGAATCTGGATTGCATTTGTGTACCCAAATGCGATAAAGAGACTTCAAGACCCAGATAAAATAAAGATAGCGGACTTTACTAAAACTCTGGAAGACACTCGCAGACTGGAAAGCATTGTTGGTAGCGTTTTAGAGTCGGCCACAGTAGCGACAGGCATAACATTAGTTTTTTTCGCAAAACTCATGATCACCGGCACAACCATATACAAAGGAAACCTTTTAATTTTTGAATCATCAGGAATAGCATTTATTGTTTTTCTTACATTGGTTCAGAGCTCGGCAATTTTTGGCGTGATATGGTCAAATTACCTATTCATCGCGGACTTGCACTCTAGGAGGGAGACGCAGGAGCGTCACAATGATTTCTGAATGACAGCTTTATGCCAGCTTTGTGACCAGAAGCCTTGAAACACAAGGACTAGACAGGGGGTTGGGGGGGGGGGGGGGGGGGGGGGGGGGGGGGGGGGGGGGGGGGGGGGGGGGGGGGGGGGGGGGGGGGGGGGGGGGGG
>NZ_JABWQR010000015.1:0-147582 GCF_014270125.1 Pseudomonas sp. SWRI99 | reverse complement strand
TGCGTAACTCTTTGAATCTCAAGGAGTTTTCCGTTTCGACTGCGCCGGAAGTGGGGCGAATTATAGACTTCCAGAATTCGCCGTCAACCCCTATTTTCAACTTTATTCGGATTTCAATGTGATACGGGCAAAAGCCTTCTTGCCAGCCTGGCAAACATGAGTCGCGCCCAGTACATATATAAAGGAGCGATCAACCACTTCACCATCAACACGCACACCACCCGCAGCCAGCAGATCACGTGCCGCTGCCGAGTTCTTCACCAGGCCTGCTTTATTAAGGACAGCCGCAATCGGCATATCTTCAGCCGAAGCCAACTCGATCTCTGGCAAGTCATCCGGCAGCTCGCCATCCTTCATCCGGTTACCTGCACCACGGTGAGCGTTGGCCGCAGCCTCCTCGCCATGGAAACGGGCAACGATCTCTTCAGCCAGCTTGATTTTGATGTCACGGGGATTGGCACCCGCCTCAACGTCAGCCCGGAACGCATTGATCTCTTCCATCGAGCGGAAGCTGAGCAATTCGAAGTAACGCCACATCAGCGCATCCGGAATCGAAACCAGCTTGCTGTACATGACGCCCGGAGCTTCCTGAATACCGACGTAGTTACCCAAGGATTTGGACATCTTTTTGACGCCATCCAACCCTTCAAGCAACGGCATGGTCAGAATGCACTGAGCCTCTTGACCATAACCACGCTGAAGCTCACGCCCCATCAGCAGATTGAATTTCTGATCGGTACCACCCAACTCGACATCTGCACGCAGCGCGACCGAGTCATAACCCTGCACCAGCGGATAGAGGAACTCATGGATAGCGATGGGCTGATTGGTGGTGTAACGCTTGTCGAAGTCATCGCGCTCCAGCATGCGCGCGACGGTGTACTGCGAAGTCAGGCGAATGAAGTCCGCCGGCCCCATCTGGTCCATCCAGGTCGAATTGAACGCAACTTCGGTTTTCGCCGGATCAAGAATCTTGAACACCTGGGTCTTGTAGGTCTCGGCGTTTTCGAGCACCTGCTCGCGAGTCAACGGAGGACGCGTGGCGCTTTTGCCACTCGGATCGCCGATCATCCCGGTGAAGTCACCTATAAGGAAGATAACCTGATGCCCAAGCTCCTGGAACTGGCGCAGCTTATTAATAAGCACGGTATGCCCCAGGTGCAGATCCGGCGCGGTTGGATCGAAACCAGCCTTGATACGCAGCGGCTGGCCGCGCTTGAGCTTCTCGATCAGCTCGGACTCGACCAATAGTTCTTCCGCACCACGTTTAATCAGCGCTAGCTGCTCTTCAACCGACTTCATAACAGACCCGCAAGGCTCAGATTCAAAGGGACCCAACCATACAAGATCGCGCACCAATTACAAGTTTTGCCCGGCGCGCGGACACCAATCCACAGACAGGAGGTCTGTAGACTTGCTTCAGAGATGATTTGGTTATATTTTATACAGTTATTTCATCTTCATCATGTCATTCATCTTTTCCAATTCATCTTTTTTCAAAGTCAAAATTACCTATGACCACAGAACCGTCTAAAGCGCCTCCGCTTTACCCGAAGACCCACCTGCTTGCCGCAAGTGGAATTGCCGCCCTTCTCAGCCTGGCGCTGCTGGTGTTTCCCTCTAGCGATGTCGAAGCCAAAAAGACGACTCTGAGTCTCGAGCTGGAAAGTCCTGCTGAACAACTGACACAAGACCAAGACGCTGCAGACGCAGCTCAAGCCACAAACGAGCCCGCAACGTCACCGTTCGCACAAATCGAAAACAGCGACGAAAACGCCGCGCAAACCGCTGAAACCGCGCCGGCGCCTGCTGCGCTTGCAGAAAAGCCGAAAGAGCCAGGCCATCGCGAAGTAGTCGTTTCCAAAGGCGATACGCTGTCCACCCTGTTTGAAAAGGTCGGTCTGCCAGCGGCGTCCGTCCATGAAGTGCTGGCAAGCGATAAGCAGGCCAAGCAGTTCAGCCAGCTCAAGCGCGGTCAGAAACTCGAATTCGAACTGAGCCCTGAAGGCCAGTTGACCAGCCTGCACAGCAAAGTCAGCGACGTTGAAACCCTCACTCTGACAAAGAACGACAAGGGTTATTCGTTCAACCGTGTCACCGCCAAGCCAACTGTTCGCACCGCTTACGTCCACGGCGTCATCAACAGCTCGCTGTCGCAGTCCGCTGCGCGCGCCGGCCTCTCTCACAGCCTGACGATGGATATGGCCAGCGTCTTCGGCTACGACGTCGACTTCGCTCAGGACATTCGTCAGGGTGACGAATTCGATGTGATCTACGAGCAGAAAGTCATCAACGGCAAGGCTGTCGGCACCGGCCCGATCCTGTCCGCTCGCTTCACCAACCGCGGCAAGACCTACACCGCCGTTCGCTATACCAATAAACAAGGCAACAGCAGCTATTACACTGCCGATGGCAACAGCATGCGCAAGGCCTTCATCCGTACGCCGGTTGACTTCGCCCGCATCAGCTCGAAGTTCTCCATGGGCCGCAAACACCCGATCCTGAACAAGATCCGCGCCCACAAAGGCGTCGATTACGCAGCGCCACGGGGCACGCCGATCAAGGCTGCCGGTGACGGAAAAGTGCTGTTGGCCGGCCGTCGTGGTGGTTACGGCAACACTGTGATCATTCAGCACGGCAACACTTATCGCACGCTCTACGGCCACATGCAGGGTTTCGCCAAAGGCGTGAAAACCGGCGGTACCGTCAAGCAAGGTCAAGTCATTGGCTACATCGGTACTACGGGCCTGTCCACCGGCCCGCATCTGCATTACGAGTTCCAGGTCAACGGCGTTCACGTCGATCCGCTGGGGCAGAAGCTGCCGATGGCCGATCCAATCGCCAAGTCGGAACGAGCGCGCTTCCTGGCGCAGAGCCAGCCGTTGATGGCGCGCATGGACCAAGAGAAGGCCACTCTGCTGGCTTCGAGCAAGCGCTAAGCCATGGCCCTGTATATCGGCGTAATGTCCGGAACCAGTCTCGACGGGCTGGACATTGCCCTGATCGAGCAGACCTCGGCGATCAAACTGATCGCCACTCATTACCTGCCAATGCCCGATTCCCTGCGCGCCGAGCTGCTTGGCTTGTGCGCCAGCGGCCCCGACGAGATCGCCCGCTCGGCTATTGCCCAGCAACACTGGGTCGAGCTCGCCGCTTCAGGTATTCATTGCCTGCTCGCTCAGCAACAGCTCCAACCCGAAGCTATCCGCGCTATTGGCAGTCACGGCCAGACCATTCGCCATGAGCCGGCGCGCGGTTTCACCGTGCAGATCGGCAATCCGGCCCTGCTGACAGAGTTGACCGGTATTACCGTCGTCAGTGACTTTCGCAGCCGCGATGTCGCGGCGGGCGGTCAAGGCGCCCCCCTGGTCCCAGCCTTTCATGAAGCCTTGTTTGAAGAGCGTAGCGGCAACCAGGCAGTCTTGAATGTCGGCGGTTTCAGCAATCTCAGCCTGATTGAGCCGAACAAACCTGTAGCCGGTTTCGACTGCGGCCCGGGAAATGTTCTGATGGATGCCTGGATTCACCAGAACCGCGGCGAAAATTATGACCGGGACGGGCAATGGGCTGCGACAGGCACCGCTCAGCCAATCCTGCTCAAGGCACTGCTCAGCGACCCGTTCTTCGTTACCACGGGCCCGAAGAGTACTGGCCGTGAAGTCTTCAATCTGCCTTGGCTGGAACGCCATCTCTCGCGCCTGCCGATGTTTTCGGCCGAAGACGTTCAGGCTACGCTGCTCGAGCTGACTGCGCTGACCATTGTCGAGTCGCTGCAGAGTGCTCAGTCGGACACACAGGAACTGCTGGTCTGTGGCGGCGGCGCGCATAACGCCACACTGATGACGCGTCTGGGGCAGCTACTGCCCAATACCAAAGTCGCCAGCACGGCCACCCACGGCGTTGATCCTGACTGGGTCGAAGCCATGGCCTTTGCCTGGCTCGCCCATTGCTGCCTCGAAGGCATTGCCGCTAATCGACCAAGCGTCACCGGCGCTCGCGGCCTGCGCGTACTCGGCGCCATCTACCCGGCATAATTGCCAGACACAAAAACGCCGCAGAACCGTAAGGCTCTGCGGCGTTTTGTTATCTGCAGTGGAATGCGTTCAGATCGAGAATGACGACCCGCACCCACACGTCGTGGTGGCATTCGGGTTCTTGATCACGAAGCGCGAACCCTCCAGACCTTCCTGATAATCCACCTCGGCACCGGCCAGGTACTGGAAGCTCATCGGGTCGACCACCAGACTTACGCCTTCTCGTTCGACGATAGTGTCGTCATCGGCCACGTCTTCATCGAAGGTAAAACCGTACTGAAACCCTGAACAACCGCCGCCCGTAACGAATACGCGCAGCTTCAAGCGATCATTCCCCTCTTCATCGACCAGGCTCTTCACCTTGTGCGCAGCACCTTGAGTGAATTGCAAAGCCGTGGGGGTGAAGGATTCGACGCTCATGCTGACTATCTCCCGGCGTTACGCCGCCATAATGCGTGATGACGCGCATTATCCGCTTGTCCTAGAAAATCGGTCAACTATTAGAAAAGCAGCTGCAAGCTTCAAGCGGTGAGCTTCAAGCTTGCAGCGGACAACTTGTAGCTTGTGGCTTGAAGCTTGTCGCTGCTTTTAAGGCAGCATTCCGGCGTGGGACAGACCAAAGCGCTCGTCCAGCCCGAACAGGATGTTCATGTTCTGCACCGCCTGCCCCGAGGCGCCCTTGACCAGATTGTCGATCACCGAAAGCACCACTACCAGATCGCCATCCTGCGGCCGATGCACGGCAATACGGCAGACGTTGGCGCCACGCACACTCCGGGTTTCCGGGTGGCTGCCCGCCGGCATTACGTCGACGAACGGTTCGTTGGCATAACGTTTTTCAAACAGCGCCTGCAGGTCCACCGAACGATCGGTGACGGTTGCGTAGAGCGTGGAGTGAATGCCACGAATCATTGGCGTCAGGTGTGGCACGAAGGTCAGCCCTACGTCTTTACCCGCCGCACGACGCAAGCCTTGGCGAATTTCCGGCAGGTGACGGTGACCTTTCACCGCGTAGGCCTTCATGCTTTCCGACGTCTCGGAGTACAACGAACCTACAGCCGCACCGCGACCGGCACCGCTGACGCCGGATTTGCAGTCGGCGATCAAACGCGAAGTATCCGCCAGACCAGCCTCGAGCAAAGGCAGGAAGCCCAATTGCGTAGCGGTTGGATAGCAACCCGGAACAGCGATCAGGCGCGCTTGGCGAATCTGTTCGCGATTGACTTCCGGCAGACCATAAACAGCTTCATCCAGCAGTTCCGGCGCGCCATGCGGCTGGCCGTACCACTTGGCCCACTCTTCGGCGTCTTGCAGGCGGAAATCGGCTGACAGGTCGATCACCTTGGTGCCCGCTGCCAACAGTTCACCGGCCAGAGCATGAGCGACGCCATGCGGTGTAGCGAAGAACACCACATCGCAAGCGCCCAGGGTCTTGATGTCCGGCACGCTGAAGGCCAGACCGTCATAGTGGCCGCGCAGGTTCGGGTACATGTCAGCCACGGCCAGACCGGCCTCGGATCGGGAAGTGATGACCACCACCTCTGCCTGCGGATGTTGTGCCAACAGACGCAGCAGTTCGACACCGGTGTAACCCGTGCCGCCGACAATACCGACCTTGACCATAAACCTGCCCTCAACGAACCCACTGGAAAGCCGTCGATAATAGGGGCCGCGCGCGGCTGCGACAACCGTCAAGGTGACGCGCGGACGCTCAAGCCTCTACTATCTGGCTACCGTGAATGAGGGAATAACCAAAAATGCTCTATCTATGGCTCAAAGCGTTTCATATCGTCAGCGTCGTATGTTGGTTTGCAGGGCTGTTCTACCTGCCGCGACTGTTCGTTTACCACGCACAAAGCGAAGACTCGATCAGTAAGGAACGCTTCAGCATCATGGAGCGCAAACTGTATCGCGCGATCATGGGGCCGGCGATGATCGCCACGCTGATCTTCGGTGGCTGGCTGATCTACCTGAACCCGAGCATTTTCAGCCAGGGCGGCTGGATTCACGCCAAGCTGACTCTCGTCGTCTTGCTGATCGGCTACCACCACATGTGTGGTGCGCAGGTAAAACGTTTCGCCCGTGGCGAGAACACCCGCAGCCATGTCTTTTATCGCTGGTTCAATGAAGTGCCGGTTCTGTTATTGCTGGCTATCGTAATTCTGGTCGTGGTCAAGCCGTTCTAACTTCAATACGTACAGATCTCTGGGGTGTCCATCATGTCGCTGCCCGCTCTGCTCGAACAACGTCTGCGTTTGCCTGTGGTGGCCGCGCCGATGTTCCTGATTTCCAATCCCGAGCTGGTACTCGCCTGCTGCCGTAACGGCGTGGTCGGCAGCTTTCCGGCGCTGAACCAACGCGAAAGCAGCGGTTTCAAGGCATGGCTGGAACAGATCGAGGCGGGGCTGGCGACGCTGGACAATCCGGCCCCTTACGCCGTGAACCTGATCGTGCACAACAGCAACCCGCGCTTGCAGGCGGATCTGGACATCTGCGTCGAGCACCGGGCACCGATCGTGATTACCAGCCTCGGTGCGGTGAAAGAGCTGGTCGATGCAGTTCATAGCTACGGTGGCCTGGTGTTCCACGATGTGACCACGCGCCGGCACGCCGAGAAAGCCGCCGAGGCCGGTGTCGATGGTTTGATCGCGGTCGCCGCCGGCGCTGGCGGCCATGCCGGCACCTGGAGCCCGTTCGCACTGATTGCCGAAATCCGTGAATTCTTCGACAAGACCTTATTGCTTGCCGGATGTTTGAACCACGGCCACGAGATTCTCGCCGCGCAACTGCTCGGCGCAGATTTGGCCTACTTCGGTACACGCTTTATCGGCACCCGCGAAAGCCACGCGCCTGACGCCTATAAAGAAATGCTGCTGACAGCCAAGGCGGCGGACATCATTCATACTCCGGCGGTGTCAGGGGTTCCGGCCAGTTTCATGCGCCAGAGCCTGGAGGCCGCCGGGTTCGACATGGCCGCGCTGCAAGGCAAGGGCGAAGTGAATTTCGGCGACAAGCTCAAACCGATCAACGACGAAGCCAAAGCCTGGAAGACCGTATGGTCGGCTGGCCAAGGCGTCGGGCAGATAAGTGATCTGCCAAACGTGGATCAATTGATCGCTCGCCTTGATGCCGAGTACCGTCAGGCGCAGGAACGCGCAGCGCAATTGCCGCAACGCTGGCCACGTTAACCCTGCCAGGCCGATTGCCTGGATCGGCCTTACACTGACTCCCTTTGAATCTACTCGCGACAAGGATGCCCCGGCCATGAGCGAACCCCGCTACAAGATCGTATTCGACGGAGCTTTACAGCCCGGTGTCGACCTCGCTACCGCCAAGCTCAATCTGGCCGATCTGTTCAAAACCGATGTCACCGCCATCGAGCGCCTGTTCAATGGCCGTACGGTCGCCCTCAAGCGTGACCTGTCCCACAGCGACGCCCAGACCTATCTGCAAGCGCTGAGCAAAACCGGGATCGATGCGCGGATCGAAACGCAAACAGCCATTGAACTGAACCTGGCGGATGTTCACGAAAACACCGCCGCCGTGGCCGAACCGGACTCACCTTATGCACCACCGCGCGCCAGCGTCGGTGAACGCCTTCCTGAATTCGCGACGCTCAAGCCATTGAGTGTCGAAGGCCGGATCGGACGCCTGCGCTTTCTTGCCTGGACCATGGTCCTGAGCCTGGTGACCTTGCCCATCGTCGGCGTGTTCGCCCTGCTGGCCCTCGGGCTGGTCAGCGGCGACTCGACCACCGGGCTGATTGTCGGCGCGATTCTCGCGTGCTTCCTGTTTATCGGCTTCCTGATCGTCAGCATTCTGTTCAGCGTCCAACGTCTGCACGATATCGGCTGGTCGGGCTGGCTCTGGCTGTTGAACCTGGTGCCGTTCGTGGGTAGCTTCTTTCCGCTGGTCATCATGGTCGTCCCGGGCAATACCGGCGCCAACCGCTATGGCCCGCCACCTCCACCCAACAGCACGGCGGTAAAAGTGCTGTGTTCGTTGTGGATTGTGTTTTTCGCACTGATCTTTGCCGGCGGAATACTCGGTGGCTTCTCGGCCGTTCAGGAGGAATACGAAAGCAGCCTGGAAAGCAGCTATGACAGTGGCGCGGTGAGCACTGATGAAATCGAGATCGAAGTCGAACCGCCGGTGAATTCCGCCGACGATGCAGCCGAAGCGGCGCAGGCCCCTGTAGACTCTGCGAAAGAATGAACAGCGCTCCCCGCCGTGACACACGCGTCGTCGGCGCGGAGCTGTTGCGATGGAGAATTGCATGACCCGTTACGCTCTGATCACTGGCGCTTCCAGCGGCATCGGCCTGGCCATGGCCGAAGCGCTGGCCCGGCGTGGCCGCAGCCTGATTCTGGTGGCACGACAGCGTGATCAGCTGGAAAGTATTGCCATCGAACTGACCCAGCGCTTCGACGTCGAGGTACTGTTTCGCGCCTGCGATCTGGGCGAGCCCTTGCGTTTGTCCGGGTTCCTGCTGGAACTGGAGGAAGGCGACCGGCAGATCGATCTGTTGGTCAATTGTGCCGGTATCGGCACCTGCGGACCTTTTCTGGCGCAGGACTGGATGACCGAGCAGGACCTGATCGAAGTGAACATTCTCGCCCTCACCCGCCTGTGCCATGCGATCGGCAACAGCATGGCACTGCAAGGAGGCGGGCAGATTCTCAATGTCGCCTCAATGGCGGCGTTCAATCCGGGGCCGTGGATGAGCACCTATCACGCCAGCAAGGCCTATGTGCTGCACTTTTCCGAAGCCCTGCGGATCGAGTTGAAAAAGTGCGCGGTCAAGGTTTCGGTGCTCTGCGCGGGTCCGACACGCACAGCCTTTTTCCGCACGGCGCAAATGGACAGCGACAAACTCAACGACAGCCACAAACTGATGAGTCCCGAAGAAGTCGCGCTGTATACCGTACGCGCCCTCGACAAAAACCGCGCAATCATTATCCCGGGTCGACGCAATCGTTGGGTCGCCTTCGTCTCGCGATTCGGCTCGCGCTGGCTCAATCGGACCCTCGCCGGCATGGCTAACAAGTCTTACTGCCCGCGCTGAATCGCCCTACAGCAAAACACTGGGAGGGTTGATCTCCCGTGGGTACACTCAAGCCAGTCCAAACAACGGAGAAAACAGCAGTGGATACTCTGTTCACCAAGATCATCAACCGGGAAATCCCGGCCAACATCATTTACGAGGACGACCAGGTTCTGGCCTTCCACGATATTGCCCCGCAGGCACCGGTGCATTTCCTGGTGATCCCGAAGAAGCCGGTGCGTACGCTTAATGACCTGACCGAAGACGACAAGGCATTGGCCGGGCACATCCTGTTCACGGCGCAGCGTCTCGCGCTGGAGCTGGGCTGCGAGGAAGGCTTCCGCGTGGTGATGAACTGCAATGAACTTGGTGGACAGACCGTCTATCACATTCATATGCACGTGCTGGGTCAGCGCCAGATGAACTGGCCGCCGGGCTGATTCACGGCAAAACTGTGGGAGCGAGCTTGCTCGCGAAGGCGTCGGCAGATTCGAAACCTCCATTGCCTGACACTCCGCTTTCGCGAGCAAGCTCGCTCCCACAAAAAAGCATGACACCGCGGCCAATGACCCAACGCAAACCCTCGTCGGCCGATTCGGTTAAACTGGCCACCGAGATATTTCCCGGAGGTCAGCATGACTACTCAACGTCACTACTCGCCCATTGACCGTCTTCTGCTGCAAGCCGATGCCGCGATGCGCACCCTGTTGCCCTTCAGCGGCCAGCCGTACCGCCCGTCGCCCGCCATCCTGCAGCCGGACACGCCGATGAGCGATGAAGACACCCGTCACGTCGCTGGCCTGATGCGCATCAACCATACCGGTGAAGTCTGTGCCCAGGCGCTGTACCAGGGACAGGCGCTGACCGCCAAGCTGCCTCAGGTGCGCGAGGCCATGGAACATGCGGCCGAAGAAGAAATCGATCATCTGGTCTGGTGCGAACAGCGCATCCATCAGTTGGGCAGCCATACCAGTGTCCTGAATCCGCTTTTTTACGGCATGTCGTTCGGGATTGGCGCCGTGGCCGGATTGATCAGCGACAAGGTCAGTCTGGGTTTTGTCGCGGCGACCGAGCATCAGGTGTGCAAGCACCTGAATGAACATCTGGAGCAATTGCCCGCCGAGGATGAGAAGTCCCGGGCGATTCTGGAGCAGATGCGCATCGATGAAGAACATCATGCGGAAAGTGCGCTGGACGCAGGCGGTTTTCGTTTTCCGGCGCCGGTGAAATTCGGGATGAGTTTGTTGGCGAAGGTGATGACCAAGAGTACTTATCGGATCTGAGACCTCGATTGCTGTAAATGGCCTCTTCGCGAGCAGGCTCGCTCCTACAGGGGGCTGTGTTCGAGCAATAAAAAAGGCGACTGCCGTGAGGGAGTCGCCTTTTTTGTGCCTGGAATCTTAAGTCGGCATGTTGCGCGCGTAGAAGATTTCGAGCATTTCGTGTTTCACACGATCAGTTACCTGAGCACGCTGCTCAGAGGACAGATTGCTGGTGGCGTCGCCGAACAGGTAGTTATCCAATTCGAAGTTCTTCAGCAGCATTTTGGTGTGGAACAAGTTTTCCTGGTACACGTTCACGTCGGTCATCTGGTACGCGTCGCGGGTGTCTTCGGACAGGTAGTTCTGGATCGAGTTGATCTCGTGGTCGATGAAGTGCTTGTTGCCTTCAACGTCACGGGTAAAGCCGCGCACACGGTAATCCACGGTCACGATGTCCGAATCGAACTGGTGAATGAGGAAGTTGAGCGCCTTGAGCGGTGAAATGACACCACAGGTCGACACGTCGATATCCACACGGAAGGTTGCGATACCGTCGTCCGGATGAATTTCCGGGTAGGTGTGCACCGTGATGTGGCTCTTGTCGAGGTGGGCCAGGATAATTTCGGGCAACGGGCCCGGCGATTCTTCGATCTGGCTTTCGGTCGGGGTTACCGGCTCTTCCGAAATCAGAATCGTGACGCTGGCGCCCTGGGGTTCATAGTCCTGACTGGCGATGTTCAGGATGTTGGCACCAATGATCTCGACAACTTCTGTGAGAATCTGCGTCAGGCGTTTCGCGTTGTACTCTTGATTGATGTACTCGACGTAGGCCTGCTGGTCTTGCGGGGTTTCCGCGTAGCAGATGTCATAGATGTTGAAGCTCAAGGTCTTTGTCAGGTTATTGAACCCGTGGAGCTTGAGTTTGCTTTTCACCGTTAAAAACTCTCTATGTATGCGGCGCGGCCGCGTGATCAAGCATGCCCGTCAAATGCGAACAACGCACCTGCGTAGGACGGTTAACACCTCTTCGCGATGGCGATTTTGGTTATCTGTTCAGGCGAATGACCCGTCGGCTGACCGATCACTGCCCTGAAAAAAGTGGCGCATTATGCAGACGTCAGCGGGGGATCGCCAGAGTCTGCACTGCTTTTATGATAGTTGAATGTCGGATCAACCGAGTTCGACGATTTCGTAGTCGTGGGTGATCGCCACGCCAGCCGCGCCGAGCATGATCGAGGCCGAGCAATACTTCTCGGCGGACAGCTCGATGGCGCGTTTGACCTGAGCTTCTTTCAGACCACGGCCCTTGACCACAAAGTGCATGTGGATCCTGGTAAACACCTTCGGATCTTCAGTCGCACGCTCGGCTTCGAGGAAGGCTTCACAGCTTTCAACGGCTTGGCGGGACTTCTTCAGAATGCTGACCACGTCGAAGTTGCTGCAGCCACCGACACCCAGCAACAGCATTTCCATCGGACGAACCCCCAGGTTACGGCCACCGGCGTCCGGCGGACCATCCATCACCACGACATGACCGCTACCGGATTCGCCGAGGAACATGGCTTCGCCAGCCCATTGGATGCGTGCCTTCATCGCCCAGACTCCACTGTAAAAAAAGGGTCGCCAGCTTAGCACAGCGGTTTGGCCTGACAGCGACCGACGTCCTAGGACCGCTACCTCTAAGCTGTAGGTAATTTCTCGAATTTCCGACGAAGTGTCTGGTAAGCTGGCGCCAATTCGCTGGCGCGTCCATCAGTCAGCGTCAAGACCGCCTACGGCGCCTCATAAAAAAATCAAACATCACCGTGCAGTTTTTTCGGGATACAACCATGGTTGCTATTACCCCTACATCCAAAATCAAGAATCTCGACAAGCTGTTGATGCATTGCCAGCGCCGTCGCCATGCGGCCAAGAGCAACATTATCTGTGCCGGTGACCGCTCCGATACGCTGTACTTCATTATCAAGGGCTCGGTCACCATCCTGATCGAAGACGACGATGGCCGCGAAATGATCATTGCGTACCTGAACGCCGGTGATTTCTTCGGTGAGCTGGGCCTGTTCGAACAGGCGGGCCAGGAACAACAACGCAGTGCCTGGGTACGGGCCAAGGTCGAATGCGAAACGGCGGAAATCAGTTACACCAAGTTCCGCGAACTGTCGCAGCAGGATCCGGACATTCTTTACGTCCTCAGCGGACAAATCGCACAGCGCCTGCGCAACACCACGCGCAAGGTCGGTGATCTGGCGTTCTTCGACGTCACCGGTCGAGTCGCTCGCTGTCTGCTGGAACTGTGCAAACAGCCGGACGCCATGACTCACCCGGACGGCATGCAGATCAAAGTGACCCGTCAGGAAATCGGCCGAATTGTCGGTTGTTCGCGAGAGATGGTCGGTCGCGTGCTCAAGGATCTTGAGGAACGTAACCTGGTCGATGTGAAAGGCAAGACCATGGTGGTCTACGGGACACGCTAAGCGCTGTAGATCCGCGCCAGCATCAAGCGAAACAATTCATCCAGACGCGCCAAGGCCTGTGGCGCGTTGAATTTCTCATGCAGGGCGATGTGGCTTTCAGCCCTCACTCGCTGCTCCAGACCGCAGGCCTCATTGAAGCGATTGACCGCTGCGACCATTGCCTGGCGCTCGTCATCGATCAACATCGCACCGTGCACCAGCCCGACCGGGCGCTGCCCGCCCTGACTCTGGCGCCAGCGCTGGGCGGTGCCGACCATCTTGCGCCCATCCAGATTGACGTTGAAACGACCGTCGCAAAAGGCGCCGTCGACTTCACCCACCGACGAGGTGCCGCCCAATTCATCCAGTAACTGACAGATCGGATCGCACAGACGGCGGTAGCCGGTTTCGATGCGATTCAAGTCGCCTTCGCTGCGCGGCGGCGCATACACCAAGGCAATATTGATGGTTGAAGCGGATTGCGGCACCGGCTCACCGCCAGTTTCGCGCAACAATACCGGCCAACCGGCGGCGGCGGAGACTTCGCAGGCGTGGTCGAATTCAGGGAGACGATTGAGGCGGCGCGGCATGACCAACGCGCGATCGGTGGGTTGCCAGAACAGCAGGCCGAACTCGGCGTCGCCTGCGCAGATCGAGGCCAACAAGTCTTGTTCGGCTTGCAGGCCGGATTCGATGGTCAGGGGGGTTGGCAGCGACATGGAGGGCTCCGGCAAGTTGAGTCTCTTTAGCGGATTCGAGGGCCCCATCGCGAGCAGGCTCACTCCTACAGGGGGAACGCGTTTCAAATGTAGGAGTGAGCCTGCTCGCGATGGCGTCGACTCAGTCGAGGGTCGAACCGCTTATCACCGGACCGCCGCGCTCCGGGAAGAACAGGCGCTGCAATTCAATGCCTGGGTTCTCTGCGCGCATGAACGCTTCGCCGACCAGGAACGCGTAGACGTCGCTGATTTCCATCAACTCGACATCGGCGCGATTGAGAATGCCGCTTTCGGTGATTACCAATCGATCCCGCGGAATGCGCGGCAGCAGGTCGAGGGTTGTTTCCAGGCTGACATCGAAGGTGTGCAGATTACGGTTGTTGACCCCGACCAGCGGTGTGTCGAGGGTTTTCAATGCGCGCTCAAGTTCGTCGCCGTCGTGCACTTCCACCAGCACATCGAGACCGACGCCTTTGGCCACTGCTGCCAGCTCGGCCATTTTCACATCGTCAAGTGCGGAGACGATCAACAGCACGCAATCGGCGCCCAAGGCTCGGGCTTCAACGATCTGGTACGGATCGATCATGAAATCCTTGCGGATGACCGGCAGTTTGCACGCGGCACGGGCCTGTTGCAGGTAAGCATCGGCGCCCTGGAAGTAATCGACGTCGGTCAGCACGGACAGGCAGGTCGCCCCGCCCTTCTCGTAGCTTTTGGCGAGGTCGGCGGGTACGAAGTCCTCGCGGATCACGCCTTTGCTCGGTGAGGCCTTTTTGATTTCGGCAATCACCGCGGGCTGTTTTTTCTTCGCCTGCGCCAGCAACGCCTGAGCAAAACCACGGGGCGCATCGGCCGCCCGGACCAGGTTTTCCAGTTCGCCGAGGCTTACACGGGCACTGCGCTCAGCAACTTCCTCGACTTTGCGCGCAAGGATCTTCTCCAGAACCGTCGGTACGCTCATCCCTCATTCTCCACTTTGAATACCGCGGTAAAGGCACCCAGCTCCTCGAGCTTTTCTCGAGCGAGGCCGGTGTGCAGGGCATCGTGCGCAAGCTCTACGCCCTGTTTCAAACTGTTCGCCACGTCGGCGGCATACAGCGCGGCACCGGCGTTAAGCACAATCATCTCGGCCGCTTTCTGGCCGTTTTCGGTCTTGCGCTTGCCCAGCGCATCGCGGATCAACGCCAGCGACGCTTCCGGCCCTTCGACCGACAGGCCGTGCAGGCTCTGGCTTTTCATGCCCAGATCTTCCGGCTCGACCCAATATTCAGTGATCTCGTTATTCTTCAGCTCGGCGACGAAGGTCGGCGCGGCGAGGCTGAACTCGTCCAGGCCGTCCTTCGAATGCACCACCAGCACATGTTTGCTGCCCAATCGCTGCAAGACTTCGGCCAATGGCCGGCACAGCGCCTGGGTGAACACACCCACCACCTGATGTTTCACACCGGCCGGATTCGTAAGCGGGCCAAGCATGTTGAACAGTGTCCGCAGGCCCAGGTCGCGGCGCGGGCCGGCGGCGTACTTCATGGCTTTGTGATGGGTCTGGGCGAACATGAAACCGATGCCGACGTTGTCGATACAACGGGCAACCTGAACCGGGGTCAGGTTCAGGTAGATGCCGGCGGCTTCCAGCAAATCGGCACTGCCGCTCTTGCCGGAGACTGCACGGTTGCCGTGCTTGGCCACGGTGCAACCGGCCGCAGCGACAACAAAAGAGGAAGCGGTCGAGACGTTGAAGATGTTCGCGCCGTCGCCGCCGGTGCCGACCACGTCGACCACGCCGTCGAGGGTTTTCAGCTCGACCTGATCGGCCAGCTCGCGCATCACCGACACGGCGCCGACGATTTCGTCGATGCTCTCGCTCTTCATGCGCATGGCCATCATGAACGCGCCGATCTGCGCGTCGCTGCATTGGCCAGTCATGATTTCGCGCATCACGTCGCGCATTTCATCGGTGCTGAGGTCGAGGTGATCGACGATACGGCTCAGGGCTGTCTTGATATTCATGGATAGTCCTTAGCGCATGCCGCCGGTTTGTTTGAGGAAATTGGCAAACAGTTCATGGCCCTGCTCGGTGAGGATCGACTCGGGATGAAACTGTACGCCCTCGATGTTCAGGGTTTTGTGACGCAGGCCCATGATCTCATCGACCGAGCCGTCATCGTGTTGCGTCCACGCGGTCAGCTCCAGGCAATCGGGCAAAGTCTGGTGCTTGACGATCAGCGAGTGGTAGCGGGTGACGGTCAGCGGATGATTGAGGCCGGCAAAAACGCCCTTGTCCTCGTGGAATACCGGGCTAGTCTTACCGTGCATCACCTGACGCGCGCGTACGACATCGCCACCAAAGGCTTGGCCGATCGACTGATGGCCCAGGCAGACGCCGAGAATCGGCAATTTGCCGGCGAAGTGTTTGATGGCGTCGATGGAGACGCCGGCTTCGGTCGGCGTGCAAGGACCGGGGGACACCACGATGCGCTCAGGGTTGAGCGCTTCGATCTGAGCAATCGTCAATTCATCGTTGCGCACGACTTTGACCTCGGCACCCAGCTCGCCGAGGTATTGCACAACGTTGTAAGTAAAGGAGTCGTAGTTGTCGATCATCAGCAACATGGCGTTTCGAACCTCTTGAATTCTGACTTGGAGACAGCCTTCAGATGACTTGCCCGCAGGGCGCTGCACGATGTCGGACGCCAGAACAGACGGCGACACAGCGGCATTTCAAACAGACAAGGAAGGCAAAGCGATACAGATCCGGCGGGGCCGGCGGAAAAGATTCAGGCGCGCCAACGCCAGCGGGCGTGTGCCTTGATGACTTGATCCAGAAGTTTGCTGGTGATCAACACGGGGAAGGTCTCGTTCATACGTTCCGGCACAGTAACTTAGCTGGGCAGAGCGTGCAATATGACCTTGGCTGCAAGGGATAAAACCAGACAGGGATTGGCGATCGATGGCAAAAGGCCGGAAGTTTTTGGTACTGTCGTTTCGTTCACCTACAACAATAAATAAACGGACTTGCTCATGAATAAAAAGACGTTGTTTGCACCCATGGCCGGCTGCCTGCTCGCGCTGGCCTGCGCCCAGGCGAATGCGGCGCCCAACCCCTATTCGAACTTCATTGTGTTTGGCGACAGCCTCAACGACGCCGGGACGTTCGCCGACAGCGGCGGGCCGGCGGGCGCCACCGAGCGTTACACCAACCGCACCGGGCCGCTGTATCAGGATGGCAGCGGCGAACTGTATTCGTTGAATTCCACGCAACTGCTGGGCGGCCGCCTGGGCTTCACGGCGGATCAGACAGCGTCGTCGAGTTCAGCCGTGCGCGCCGACAACGGCCAGGTCGACGGCAGCAACTGGGCGGTTGGCGGTTATCGCACCGACCAGATTCTCGACTCGATCACCACGCAATCGGCCACGGGCGAACGTACCCGCGCCGGCTACTTGCCGTCGAACGGTTTGCGTGCCGACCCGAACGCCCTCTATTACATTTCCGGCGGCGGCAACGACTTCCTGCAAGGCCGTGTCCTCAGTCTGCCCCAGGCCAGTGCCGCTGCCGATCGCCTGGCTGACAGCGTGCAAACCCTGCAAACCGCCGGCGCCAAATACGTGATGGTCTGGCTGCTGCCCGACGTTGGCTTGACCCCGGCCCTGAACGGCACGCCGCTGCAGGCCTTCAGCAGTACCCTCGCCAACCAGTTCAACAGCCAGTTGGTGACGCGTCTGCGAGGCATTGACGCGGAAATCATACCGTTGAATATTCCGGCGCTGCTCTCGGAGGCTTTTGCCGATCCGGGACGCTTTGGCCTGGCCACTGACCAGAACCTCACCGCGACCTGTTTCAGCGGCAACGGCTGCCCCGAAAACGCCCGTTACGGGATCAACAGTGCCACGCCGGATCCGACCAAGTTGATCTACAACGACGGCGTGCACCCAACCGAGTCCGGGCAGAAACTGATCGCCGATTACGCTTATTCCTTGCTGGCAGCGCCGTGGGAATTAAGCCTGCTGACGGAAATGGCCCACGGCACCGTGCGTGCACATCAGGATGAATTGCGTAACCAGTGGCAGGCGGACTGGGAGAACTGGCAAGCGGTCGGCCAATGGCGCGCCCTTGTCTCTGCAGGCGGCCAGCACCTGGATGTCGACAGCCAAAGCAGCGGCGCCAGCGCCGATGGCAGCGGTTATAACCTCAACGTCGGCGGCAGCTATCGCCTCAACGATGCCTGGCGTGTGGGCGTGGCAGCAGGTTTCTACCGGCAGAACCTGGAGGCCGGGCATAACGACTCGGACTACAAACTCAACAGCTACATGGGTACCGCATTCGCCCAGTTTCAGCAGAATCGCTGGTGGGCTGATGCCGCACTGACCGGCGGCAAACTCGACTACGACAACCTCAAGCGCAAGTTTGACCTCGGCGCCAGCGAGGGTGCGGAGAAAGGCGATACCGACGGCAGCCTGTGGGCGTTCAGCACCCGTATCGGTTATGACATCGCCCAGCCGGGCAGCGAATGGCACCTGTCGCCGTTCGTCAGCGCCGACTACGCCAGCGTCGATGTCGACGGTTACTCGGAAAAGAGCAATCGCGCCACCGCGCTGACCTTCGATGACCAGAGCCGCGATTCGAAACGCCTGGGCTTGGGTATTCAGGGCAAGTACAACTTCACCGCGCAAACCCAGGTGTACGGCGAATACGCGCATGAGCGGGAGTACGAAGATGATGTGCAGAAGGTCAACATCGCGCTTAACACTCTGCCGGCCAATGACTTCACGCTTGAAGGCTACACACCGGCGAGCCACCTGAACCGCTTGAGCCTGGGAGTCAGTCACAAGCTGACGACGGATCTGGCGTTGCGCGCTGGTTATACGCTGCGCAAGGACGATGACTTCAAGCAGCAGGGCTTGAATGTCGGGGTTGTGCTGGATTTCTGAGTCGTGGATGCAAAAAAGCGGCGCCTTAACAGGCGCCGCTTTTTTATGCCCCGACACAATCCAAATGTAGGAGTGAGCCTGCTCGCGATTGCGGTGGGTCAGTCAACGAATAGGTTGAATATTAGTCAGCACGCGAGCAGGCTCACTCCTACAAGGGTTGTGTGTTGGCTCAGGCTTCCGGGGTTTGTTCGGCAAGGGCTACGGCGCGGAACATCGCGCGGCGCTTGTTCAGGGTTTCTTCCCATTCCAGCGCCGGCACCGAGTCGGCGACGATGCCACCACCGGCCTGCACGTGCAGTTCGCCGTTCTTGATCACCGCCGTGCGGATCGCAATGGCCGTGTCCATGTTGCCGTTCCAGGCGAAGTAACCGACTGCGCCGCCATACACACCACGCTTGACCGGCTCGAGTTCGTCGATGATCTCCATTGCGCGAATCTTCGGCGCGCCGGACAAAGTGCCCGCCGGCAGAATCGCCCGCAGCGCGTCCATTGCAGTCAGGCCGGCCTTCAACTGGCCGGTGACGTTGGAGACGATGTGCATCACGTTGGAATAACGCTCGATGACCATCTTCTCGGTGAGTTTCACCGAGCCGATTTCCGAGACGCGCCCGGTGTCGTTGCGGCCCAAGTCGATCAGCATCAAATGCTCGGCGATCTCTTTGTCGTCCGACAGCAAGTCTTGTTCCAGCGCCACATCGGCTTCTTCGGTGGCGCCACGCGGGCGCGTACCGGCAATCGGGCGCACGGTGATCAGGTTGTCTTCGACCCGCACCAGCACTTCCGGCGAACTGCCGACGACGTGGAAGTCGCCGAAGTTGAAGAAGTACATGTATGGCGTCGGGTTGAAGCAACGCAGGGCACGGTACAGATCGATCGGCGCAGCCTTGAAATCAATCGACATGCGCTGCGACGGCACCACCTGCATGCAGTCACCGGCAAGGATGTATTCCTTGATGGTGTCGACGGCTTTTTCGTAATCGTCTTGAGTAAAACTCGAACGAAACACCGGATCGGCCGACTGCTGCTTGCTGAAATCCAGGCCACGACGCGGGGTGATCGGCTGGCGCAGTTTTTCCAACAGCGTCTGCAGTTGCGCCTGGCCCTGCTCGAAGGCATCGGCCTGGGCCGGGTCGGCGAGGACGATTGCGTGCATCTTGCCGGCGAGGTTGTCGAACACCACGACCGCGTCGGACACCATGAGCAGAATATCCGGAACGCCCAGCGGATCCGGGTTCGGGCACTTGCCCAGGCGCTTCTCGACATACCGCACGCAGTCGTAACCGAAGTAGCCGACCAGACCGCCATTGAAGCGCGGCAGACCGGCGATGGTCGGCACGTTGTAGCGCGCCTTGAAGGTTTCGACAAAGGCCAGCGGATCATCGACATCGTGGCTTTCGGTCTCGACGCCATCAACGGTGATGCTCACGTGATGGTCGTGGACCCGCAGCACGGTGCGGCACGGCAAACCGATGATCGAGTAACGGCCCCACTTCTCGCCGCCCTGTACCGATTCGAGCAGGTAGGAGTTGGGTTGGTCGGCCAGTTTCAGGTAGATCGACAGCGGCGTGTCGAAGTCGGCCAGGGTTTCGCAGGCCAGCGGGATGCGGTTGTAGCCGTCAGCGGCCAGACGCAGGAATTCTTCGCGGATCATAAGGTGCCTCGTGGTGTGAGGTGCAATCAGTCAGTCAGGCAAACGCGCCGGCAGGCCGGCCAGAATCAGTCAGGCGCGCCAACGCCAGCGGGCCAGGGCCTTGATGACTTTCATCCAGAGTTTGCGGGTGACCACCACGATGGCGTTTCCAGAAGGGGGTTGAGCAGCGTCGGGCAACGTTATCTCAGCGGCCGTGACGAGGCAACCGGGAATTAGTTTGCGCAGATCGTCGATCACCAGTGCCGGCGATTCCTCGGCGATCGGCCGGCCATGGTTATAGCCGTAACTCAGTGCCACACACTTGACCCCCGCCGCTTTCGCCGCCAGCACGTCACTGCGCGAGTCACCGACGAACAAGGATTGCGAGGCCGGAATGTTGGCCATTTTCATCACGAAGAACAGCGCGGCCGGGTCAGGTTTCTTCTGCGGCAGGGTGTCGCCGCCGATGATCCACTTGAAGTAACGGCCGATTTTCATCTGATCCAGCAGCGGCGCGACGAAACGCTCCGGCTTGTTGGTGATCAACGCCATGGCCACGCCTTGCTTGTGCAGCCACTTGAGGGTGTCGCGCACACCGGGATACACCACGGTCAGCTCATGGCTGGCGCCATAGGCCTCCATGAAGATTTCCAGCGCGCGCTCGGCCTCGGCGTCATCCACTGCCGAGTGATCAATGCTGCCGGCCAACGCCCGGCGCACCAGCACCGGTGCGCCATTGCCAACCCATTCGCGCACCGCCGCGATGCCCGCAGGCGGGCGGCCAAGGGTGAGCAGCATGCGATCCACCGCCACCGCCAGGTCGGGAACCGAATCGATCAGCGTGCCATCCAGATCGAACATCACCAACCGTGGCAGCTGCCCTGGGAACAACTGCTCAAAACCGCTCATGGCCGCGCCAGTGCCAGTTCGGAACGCATCTTGTCGATGACTTCCTGATAGTTCGGCGCGTTGAAAATGGCCGAACCGGCGACAAAGGTGTCAGCACCAGCGGCAGCGATTTCGCGGATGTTGTTGACGTTGACGCCGCCGTCGATTTCCAGGCGGATGTCACGGCCTGAAGCGTCGATGATCGCCCGCGCTTCACGCAGTTTGTCGAGGGTGCCGGGAATGAACTTCTGCCCGCCGAAGCCCGGGTTGACGCTCATCAGCAAAACCATGTCGACCTTGTCGATCACGTACTTGAGTACGTCCAGCGGGGTCGCCGGGTTGAACACCAGGCCAGACTTGCAGCCGCCTTCGCGGATCAACTGCAGCGAGCGGTCGACGTGCAGCGTGGCTTCCGGGTGAAAGGTGATGTACGTCGCGCCGGCCTCGATGAAATCGCCAACGATGCGATCCACAGGGCTGACCATCAGGTGCGCGTCGATCGGCGCGGTGACGCCGTACTTGCGCAGTGCGGCGCAGACCATCGGGCCGATGGTCAGGTTCGGCACGTAGTGGTTGTCCATGACGTCGAAATGGACAAAGTCGGCGCCGGCGGCGAGAACGTTGTCCACTTCCTCGCCGAGGCGGGCGAAGTCGGCGGAGAGGATCGACGGAGCAATTACGAAGGGCTGCATGACGCACCTGTGCTGAGCTAAATCACGATGGCGCGCATTGTATACCTCAAATTTGTGCGCACGCACCGTGACCGCGATGATTGGGTTGTGCCATGAGTCCTGAGCGACTGTGCCTCAGTAGGCCGCGCGGTAGATCTTCTCGATGTCGGCGGCGCTGAGCTTGCGCGGATTGTTGCGCATCAGGCGCTCGATCCCGGCGGCTTCCACGGCCATCGCCGGGATCGCCTCTTCCGGCACGCCGAAACTGCGCAGCCCGGCGGGAATTTCTACCGCCGCGCACAGTTCCGTCATCGCCTGCACGGCTTTGTCCGCCGCCTCGTTCGCGCTCAGATGAGTGGTCTTCACGCCCATGGCTTCGGCAATATCCTGCATGCGTTCGACGCAGGCCATTTTGTTCCAGGTCATCACATAGGGCAGCAACAAGGCGTTACTGACGCCGTGGGCAATGTTGAAACGCCCGCCCAGCGGATAAGCCAGCGCGTGCACTGCGCCCACCCCGGCGTTGCCGAACGCCATCCCGGCCATCAGGCTGGCGGTGGCCATGTCTTCGCGCGCTTGCAGGTTGGCGCCGTTGGCGTAGGCCTTGGGCAAGGCGCTGGCAATCAGTTTGATCGCGCCGATGGCGAGGGAATCGGTGATCGGCGAGGCATTCACCGACAGATACGATTCGATGGCGTGCACCAGCGCATCGACGCCACTGGCTGCGGTGACGCTGCGCGGACAGGTCAGGGTCATTTGCGGGCTGACCAGTGCGACGTCCGGCAGCAGGAAATCGCTGACGATGCCTTTCTTCAGTTGCGCAACCTTGTCCGAAAGAATCGCGACGTTGGTTACCTCCGAGCCGGTGCCGGCCGTGGTCGGGATGGCGATCAGCGGCGGGCCTTTTCGCGGCACCTGATCGACACCGAACAGGTCCTCAAGTGCGCCGTGGTAGCCGGCGTACGCGGCGACACTTTTGGCGATGTCGATGGCGCTGCCGCCACCGAGGCCGATCAAACCGTCATGCCCGCCTTCGCGGTAGGCGCGCATGCAGTCTTCGACGATGGCGATCTCCGGGTCGGGCAGCACGCGGTCGAAAATCTCGTACTCGCGCCCACCGAGTTGTACCAGCGCCAGCTCGACGGTGCCGGACTTGACCAGCGCG
Organism: Pseudomonas sp. SWRI99; assembly: GCF_014270125.1. Lineage (NCBI taxonomy): Bacteria > Pseudomonadati > Pseudomonadota > Gammaproteobacteria > Pseudomonadales > Pseudomonadaceae > Pseudomonas > Pseudomonas sp. SWRI99. Next base: position 124,790 of record NZ_JABWQR010000015.1, on the reverse strand, counting down.
GCGTCGGTGACGATCAGCGGGTTGTCGATGTCCAGCCGGGTGAGTTCTGCCGCCAGTTGTTCGATGGCTGCGGCGCCGGTGATCAGTTTGTGAGCGATTTTGAACTGGGACAGACTCATGGTGCGCAGCCTCTTATAGATAGGGGAGCTGGGCACAAGATTAGCTGGGGATTTGAGGTTGTCTGCTATTCAGGGTGTGAATGACCAAGAACTGTGCATACAACACAAATCCCTTGTGGGAGGGGGCTTGCTCCCGAAAGCGGTGGATCAGTTGAAACAATGTCGACTGACCCACCGCTTTCGGGGGCAAGCCCCCTCCCACATTTTTGACCGAGTGCGGCGTCAGACCTGGGCGGTACGCAGTTTCTCGCTTCGGCCACGCAGCCATTCCAGGGTCAGCAGCAAGATCACCGAGAAGGCAATCAACAACGTCGCAGCCGCTGCAATCGTCGGACTGAGGTTCTCGCGAATCCCGCTGAACATCTGCCGAGGCAAGGTCGCCTGCTCGGGCCCGGCAAGAAACAGCGTCACCACCACCTCATCAAACGAAGTGGCAAAGGCAAACAGCGCTCCGGAAATCACCCCCGGCGCAATCAGCGGCAAGGTCACCCGGCGAAACGCGGTCAGCGGCGAGGCCCCAAGGCTGGCAGCCGCTCGCACCAGATTGTGATTGAAGCCCTGCAACGTTGCCGACACCGTGATGATCACAAACGGCACACCCAGCACTGCGTGCACGACGATTAGCGAGAAGAAACTATTGCCCAGACCCAGCGGCGCGAAGAACAGATAACTCGCCACACCGATGATCACCACCGGCACCACCATCGGCGAAATCACCAGCGCCATCACCAGCGATTTGCCCGGGAAGTCGCCGCGGGTCAGGCCGATGGCCGCCAGGGTGCCGAAAATCATCGCCAGCACGGTCGCGGCCGGAGCAACGATGACGCTGTTCTTCAGGGCGCGCATCCATTCCGCCGAGGCGAAGAAGTCGTGATACCACTGCAGCGAGAAGCCCTGTAACGGGTAGACCAGAAAACTTCCCGAGTTGAACGACAACGGAATAATCACCAGCACCGGCAGAATCAGGAACAACAGGATCAGGCCGCAGAGGATCCGCAGGCTGTAGAACCACACCCGTTCGACGGGCGACATGTAAGGACTCAGCATCGCAAATTCCCCTTAGCTCAGGCGCAGGCGACTGGCGCCCACCAGCCAGCTGTAGATCAGATAAAGCACCACGGTCGCCAGCAAGAGCAGACCGCCCAGCGCGGTGGCCATGCCCCAGTTGATGCTGGTGTTGGTGTAGAAGGCGACGAAGTAGCTGACCATTTGGTCGTTCGGGCTGCCGAGCAGCGCCGGGGTGATGTAGTAGCCGATGGCGAGGATGAATACCAACAGGCACCCGGCGCCGACGCCGGCGTAGGTCTGCGGGAAGTACACCCGCCAGAAACTGGCGAACGGATGGCAGCCGAGGGAAATCGCCGCGCGCATGTAGGTTGGCGAGATGCCTTTCATCACGCTGTAGATCGGCAAAATCATGAACGGCAGCAGAATGTGCACCATCGAGATGTACACGCCGGTACGGTTGAACACTAGTTCCAGCGGCTTATCAATGATGCCCATCGCCAGCAATGCGCTGTTGATCAGACCGCCGGATTGCAGCAGTACGATCCACGCGGCAACGCGTACCAGAATCGAAGTCCAGAACGGCAGCAGCACCAGAATCATCAGCAGGTTGCTCTGTCGCGACGGCAGGTTCGCGAGCAGGTACGCCAATGGATAAGCCAGCAACAGGCAGATCACGGTGATGACCAGGCCCATCCAGAAGGTGCGGGCAAAGATGTCGAGGTAGATCGCCTGATCCGGGGTCGCCGGGGCGAGCTCGCCGAGGTCATCGATACGGTGGTCGACCGCCGCGAGCAAATAATACGGGGTGATGCTACTGGTGTTGCGTTTGACCGCTTGCCAGTAGGCCGGATCGCCCCAACGCTCGTCCAGCGCTTCGAGCGCTTCTTTATAGGAGGCCGGTTCGCTGGCAAACGGCAGCGCCCGGGCGGTTTTGGTCAGCAGGCTGCGGTAGCCGGCCAACTCCATGTTCAAGCGCTTGGACAGATCGCCCAGCGTCTGGTTTTTGCGGGCTTCGGCGAGGTCTTCGCTGGCAGCCTTGTACACCGGTTCGGCGGGCAGACCGCGGCCGTCCCAGCCAGCGATGGCCGTAACGGTGCGCGGCATGCCGCCGACCACTTCCGGGTTGCCGACGCTTTTATAGAGCAGCGCCACGATCGGCACCAGAAACACCAGCAACAGAAACAGCACCAGCGGCGCAATCAGCGCCTGCGCTTTCCAGCGGTTGACCCGCTCGGCGTGCTTGAGCTTCTGCTTCAAGGTGGGGCTGGCGCCCTCGTTCAGGGGAACGGCGATGGCCATGACGTACTCCGCAAATCTTTTGATCGTTACAGAGGTGGCGAACCACCTCTGTTGTATTGAATCACCACGCTGAGGATGGCGGCCCTGTGGCGAGCGAGCTTGCTCGCGCTGGGCTGCGAAGCGGCCCCAAAATCGGGTTGGCACTGCCAATTTTGTGAGTGCTGCGCACTGGAGCGCCAGCCCGGTCAAGCGGGAGCAAGCTCCCTCGCCACAAGAGTTCTCATCCATTTTTGAGCTGGGTTATTTGGCAGCCCAGGAATTAAAGCGCTGTTCCAGCTGCTCGCCGTTGTCAGCCCAGAAGCTGACGTCGATCTGCACCTGGTTGGCGATGTTTTCCGGGGTGGTCGGCATGTCTTTCAGGACATCCTTGGCCAGCAGCGGCACTGCCTGGGTGTTGGCCGGGCCGTAGGCGATGTTTTCCGAATAGGTCTTCTGCTGCTGCGGCTGCACCGTGAACGCGATGAATTTCTTCGCCGCTTCGGCGCGCTTGGCGTCCAGGCCTTTAGGGATCGCCCAGGCGTCGAAGTCGTAGATGCCGCCGTTCCACACCACTTTCAGGTTGGATTCTTTCTGCACGGCGGCGATACGACCGTTATAGGCCGAGCTCATGACCACATCACCAGAAGCGAGGTATTGCGGCGGCTGCGCGCCGGCTTCCCACCATTGAATGCTTGGCTTGAGTTCATCGAGTTTTTTGAATGCGCGATCCTGACCGTCCTTGCCGGCCAGCACCTTGTAGACGTCTTTTGGCGCCACGCCATCGGCCATCAACGCGAACTCAAGGGTGTACTTGGCGCCTTTACGCAGGCCTCGCTTGCCCGGGAATTGCTTGGTGTCCCAGAAATCCGCCCAACTGGTCGGTGCGGTTTTCAGCTTGTCGGCGTTGTAAGCGAGCACAGTTGACCACACGAAGAAACCGACGCCGCACGGCTGGATCGCACCTTTGACGTAGTCTTCGGTCTTGCCGAACAGCGCCGGATCGAGTTGCTCGAACATGTCTTCGTCGCAACCACGGGACAGCTCTGGCGATTCAACTTCTACCAAGTCCCAGGACACGCTCTTGGTATCGACCATGGCTTTAACCTTGGCCATCTCGCCGTTGTATTCGCCGGCAACGATCTTGCCATTGCCTGCTGCTTCCCACGGGGCATAGAAGGCTTTGACTTGCGCCGCCTTGTTCGCTCCGCCAAACGACACCACGGTCAAATCCGGGCCGGCGGCCATCGCGCCGGTCGCACCCATCAGGCCCAGAGTCAGGGCGGTGAACTTCAGGGATCTCAACATTTATTGTTCTCTCCACGTGCAGGGTTGGTGTTGGTATTGCCGGGGCGCTTAGTGCGCCTCTAAAAGAGGATCAAGCGCGCGAACGTGCTCGACCTGCCAGCCAAGCGGAACCACGTCACCGACGCTGAGCGCTGGATCGAGCTCGGCAATCGGTTGTTTCACGAAGAAGTCGGTCTTGCCGCAGACTTCCAGGCGCACCCGGACGTGGTCGCCCAGATAGATGAATTCCGCCACCCTCCCTGAGAAGCGGTTGACACATTGATCGCTGGAGCCGTTGAGGCTGACGCGTTCAGGACGAATCGACAGCGTGACTGGCTCACCGGTCTGGCCGACGTTGACCGCCAGCGCCTCGACCTTTTCGCCGCGGCCCAATTCGACCACGCAGCGCTCGCCGCTCTGGCTGAGCAGGCGCCCGTTGAGGCGGTTGTTCTCGCCGATGAAATTGGCGACGAAGGTGTTTTTCGGTTCTTCGTAAAGCGTGCGCGGCGGCGCGATCTGCTGGATCTCGCCCTGATGGAACACCGCGACACGATCCGACATGGTCAGCGCTTCACCCTGGTCGTGGGTCACATAGACCACGGTCACGCCGAGGCGCTGGTGCAGGTGCTTGATCTCCATCTGCATGTGTTCGCGCAGTTGTTTGTCGAGCGCGCCCAACGGTTCGTCCATCAACACCAGTTGCGGTTCGAACACCAGCGCACGGGCCAGCGCTACACGTTGCTGCTGCCCACCGGACAACTGCGCCGGATAGCGCGAAGCGAAGGCATCGAGCTGGACCATGCTGAGGACTTTCTTCACTCGGTCGCTGACGTCGCTTTTGTTCAGGCCACGGACGGTCAGCGGGAAGGCGAGGTTCTCGGCCACGGTCATGTGCGGGAACAGTGCGTAGTTCTGAAACACCATGCCGATGTCGCGCTTGTGCGGTGGCACGTTGTTGATCGAGCGCCCGGCCAGGAGGATTTCCCCGGCCGTCGGCGTCTCGAAACCGGCGAGCATCATCAGGCTGGTGGTCTTGCCGGAACCGGACGGCCCGAGCAGGGTAAGGAACTCGCCTTTGCGAATGTCCAGGTTGAGGTCTTTGACGATCAGGTTCTCGCCGTCGTAGCTCTTCTGCACTCCACGAAAGCTGACCAGCACATCACTGGCCCCTGCGTTTGAATCGACCTGGCTCATACCCGCACCTTTGTTGTTGATGACTGCTTGTTCATCAAGCCTAGTGGCTGGCAGCGGCCACGCAAATCGGGGCGCAGGAGAGAATCGCTTAAGCGCGATGGAAGATTGGGGGTAGGGATTGCCCTACAAGAATGGCGCTAATGGATAAGGCAATGGCGAGTGGCGAGCTACAAGCCGCAAGCAAGGGCAAAAGCGTCTGTCGCTAACAGATATGCCAACAATCGAAGGTTAAACAACGAAACCTGTGGGAGCTGGCTTGCCAGCGATAGCGGTGGGTCAGCCGACATTGATGTGACTGACATGCCCTCATCGCTGGCAAGCCAGCTCCCACAGGTTTTTGAGGTGGGTTCAGAGAAGTTTGTGTTCCATCGCATATTTCACCAGCTCGGCCAGTGAAGTGATGTTGAGCTTCTGCATCAGCCTTGCCTTGTGCGTGCTGATGGTCTTGCTGCTCAGAGCCAGTTGCTGGGCGATGTCATTGACGTTGGCGCCCTGGGCCAGGCGTTCGAACACCGAGAACTCGCGCTCGGACAACAGCGAATGCAATGGCCGGGCATCGGTCAAGCCGACTTCAAAGACCATGCGATCGGCCAGATCCGGGTCGATGTAACGCCCGCCCGCCGCCACTTTACGAATGGCTGTGAGCAACAGCGCCGGATCGCTGTCCTTGGTCGCATACCCGGCCGCGCCGACCTTCAGTGCGCGCGCGGCCATCTGCGCTTCGTCGTGCATCGACAACACCAGAATCGCCGGCGGGTTGTTCAGCGCGCGGATGCGCGGAATCGCTTCCAGACCATTGACCCCGGGCATGGAGATGTCCAGCAACACCACTTCACACGGCACGCTGCGCAGGGTTTCGAGCAGTTGCTCACCATTGCCCGCCTCACCCACCACTTGCAGATCCTTGGCCAGGCCGATCAATTGCTTGATGCCCTCGCGAACGATGGTGTGGTCTTCGGCTACCAGTACACGGATCACATTTTTCTCCTCAGCCAATATTTCGCGAGCAGGCTCGCTCCCACCCTGAAATGCATTCCTCTGTGGGAGCGAGCCTGCTCGCGAAGAGGCCCGCATCAGCGCCACACAATGATCAGACTGCCTCTACCGGCACCCAGACACTCAGACCGGTGCCCTCCCCCGGCTCACTCACAAGCTCCAGCCGCCCGCCCATGATCAGCACCCGCTCACGCATGCCAACCAATCCAAACGACGTCGGCCGCCCCTCGGCAACGACAAATCCTACGCCATCGTCGCTGACCGTCAGGCACAATTCGTCGCCCGCAAGCTCCAGCGTCAACTCCACGGTATGCGCCTGGGCATGACGCATCACATTGGTCAGCGCCTCCTGCAGAATCCGGAACAGCCCCACCGCTTTGGCATCGCTAAGCGCCGGCAGGTTATCCGGCACCCGCACCAGACACGGAATCTGCGTGCGCGCTTCAAAACGACGCGCCTGCCACTCGATTGCCGAGGCTATCCCCGCGTCCAGAATCGGTGGCCGCAGCGCGGTTGCTACATCACGAACCAACTGAAACAGCTGCGCGATCAGGCGCTTCATGCTGTTGAGCCGTTCGTTCAGACCCGGATCGAGTTGCGCGTAGGCCAGTTCGCACATCGACGTTTCCAGTTTCAGCACGGTCAGCATCTGACCCAGTTCATCATGGACCTCGCGAGCGATGCGCGCCTTCTCTTCTTCGCGCACGCTCTCAAGGTGCGCCGACAGTTCGCGCAGTTGCTCGCGCGAGGCGGCCAGCTCCAGTTCGATGCGTTTGCTTTCGCTGATGTCCCAGACGATGCCGTCCCACACGTAAGCGCCATCTTCCAGTTGCCGGGTGATCGCCTTGATCTCGGCCCAGCGCTGCTCGCCCTGGCGCGTGACGATGCGGCCCTGCCACGACCAGTCGCTGTCGGTGTCCAGTGCCTGATCCTGGGTGCGGTGATAACTGGCCTTGTCATCTGGATGGACCAGACTGCGCAGGCCCATGTCGCGATGGGCGATGGCCGCCGGTGCGTAGCCGACCAGACTTTCGCTGCCCTCACTGATGTAGGCAAAGTCGATCTGTCCGGTGACCGGCGCCCGCTCCAGTCGAAACACCAGGCCCGGGACGTTGGCGGCGATGCCTTGCAGCCGCGCCTCACTTTCCTGCAACGCGGCAAGTGCACGGCGGCGGTCGGTGACGTCGGTGAGGTAGACCACCAGGTATTCGCTGTCGCGAAAACGCAGAAAGCTCAGGGATACGTCCGCTGGCAAGACGCTGCCATCGGCGCGCAGGCAACTGGTTTCGAAGCTCAGCGGCCCCTCTTCACTGGCCCGCGCACGCTTCCACAGATTGAGCCAGCGGTCCATGTGCAGGCCGGGTTCGAAGTCGATCAGCGGCCGTTCGATCAACCCGCCCGAGGGATAACCGAGCATGTTTTCCGCCGCCCGATTGGCGTAGCGCACATGACTGTCCCAGTTGACCCAAAGGATGCCGACAGTGCTTTGGTCGATGGAAAACTGCGTCAGCCGCAACGCCTCTTCGCTGGCCGCCCGGAGCGCAATGTCTTCGCGCGCACTGAGCAAGCGCTGTTCGAGGCTGTGCTGCTGGCGCCGCTGCCAGAACACGATCGCCACGCAACTGAGCAGCATCACCGCGAACAACAGGCTGAGGTTTTGCCAGAATCCCGGTGATTCGGCGAGCCGTGGGTATTTCGGCTGTAGCCATTGGTTATGCAGTTGCTCCAGATCCTTGGCCGGGATTGCGCGCAAGGCACTCTGGACGATGCCGACCAACTCCGGCCAGTCGCGCCGCGAGGCCACACGCAGCAATTGCGGCAGGCCGATATCACCGACCACCACCAGTTCGGCGAATTCCGGCTCTACCGACAGGCGCCCCAACTGCGCTTCGTCAACCACCGCGTACGCCGCCTGCTGACTCAACAGCAATTGCAACGCCTGGCGTTCCAGCGGCACGCCTTGCAGATTCAGATGTGGATAGTTGCTGCGCAGATAATCGGCGGTGGTGCTCGGCATGCGCACGGCGACGCGGGTCTGGCTGTCGAGCTTTTCCAGATCGACCGCACCGCTGCTTTTCCGGTCGCTGACCACCAGTTGCGGCACGCGCATGTACGGATCGGAAAACTGCCAGAGGCGCAGCGCGCTCGGGGTCTGGCTCAGACCCGGGGCGATGTCGATCTCGCCTTCGCGCAAAGCGGCCTCCAGTTGCCCGAGATCCTGGAAGTTGCGCCAGCTCAGTTCCACGCCCAGGGTTCTGGCGAGCAATTTCATCAGCTCGACGTTGGCCCCGGACAATCGCTGCAAGCGTCTGTCGTAAGTCGCGTAGGGCGCCTGCAAGACCAGGCCGACGCGCAACTCAGGGTGCTGCGCCAGCCATCGCTGCTGGTCTGGCGTCAGTTGCGCGACATGTGCCGGTGGCGCAGGCGCCGCCCAGCCCATCAAGGGAAGCCACAAACAGCCGATAACCCACAGGCAGCAAAATCGCTTCATTGAAGTCTCGTACACTGACAAATTCTGACCAACCCATTAGGCTGCCGGGATACATTTCTGGCCTGGAATAACCGATGCCCTCTGTCTATCGCCTGGCAATGCCAGCATTGTGCCTGTCGCTGATCCTGCCTTGTGCGTTTTCCGTCAGCGCCGCTGACCCGGCACCTGCCCCCGCGGCGGAAAAACCCGCCGAAGAACAACCCGTCGAACGTCAGCCACTGCTTGAGCGTAGTCAGGAGGAAGCGGCGGCACTGCAACGTAAGGTGCCGGCGCAGGAACAGCAACAACTGCAAGCAGGCAGCGAGACATTTCTGGCCCTGTGGAAGCAGGCCAACACCGCCGAACCGAAAGGCGCGGTGATTATCGTCCCCGGTGCCGGCGAAACCGCTGACTGGCCGCAGGCTATCGGCCCGTTGCGGCAAAAACTGCCGAACGCGCAGTGGAGCAGCCTGAGCATCACCCTGCCTGACGTGCAAGGCGACGCCATCGCCCCGCGTGTGGTCGAACCCGCCGCCGCGCCGAAAGCCCCGGAAACCGCAAGCAAGGACGCCACCACCGCGCAGCCGATAGAACAAGCCGCGGGCGGTGAAGCGGAAGTCGCCGAACAGGTGGTGGCCGAAACTGTCGAGGAACACGCCAAAGCCGATGCCGAGCGCATTTTTGCGCGGATCGATGCGGCCATCGCCTACGCCGAACAGCAGAGTGCGCGCAGCATCGTCGTGCTCGGTCATGGCACCGGCGCCTATTGGGCGGCGCGTTTCTTGAGCGAACGACAAACTGCGCAGGTGGAGAAACTGGTGATGGTCGATGCACAGACGCCGGCCAAGGCCCTGCCGCCGCTGGTGGAACTGACGCCGACATTGAAGCTGCCGACGGTGGATATTTTCTACATGGACAAAGCGCTGGATCGCAACGCGGCGCTTGCGCGCATGCAGGCGAGCAAGCGCTTGAAGACCTCGGCGTTCAGCCAGGTGGCGCTGAAGGTGTTGCCGGACAAGAACGCTGAGCAGGAGCAATTGTTTCGGCGGGTGCGGGGCTGGTTGAGTCCTCGAGCTACTGACTGACTTTCAGATCGAGTCGGCCTTATTCGCGAGCAGGCTCGCTCCCACATTGGATCTATGCGCACAATTCAATGTGGGAGCGAGCCTGCTCGCGAAGGGGCCAGCACAAACGACATCCATCTACCGCCTAACGAAAATCCCGCCGCTCCCGAATCAGCGTATAGGCGCTATGCAACTCGCGCGTACGCTCCGTCGCCTCACGCACCTGCGCTGCCGTCGCGCCACTGCCGGCAATCTTGTCCGGGTGATGGCGACTGAGCAGACGCCGATACGCCCGCTTGATCTGCGCCGGCTCACTGCCCGCCGACACCCCGAGCAGTTTCAGCGCTTCCTGATAACTCACCGCAGCGCTGACGATCGGCCGTTTACCCGGCTCGTAATCGCTGGCCAGCGCTTGCACCTGCTGCGGCGTCCAGCCCAGCCACTTGCCCCACTGCGCCAGCAACTCCCGCTCGCTGACCCCGGCACGACCGTCGGCCCAGACCATCCGCCAACAGGCGCGCAACACGCCTTCCGCCGCGTGGGGCTGTGCACTCAGGCGGCGCAGATAACCTCGCAAATGATCGCTGCCTGACTTGCCACGATTGAACGCGGCGATCGCCCGACGTGTCGCCGGCTCGCTCATTTCCAGCGCGCGCATTTCATTGCGTGCCTGCTGAATGTGCCCATCGGTGACGCGTCCGTCGCTCTTGGCCAGACGCCCAAGCAACACGAACAGCAATTCGTCGTTGCGCAGCATCGGCCGACCGCCGAGTCTTTCCCGCAAATGCCCCCAGCTCTGCAGGTGCAGGCGCCGGTCCAGCGCCTGCCCCAACAATGCCCCAAGCATGGCCCCCGGAATGCTGGCAATGGCAAAACCCGCTCCGGCTCCAATCAGAGTCCCTGGCCACAACATGTCAGCGACTCGCTTCTATCAAGGCTTCGGCTTCGGCCAGACGCTCATGGGTACCGACATCCACCCAGTGACCTTTCAGCCGCTCGCCTGTCACTTCGCCGTCGGCCATGGCCTTGCGCAATAAAGGCGCGAGTTTGAAAGCGCCCTCGCTGCAGCCATCGAACAACTGCGGGTGGAGCACGGCGATGCCGCTGTAGGTCAAGGTCTGTGCATCAGGCTCGCCGTCCTGCACTTTGCCGTCAATCAGCGTGAAATCACCGTTCGGGTGATGCGCCGGATTATCCGCCAGCACCAGATGCGCCAGGCTGTTGATCGGCTGGTGCAACACGCTGAAATCGTAATCGGTCCAGATGTCGCCGTTGACCACCACAAACGCATCGTCACCGAGCAACGGCAGTGCCCGGAAGATTCCGCCGCCGGTTTCCAGCGGCTCGCCTTCGGGTGAGTACTGAATGCTCAGGCCAAACCGCGAGCCATCACCGAGGTGATCCTCGATCTGCTGACCCAGCCAGGCGTGGTTGATCACGATGTCGTTGAAGCCTGCGGCCGCGAGGGCCCGCAGGTGATATTCAATCAACGGCACGCCACCGGCACGCACCAGTGGTTTCGGCGTGGTCAGGGTCAGCGGGCGCATGCGCTCGCCTTTGCCCGCCGCCAGAATCATTGCCTTCATGCTGTCGCTCCAGCACGCAAGCTGCTGAACAACGCTTGCAGTTCCGCCAGTTCGGGACGCCGGGCGATCACCGCTTCTATATAAGAGAAGAAGCGCGGCACGTCCGCCAGATAGCGTGGCTTGCCGTCGCGGTGGCAGATGCGCGCGAAGATACCGATGACTTTCAGATGGCGCTGCACGCCCATCAAATCGCTGGCGCGCAGGAAGTCTTCGAAATCCGCCTGCACGGGAATATCCAGCGCCGACGCTTGCTGCCAATAACTTTCCAGCCAGCCGCGCACACGTTCTTCAGGCCAACTGAGGAAGGCGTCCTTGAACAGGCAGGTCACGTCATAAGTCACCGGACCATAGACCGCGTCCTGAAAATCCAGCACGCCAGGATTCGGCTCGCTGATCATCAGGTTGCGCGGCATGTAGTCGCGGTGCACCAGCACTTTGGGCTGCGCCAGGGCGCTGTTGATCAACAGCTCACTGATGCGCTGCCACTGTTGCTGTTGGGTCGCATCGAACTCGACGCCCAGCTCGCGCTTGACGTACCACTCGGGAAACAACTCCAGCTCGCGACGCAGCAAGGCAACGTCATAACCGGGCAGCGGCGCTACCATCGGCAATTGCTGAAAAGCCAACAGCGCTTGCAGGGCATCGTGAAATAACGCGTCGGCATTTTCGCCGTCGATCACGTCCAGATACGTCTTGTTGCCCAGGTCATTGAGCAAAAGAAATCCGCGATCGAGGTCTTCGGCGTAAATTTTCGGCACATTAATTCCGGATTTCGCCAGCAAAAAGGCGATATCCACGAACGGTTTGCAGTTTTCCTGCGGTGGCGGCGCGTCCATCACGACGAAGCTGCGACCGTCGCCCTCCCAGCGGAAGTAGCGGCGGAAACTCGCGTCGCTGCTGGCCGCGGTCAACGTGGCCGGGGGCACGGGGCCCCAGCCCTGCTCGGCAAACAACTTTGCCAACTGCTCATCGAGCCAAACTTTCAGGTGTTGCAAGCGTACATCTTGGTCAGGCATTGCAAGGGTCTCCGACGGCGCTAGCCGTCAAGCGGGTCATGCTTTATTATCCAGCATCTTTTTCAGACCATCGAGAGGCGTGCGGCCCACACCGCGGGCAGATGGCACGCAGGAAGCCCGGACTAATAAGATGGCATTGAAATCCCCCGCGTTTCGTAAAAAATTTCCGTTGTTGGTAACCGGCAGTCTGCTGGCTATGCAACCTCTGGCCAGTCCATTCGTTGTTGCCGCCGAGCAGTATGACTGCTCCGTCTCGGCGACGGGTGGCTGGGACTGTGCACCCAAATCACCCGCCGCGGCGTTGCCGCCGCGTCCGGTGCATGACGGCAGTGCCATCAGCTCCAGTGGCGAGGCCCCGGCCGACAACGGTTCGGTTGCCGACACAGGGCCGAAAACGGCGCTGGTCACCGAAGCCAAGGGCCGTGGCCTGAAATCCCGTAGCGAAGACTACAGTCACCTCGACTGGGTTCCGCGCGAGAAGCTCACCGCCGCCCAACTGGCCGAGACCGGTCCTTATTGCTCCGGTGCCTATATCGAACCGGTTCGTCCTGGCATGAATGACAAGACGAACAAAAGCGATGCTCCGACCTTTATCGGCGCAAAAGCCTCGCGCTATAACACCGATGATCAAGTCGGTACGCTGGCCGGCGACGTCGTCCTGCGCCAGGGCAGCATGCAAGTCGAATCCGACGAGGCGAGCCTGTACCAGGCCGAGAGCCGCGCCGAGCTCAACGGTGACGTGCGCATCCGCGACAACGGCGCGCTGATCGTCGGCGACCACGCCGATGTCCAGCTCGACACCGGTGAAGCCAAGGTCGACAACGCCGAATACGTGATGCACAAATCGCGCATCCGCGGTAGCGCGCTGTACGCCAAGCGCGCCGAAAACGCGATCATCCGCTTGAAGGACGGCACGTACACCACGTGCGAACCGAACAGCAATGCGTGGCAGCTCAAAGGCAACAACATCACGTTGAACCCGGCCACCGGTTTCGGTACCGCGACCAACGTGACCTTGCGCGTCAAAGACATTCCGATTCTGTACACGCCATACATTTACTTCCCGATCGACGACCGTCGCCAGTCGGGCTTCCTGCCGCCGACCATCGGTTCGGGCAGCGACACCGGCTTCATGCTGGTCACGCCGTACTACTTCAACCTGGCGCCGAATTATGACGCCACGTTGTATCCGCGTTACATGAGCAAGCGCGGCATGTTGGTGGAAGGCGAGTTCCGTTACCTGACCAAGTCGAGTGAAGGTCAGTTTGGTGCGGCGTACCTCAACGACGAAAACGACGATCGCAAGCGCCAGTCCGATTACAGCGAGACTCGCTACATGTACAACTGGCAGCACAAGGGCGGTCTCGACTCCCGCTTGCTGACCGAAGTCGATTACACCAAGATCAGCGATCCGTATTACTTCCAGGATTTGCAGACCGATCAGATTGGTGTGAAAAGTTCTGACTATGTGAATCAGCAGGGCGCGGTCACCTACCGTGGTGACAGCTATACCGCACGCCTGAATGCTCAGCAGTACCAACTGGCGACTGTTTCGAACATCACGCCTTATGGTCGTTTGCCGCAGATCACCTTCAATGGTCAACTGCCGTATCACCCGGAAGGTCTGAATTTCGATTACGAGACCGAGCTGGTACGTTTCGACCGTGACCTGCGCAGCGGCACGTTTGTACAGGAAGACGGCATCACCACCGAGCCGCGCCTGGACAACAACATCACCGGTCTGGACCGCGCCAACGGCGATCGTCTGAACCTGAAGCCTGGCGTCAGCCTGCCGATGAACTGGACGTATGGCTTCCTGAAGCCTTCGCTCAAGTATCAATACACTCAGTACCAACTAGATCTGGACGGTACGGGTAAACAGGACATCATCGATCAGCAAGCTGCTGCTGCACGTGCTGGCACTAAATATGTGGGTGGTGAATTTGACACCAACCAGAACCGCGGCGTACCCATCGCCAGCATCGACGGTGGTCTCTACTTCGATCGCAACACGTCCTACTTTGGCAAGAACTACCGCCAGACCCTGGAACCACGCCTGTTCTATCTCTATGTGCCAGAGAAGGACCAGGAAGATATTCCAGTATTCGATACCAGCGAATACACCTTCAACTACGCCTCGCTGTTCCGCGATAACCGCTTCTCGGGTGCAGACCGCGTTGGCGACGAGAACAAGCTGTCGCTGGGCGTTACCAGCCGCTGGATCGAAGACGACGGCTTTGAACGTCAACGCGTCAGCGTCGGGCAGGCCTTGTACTTCAAGGATCGCAAGGTTCAGTTGCCAGGCATCGACTTTGCCGATCGTGACGATGCCCGCTCCAACGTTTCGCCTTACGCGCTGGAATACGAGTACCGCTGGAACCGCGACTGGCGCACCACCGCCGACTACAACTGGGACCCGGACAGCCACAGCCCGCGTTCCGGCAGCGCGATGCTCCACTACCAACCGGAAGACAACCCGAACAAGGTTATCAACGCCGGCTATCGCTATCGCAATGACCAGGTCCGTTTCGACCAGAACACCGGTAAATGGAGTGTGGGCGGCGGTGATTACGGAACCCCGGGCACCCCTGGCTACGTCAAGGACTACTACAAGATCAAGCAGCATGATTTCTCGGTCATCTGGCCGATCGTTCCGCAGTGGAACGCAATCAGCCGCTGGCAGTACGACTACAACCGCAACCGTACGCTGGAAGCCTTCGGTGGTTTCGAGTACGACAACTGCTGCTGGAAACTGCGCCTGATCAACCGTTACTGGGTTTCCTATGACGAGTTCAGCCAGGAAGCTCCGCAAAACGAAAAAGGCGACCATGGCGTCTTCCTCCAAATTGTTCTGAAGGGACTCGGCGGCCTGACTGGCGCCAAGGTAGAGAGCTTCCTCGACAAAGGCATTCAAGGTTATCGTGAACGTGAAGACCAAGCTTTCTGATTGTCTGCGCCCGGTGCTGCTGGGCGCGCTGTTCCTGGGTACGGCGGCCAACGCCGCCGTACAGTCCATCGACAAAGTGGTAGCGATCGTCGACAACGACGTGGTCATGCAGAGCCAACTGGACCAGCGCGTTCATGAAGTTCAGCAAACCATCGCCAAGCGCGGTGGCGGCTTGCCGCCACCGGGCGTGCTGGATCAGCAGGTGCTCGAGCGCCTGATCGTCGAAAACCTGCAACTGCAGATCGGCGAACGTTCCGGCATTCGCATCACCGATGAAGAACTGAACCAGGCTGTCGGCACCATCGCTCAGCGCAACAACATGACGGTTGATCAGTTTCGTGCTGCGCTGGCTCGCGATGGCCTGAACTATGACGACGCCCGCGATCAGATCAAGCGCGAAATGATCATCAGCCGTGTGCGTCAGCGTCGCGTGGCAGAACGCATTCAGGTCTCCGAGCAGGAAGTGAAAAACTTCCTCGCCTCCGACCTGGGCAAGATGCAACTGTCCGAAGAACTGCACCTGGCCAACATCCTGATTCCGACACCGGAAAGCGCCAACTCTGATGCCATTCAGAGCGCCGCGCGTCAGGCCATGGAGGTTTACCAGCAGCTCAAGCAAGGCGCCGACTTCGGTCAGATGGCCGTTGCCAAATCCGGCAGCGACAATGCGCTGGAAGGCGGCGACATGGGCTGGCGTAAAGCCGCACAATTGCCACCGCCGTTCGATCGCGAGCTGAGCAGCATGGCCGTTGGCGACATTACTCAGCCTGCGCGTACGCCGGGCGGTTTCATCATTCTGAAACTGCTGGGCAAGCGTGGCGGTGAAGCGCAGATGCGCGATGAAGTGCATGTACGCCACATCCTGGTCAAGCCAAGTCCGATTCGCGATGAAGCCAAGACCAAGGCGCTGGTGCAGTCGCTGTATGACCGCATCACCGCTGGTGAAGACTTTGCCGAGCTGGCGAAAAACTACTCGGAAGATCCGGGTTCTGCCCTCAACGGCGGCGACCTGAACTGGATCGACCCGAACGTGCTGGTGCCGGAATTCCGCGAAGTGATGGCCTCGACCCCGCAAGGTCAGCTGTCCAGGCCCTTCCAGACCCAATACGGCTGGCACGTGCTGGAAGTCCTTGGCCGTCGCGCCACCGACAGCACCGAACAGGCCCGTGAGCAGCAGGCAATGACCGTACTGCGTAACCGCAAATACGACGAAGAGCTGCAAACCTGGCTGCGTCAGATCCGTGACGAAGCGTACGTAGAGATCAAACTCCCTGGTGCAGACCAGGCAGCGCAGTGAAACCCAAGCGTTTCGCGCTGACACCCGGCGAGCCCGCCGGCATCGGTCCCGACCTGTGCCTGCTGCTCGCCTCGCAAGCCCAGCCTCATCCCCTGATTGCCATCACCAGCCGCGACCTGCTCCTTGAGCGGGCCGCGCAGCTGGGGCTGGCCGTCAACTTGCTGGATGTCGGGCCGGACCGCTGGCCGGACGCTCCGGCACCGGCCAACAGTCTGTACGTCTGGGATACATTGCTCAGCGAACCGGTCGTCGCAGGGCAACTGGACAAGGCCAACGCGGCTTTCGTCCTCGAAACCCTGACTCGCGCCGGCAATGGCTGCCTGAACGGCGACTTCGCCGGGATGATCACCGCGCCTGTCCATAAAGGCGTGATCAACGAGTCCGGCATCGCCTTCTCCGGTCACACCGAGTTTCTCGCTGACCTGACCCACACCGCCCAAGTGGTGATGATGCTTGCGACCCGCGGTTTGCGCGTGGCCCTGGTCACCACCCACCTGCCCTTGCGCGCGATTGCCGACGCGATCACGCCAGAGCGACTGGAACGAGTCACGCGAATCCTGCACGCCGACCTGCAAGACAAATTCGGCATCGCCCGGCCCCGCATTCTGGTCTGCGGCCTCAACCCGCACGCCGGTGAAGGCGGACACCTGGGCCATGAAGAAATCGACATCATCGAACCGACATTAGAGCGCCTGCGCGGCGAGGGCATGGACCTCCGTGGCCCGTTGCCTGCCGACACTCTGTTTACCCCCAAATATCTGGAGCACTGCGACGCAGTGCTGGCGATGTACCACGACCAGGGCTTGCCCGTGCTCAAGTACAAAGGCTTCGGCGCTGCGGTCAACGTGACGCTGGGCCTGCCAATCATCCGCACGTCCGTCGACCATGGCACTGCCCTGGATCTGGCCGGCAGCGGCAAGATCGACACAGGCAGCCTGCAAGTCGCCCTGGAAACCGCCTATCAGATGGCCGAGACCCGTTTATGACCGAGCAATACCAACACAAGGCGCGCAAACGCTTTGGCCAGAACTTCCTGCACGATGCCGGAGTTATCGACCGCATCCTGCGCTCCATCCACGCCAGGCCTGACGACCGCCTGCTGGAAATCGGCCCAGGCCAGGGCGCACTGACCCAAGGCTTGCTCGGCTCTGGCGCACAACTTGACGTGGTGGAACTGGACAAGGATCTGATCCCGATCCTCAATCAGCAATTTGCCGGCATGAACAACTTCAACCTGCATCAGGGCGATGCACTGAAGTTTGACTTCAACACGCTCAACGCCGCACCGAACAGCCTGCGCGTGGTGGGCAACCTGCCGTACAACATTTCCACGCCGCTGATTTTCCATCTGCTGAACAACGCCGGGATCATCCGCGACATGCACTTCATGCTGCAGAAAGAAGTGGTCGAGCGGCTGGCCGCAGGCCCGGGTGGCGGTGACTGGGGTCGCCTGTCGATCATGGTTCAGTACCATTGCCGCGTTGAGCATCTGTTCAACGTCGGGCCGGGCGCATTCAACCCGCCGCCGAAGGTCGACTCGGCGATCGTTCGTCTGGTGCCGCACGCGGTGCTGCCGCACCCGGCCAAGGACCACAAGTTGCTGGAGCGCGTTGTGCGCGAGGCGTTCAACCAGCGGCGCAAAACCCTGCGCAACACCCTCAAGCAATTGCTCAGCAATGCCGAGATCGAAGCCGCCGGCGTTGATGGCAGCCTGCGTCCGGAACAGCTGGACCTGGCCGCGTTCGTGCGCCTGGCCGACCAGCTCGCGATACAAGTCCCGGCTGCCCCTGCCGCCGACTGACAGACGATGAACGCTATCGGGCAGGACGCCACTCTGGTTTACTGCCCGATACTTGCCTAGACTGATTCTCCATCAGCTACGCCCCGCGTTCCGCTTCGTTAAGGCCTTTTGCATGTCCGATTCCCGTTACCAGGTCGATGTCAGCGTCGTTACCCGCTATCTGACCGAACAATCGCAACCCGAGCACAGCCGCTTCGCCTTCGCCTACACCATCACCGTGCAGAACAACGGCCAGCTCCCGGCCAAGCTGTTGTCGCGGCATTGGGTGATTACCGATGGTGACGGCCATGTCGAAGAAGTACGCGGTGAAGGTGTCGTCGGTCAGCAGCCACTGATCGCCGCTGGCGAGAGCCACACGTATACCAGCGGCACGGTGATGACTTCCAAGGTCGGCACCATGCAGGGCACCTATCAAATGCTCGCCGACGACGGAAAACGTTTCGACGCGATCATCAAACCGTTTCGCCTCGCTGTGCCTGGGGCCCTGCACTGATGGCGACGTACGCTGTCGGTGACCTGCAGGGCTGCCTCGAACCGCTCAAGTGCCTGCTCAAGCAAGTCGCCTTCGACCCGGCGCTCGATCAGCTGTGGCTGGTCGGCGATCTGGTCAACCGTGGCCCGCAGTCGCTGGAAACCCTGCGCTTTCTCTATGGCATGCGCGGGTCTCTGGTGTGCGTGCTCGGCAACCACGACCTGCACCTGCTGGCCGCAGCGAAGAACATCGAGCGCTTGAAAAAAAGCGACACTTTGCGCGAGATCATCGAGGCGCCCGACGGCCCGGTGCTGATGGAATGGTTGCGCCAGCAAAAGCTGATGCATTACGACGAAATGCGCGATGTCGCCATGGTCCACGCTGGCATCCCGCCGCAATGGTCGCTGCGCCGCGCCTTGAAGTGCGCCGCCGAAGTCGAGACCGCACTGCGCGACGATAATGTGTTCCCCGCCTACCTCGACGGCATGTATGGCAACGAGCCAACGAAATGGGACAACGACCTCAAAGGCATCGAGCGCCTGCGCGTAATCACCAATTACTTCACGCGCATGCGCTTCTGCACCGCCGAGGGCAAGCTTGACCTCAAAAGCAAGGAAGGCCTCGACAGCGCCCCGCCCGGCTACAAACCGTGGTTTCAGCACAAGGAGCGCAAGACCAAAGGCCTGCGCATCATCTTCGGTCACTGGGCAGCGCTCGAGGGCAATATTCACGAGCCGGGTATTTCGGCGCTGGACACCGGATGCGTATGGGGCGGCAGCCTGACGCTGATGAACGTCGACAGCGGCGAACGCCTGTCATGCAGATGCGATGAACACGGCGGGCTTGCGCCCTCGGTCGTGCCGCTTATCCCCGAATCTTCGCCAGTCGGCGCGCCGCGTTAGACTGCACTTTCAGTTGAGCAACAGGAATACGCAATGACCGAATTCAAACGAATCCCTCCAGAACAGGCCAAGGCCCTGCGTGAGAATGGGGCTGTGGTAGTTGACGTTCGCGACCCTCAGACCTATGCCGCGAATCACATTCCCGGATCTCACCACCTGGACAACCATTCGATCGCCGACTTTATCCGCAACGCCGACCTTTATGCACCGGTGGTAGTGGTCTGCTATCACGGCAATTCCAGCCAGAGCGCTGCCGGCTACCTGATCAGCCAAGGCTTCACCGACGTCTACAGCATGGACGGCGGCTTCGAGCTGTGGCGTACGATTTACCCGTCGGAAACCGCGCAGGAAGCTGCCGAATAATTTTTTTGTCACGCGAAGGCCCCGGCTCCCGCGGGCCTGCGCGGAGCAGACGAACGGTCTGCCACAACTAATTACGTATCTCGCCTTTACCTCTCAAATTCCCAACTATCCTTAAGCGCAGGCCATCCAAATCAGGGGAGAGCCGGTACACCGGCGCACGGGTCATCGGGAGTAGCTTTCGCGGTTTGTCGACCGTGGGAGAATTCTGGGGGGTAAACAGCAGCTGCCACAGCGACTGCTGCCAGCATCGACTGACTGATCCGGCGTCGGCTCCACGTATCGAGCGAGGTGACGTCATGAGTATCTTTAGCCACTTCCAACAACGCTTCGAATCCACACGCCAGGAAGAATTCTCCCTGCAGGAGTACCTGGAACTGTGCAAAAAGGATCGCAGCGCTTACGTTTCCGCT
The DNA here is from genome assembly GCF_014270125.1 of Pseudomonas sp. SWRI99. Classification (NCBI taxonomy): domain Bacteria; kingdom Pseudomonadati; phylum Pseudomonadota; class Gammaproteobacteria; order Pseudomonadales; family Pseudomonadaceae; genus Pseudomonas; species Pseudomonas sp. SWRI99. The sequence continues at coordinate 104,583 of NZ_JABWQR010000015.1, read as the reverse complement.
GCCGAGCGTCTATTGATGGCGATCGGCGAGCCGGAACTGCTCGACACTTCGACCAACTCGAGGCTGTCGCGCATCTTCTCCAACAAGGTGATCCGCCGCTATCCGGCCTTTGAAGACTTCCACGGGATGGAAGAATGCATCGATCAGATCGTCTCGTATTTCCGCCACGCCGCCCAAGGCCTGGAAGAGAAGAAACAGATTCTTTATCTGCTCGGCCCCGTCGGTGGCGGTAAATCGTCCCTGGCCGAGAAGCTGAAACAGTTGATGGAAAAAGTGCCCTTCTACGCCATCAAGGGCTCGCCAGTCTTCGAGTCGCCATTGGGTCTGTTCAACGCCACCGAAGATGGCGCGATCCTCGAGGAAGACTTCGGCATTCCGCGACGCTACCTGAACACCATCATGTCGCCGTGGGCGACCAAGCGCCTGGCCGAATTCGGCGGCGACATCAGCCAGTTCCGCGTGGTCAAGCTGTATCCGTCGATCCTGAACCAGATTGCCGTGGCCAAGACCGAGCCGGGCGACGAGAACAACCAGGACATCTCGGCGCTGGTCGGCAAGGTCGATATTCGTAAACTCGAGGAATTCCCACAGAACGACGCCGACGCCTACAGCTACTCCGGTGCGCTGTGCCGGGCCAACCAGGGCCTGATGGAGTTCGTCGAAATGTTCAAGGCACCGATCAAGGTGCTGCACCCGCTGCTGACCGCCACTCAGGAGGGCAACTACAACAGTACCGAGGGCCTCGGTGCGATACCGTTCACCGGGATCCTGCTGGCTCACTCCAACGAATCGGAGTGGCACACCTTTCGCAACAATAAGAACAACGAGGCGTTCATCGACCGGATCTACATCGTCAAGGTGCCGTACTGCCTGCGCGTCAGCGATGAAGTGAAGATCTACGACAAACTGCTCTTCAACAGCTCGCTGTCCAAGGCCCATTGCGCGCCGGACACCCTGAAGATGCTGGCGCAGTTCACCGTGCTGTCACGCCTCAAGGAGCCGGAAAACTCCAACATCTATTCGAAGATGCGCGTCTACGACGGCGAAAACCTCAAGGACACCGATCCGAAAGCCAAGTCGATTCAGGAATACCGCGACTCGGCCGGCGTCGACGAGGGCATGAACGGTCTGTCGACCCGCTTCGCCTTCAAGATTCTGTCCAAGGTCTTCAACTTTGACCCACACGAAATCGCCGCCAACCCCGTGCATCTGCTCTATGTACTGGAACAGCAGATTGAACAGGAGCAATTCCAGGCCGAGACCCGCGAACGTTATCTGCGCTATCTGAAAGAATACCTGGCGCCGCGCTACATCGAGTTCATCGGCAAGGAAATCCAGACGGCGTACCTGGAATCCTACAGCGAGTACGGCCAGAACATCTTCGACCGCTACGTGCTGTACGCCGACTTCTGGATTCAGGATCAGGAATACCGCGATCCGGAAACCGGCGAAATCCTCAACCGCGTGGCCCTGAACGAAGAACTGGAAAAAATCGAAAAACCGGCCGGCATCAGCAATCCAAAGGATTTCCGCAACGAAATCGTCAACTTCGTGCTGCGTGCCCGGGCCAACAACAACGGCAAGAACCCGACCTGGCTCAGCTACGAAAAACTGCGGGTGGTCATCGAGAAGAAAATGTTCTCGAACACCGAGGACCTGCTGCCAGTCATCAGCTTCAACGCCAAGGCCAGCAAAGAGGATCAGCAGAAGCACAACGACTTCGTTACACGCATGGTCGAACGTGGCTACACCGACAAACAGGTACGACTTCTGTCCGAATGGTACCTGCGGGTCCGCAAGTCGCAGTGAGGCAGCTGCAAGCTATAAGCCACAAGCTGCAAGAAACAAGCGCTCGACCCCGGATTCAGCGGGATTCGCTTCTACTTGCAGCTTGCAGCTCACAACTTGAAGCTGCCCGGAGGGCCACCTATGAGCTATGTGATCGACCGACGCCTCAATGGCAAGAACAAGAGCACGGTGAACCGCCAGCGTTTCCTGCGGCGTTATCGTGACCACATCAAGAAGGCCGTCGAAGAGGCGGTCAGCCGGCGCTCCATTACCGACATGGAACACGGTGAGCAGATCAGCATTCCCGGTCGCGACATCGACGAGCCGGTGCTGCACCATGGCCGCGGCGGCAAGCAGACCGTAGTTCATCCCGGCAACAAGGAATTCACTGCCGGCGAACACATCGCGCGGCCACCGGGTGGTGGCGGCGGGCGAGGTCCGGGCAAGGCCGGCAATTCCGGCGAAGGCATGGACGAGTTCGTCTTCCAGATCACCCAGGAGGAGTTCCTCGAATTCATGTTCGAGGACCTGGAACTGCCGAATCTGGTCAAACGCAACCTCACCGGAACGGACACCTTCAAGACCGTGCGTGCCGGGATCAGCAACGAGGGCAACCCGTCTCGTATCAATATCATCCGCACATTGCGTTCCGCCCATGCGCGCCGCATCGCCCTGTCCGGCAGCAGCCGGGCAAAACTGCGCGAAGCCAAGGAAGAACTGGCGCGCCTCAAACGCGAAGAGCCAGACAACTTCGGCGATATTCAGGAACTTGAAGCTGAAATAGAAAAGCTTAGCGCGCGCATTCACCGGGTGCCGTTTCTGGACACTTTCGATCTCAAATACAACCTGTTGGTCAAGCAGCCGAATCCCAGCTCCAAAGCGGTGATGTTCTGCCTGATGGACGTTTCCGGCTCGATGACCCAGGCGACCAAAGACATCGCCAAGCGTTTTTTCATCCTGTTGTACCTGTTCCTCAAGCGCAATTACGACAAGATCGACGTGGTATTCATCCGCCACCACACCAGCGCCCGGGAAGTCGACGAAGAAGAATTCTTCTACTCGCGGGAGACCGGCGGCACCATCGTTTCCAGTGCCCTGAAGCTGATGCAGGAAATCATGGCCGAGCGCTACCCGAGCAACGAGTGGAACATCTACGCCGCGCAGGCCTCCGACGGCGACAACTGGAACGACGACTCGCCGATCTGCCGCGATATCCTCATCAACCAGATCATGCCGTTTGTGCAGTACTACACTTACGTGGAGATTACCCCGCGCGAACACCAGGCGTTGTGGTACGAATACGAACGCATCGCCGAAGCCTTCTCTGACACTTTTGCCCAGCAGCAACTGGTCTCGGCCGGAGATATCTATCCGGTCTTCCGTGAACTCTTCCAGCGCAGGTTAGTGACATGACCGCCAAAGAGCAGAAGCGCCAACCCATTTCCACCGGCTCCGAATGGACATTCGAGCTGATCCAGACCTACGACCGTGAAATTGCCCGTATCGCGGCCCGTTATGCGCTGGATACCTATCCCAACCAGATCGAAGTGATCACCGCCGAGCAAATGATGGACGCCTACGCCTCGGTGGGGATGCCGCTGGGCTATCACCACTGGTCCTACGGCAAGCACTTCCTCAGCACCGAAAAATCCTACAGCCGCGGGCAGATGGGGCTGGCGTACGAAATCGTGATCAACTCCGATCCGTGCATCGCCTACCTGATGGAGGAAAACACCATCTGCATGCAGGCGCTGGTGGTGGCCCACGCCTGCTATGGCCATAACAGCTTTTTCAAGGGTAATTACCTGTTCCGCACCTGGACGGACGCCAGCTCGATCATCGATTACCTGGTGTTTGCCAAGCAGTACATCATGCAGTGCGAAGAGCGCCACGGCATTGACGCGGTGGAAGACCTGCTCGACTCCTGCCATGCCCTGATGAATTACGGTGTCGACCGCTACAAGCGGCCGTATCCGATCTCCGCCGAGGAAGAACGTCGGCGGCAAAAGGATCGCGAGGAACATCTGCAGAAGCAGATCAACGACCTGTGGCGCACCATCCCAAAGGGCGCCGACAAATACAGCGACAAGGATAACGCCCGTTTCCCGGCCGAGCCGCAGGAAAACATCCTGTACTTCATCGAAAAGCACGCGCCGCTGCTGGAGCCGTGGCAGCGCGAGATCGTGCGGATCGTGCGCAAGATCGCCCAGTATTTCTATCCACAGCGCCAGACTCAGGTGATGAACGAAGGCTGGGCAACGTTTTGGCATTACACGCTGATGAATGACCTGTATGACGAGGGCCTGGTCACTGACGGCTTCATGATGGAGTTCCTCACATCGCACACCAGCGTGGTGTTCCAGCCGGGGTTCGACAGTCCTTACTACAGCGGCATCAACCCCTACGCGCTGGGCTTTGCCATGTACCGCGACATTCGGCGCATGTGCGAAGCGCCCACCGAGGAAGACCGCCACTGGTTCCCCGACATCGCCGGCTCCGACTGGCTGTCGACCATCAAGTTCGCCATGAGCAGCTTCAAGGATGAAAGCTTCATCCTGCAGTACCTGTCGCCCAAAGTGATTCGCGACCTGAAGCTGTTCAGCATTCTCGACGACGACCAGAAAGATGACCTGCTGGTGCCGGCAATCCATGATGAAACCGGCTACCGGATCATCCGCGAAACCCTGGCGGCGCAATACAACCTCGGCAACCGTGAGCCGAACGTGCAGATCTACAGCATCGACCGGCGCGGCGACCGCTCCTTGACCTTGCGGCACCAGCAGCACGACCGCAAGCCGTTGGGCGACTCCACTGACGAGGTACTCAAACACCTGCACCGCTTGTGGGGCTTCGACATTCATCTGGAAACCCTGCAGGGCGACCAGATCATGAAAACCCATCACGTGCCGCCGCGCAGTGAACACAGCGAGGGGGATTACGGCCGGCTCGACCTCGCCGTGATTCATCTTTGAGCAGGTTCCAGCCTCCGAAAGTCTGACACAAGGGTTATCCTGTCGGACTGACGGAGGTTTTTTATGCAGGTTTACAAGGTTGGCGGCGCGGTACGTGACCGTCTGTTGGGATTACCGGTCACTGACGTGGACCGGGTCGTGGTCGGCGCCACCACGGAAGAAATGCTCGCCCTCGGATATCGACCGGTCGGCGCAGACTTCCCGGTGTTTCTGCACCCGAAAACCGGAGAGGAGTACGCCCTCGCCCGCACGGAGCGCAAAAGCGGTCGCGGCTACGGTGGTTTCACTTTTTACGCCAGCCCGGAAGTCACGCTGGAAGAAGACCTGATCCGCCGCGACCTGACCATCAACGCCATGGCCGAGGACGATGCGCTCAACCTGACCGATCCGTACCATGGCCAGCGCGATCTGAAAGCTCGCATCCTGCGCCACGTTTCTCCGGCGTTCGCCGAAGATCCCTTGCGGGTGTTGCGCGTTGCCCGCTTCGCAGCGCGTTACGCCGGGCTGGGCTTTACGGTCGCCGACGAGACAATGGAACTGATGCGCCAGCTCAGCGAGTCCGGCGAACTGCAAGCGCTGACCGCCGAACGCAGTTGGAAGGAAATTTCCCGGGCACTGATGGAAAATCATCCGCAAGTGTTCGTCGAGGTGTTGCGCGACTGTGGTGCGTTAAAAGTGCTGATGCCGGAAGTCGACGCCTTGTTCGGTGTGCCGCAGCCGGAGACGCATCACCCGGAAATCGACACAGGCCTGCATACGTTGAGCGTGCTGGAGCAGTCCGCCTTGCACACGCAGCCACTGACGGTGCGCTGGGCCTGCCTTCTGCATGACTTGGGCAAAGGCCTGACACCCGAAGAACAATGGCCGCGGCATATCGCCCATGAACACACCGGATTGAAGCTGATCAAAGCGGTCAACGAACGCTTCAAGGCGCCCAAGGATTGTCAGGAACTGGCGCTGCTGGTCGGGAAATATCACACCCATGGTCATCGGGCACTGGAATTGAAGGCCTCGACGCTGCTTGAGTTGCTGCACAGTTTCGATGTCTATCGTCGGCCGCAGCGCTTCGAGGAATTTATCGCCGCGTGCGAGATGGACGCTCGTGGCCGTAAGGGCTTGGAGCAGCGCAGTTATCCACAGGCGGATTATTTGCGCGGAGCCGCCGTCGCAGCGCGCGGGGTTGCGGTGCAGCCGTTACTGGAAAAGGGATTCAAGGGGCCTGAGCTGGGTGAAGCGCTGAAGCGTGAACGGCTCAAGGCTTTGAAGATTTACAAAGAAGCCTCGGCGTCAGGTTGAAGAGCTTCGCGAGCAAGCCCGCTCCCACAGGAGAACGCATTCCAAATGTAGGAGTGAGCCTGCTCGCGATGGCGCCCTGGATATCACTGCGAATCCAAAGGTGTCAGTTGCACACCCCGCCATTCGAATGCAACCGGCGCCAACACCTGATCGATCTTCGCCTCGGCCCATAATGTCGCGAAGCTTTTTCCCACGCCCGGATGCACCCGATCCGGCGCGATCAACGACAGCGGCCACAAGACAAAAGCGTTCTTCAGGATTTCCGCCCGCGGCAAAATCAATCCATCGAAGTTTCCCACCAGATCGCCGTACAGCAGCACGTCGATATCCAGCGGCAAGCCCTTGCGGTCCGGCGCATAACGACCGTTATCCGCCTCGATGAATTTAAGCCGCCGATCCAGCTCCATCAACGGCAGGTCGGTGTACGCCGAGACCACGAAATTGAAGAACGGCCCGCTCTTGATCCCCACCGGCTGGCTTTCAAATACCGCCGAACAGCGGATATCCACCAGAAACGTGGCCAGCGCATCGAGACCGGCGCGCAAATGGGTTTCGCGCTCGATATTGCTACCGAGCCCGAGATAGACCTGAGTCAGCGACATCCGCGCTCGATCTCCACACCCACGCCGCCCTTCGCAGCCGGCACGGCACCGGGCTTGGTCAGTTTCAGGCGCACCCAGGTGATCTTGAACTCACTCATCAGCACTTCAACCAGACGCTCGGCAAACGTCTCGACCAGTTGAAACCGGGCCTGTTCGGCAAACGCCTGGATACGCATGGAGACACTGGCGTAATCGAGCGCCAGTGTCAGGTCGTCACCGGCCGCGGCCGGGCGATTGTCCCAGGCGAAGCTCAGATCAAGACGCAGGCACTGTCGGATGTCGCGCTCCCAGTCGTAGGCACCGATCACGGTGTCGACTTCCAGGCCCTCGATAAACACTCTGTCCAAGCACTTCTCTCCGCTGCACGACAAGGGCGCAATGCGCCGTTAGAATCAGGGCGTCCTCGCCCGGAATAGTTAGCATGTTTTGGTTACTGGCGACTCTCGCCTACCTGCTCGGCTCGCTGTCCTTCGCCATTTTGCTCAGCCGCCTGACCGGACATCCGGATCCGCGAATGAGTGGCTCGGGTAATGCCGGCGCCACCAACATGCTGCGCCTGGCCGGTCGCAAACTGGCGATCCTGACCCTGCTCGGTGATTTGTGCAAAGGCCTGCTGCCGGTGCTGATCGCCGCAGCCGCGGGCCTTTCGTTGCAGGATCAGGCCTGGATCGGCGTATGCGCCGTGATCGGTCACCTGTTCCCGCTGTACTTCCGCTTTCGTGGCGGCAAGGGCGTTGCCACCGCCGCCGGCATGCTGCTGGGCCTGTATCCACCCGCTGCGCTGCTGGCCGTGTGCGCCTGGCTGCTGACGTTCTACCTGACCCGGACCAGCTCGCTGGCGGCATTGATCGCCACGCCGCTGACCCTGCCATTGCTGGCCTGGCAGGAACCGGAGGCGCTGTTGCCGATGAGCGCGCTGACATTGCTGATCGTCTGGCGTCACCGCGGCAATCTACGCGACCTGTTTGCCGGGCGCGAACGGCATTTTTAAATACCGTTCACGGGCGCCGTCTTTTACAAGGCCGACAATTGCTCCATCGGCCAGCGCGCCTGCACGCTGATCGCCAGGCTTTCCTGCTGACCGGCCTGCAGACGCTGGCAACCGGCGAAGGCAATCATCGCGCCGTTGTCGGTGCAGAACTCGGGACGCGCGTAGAACACATCGCCCTTCAGATCGCCCAGCATTTTCTCCAGCGACACACGCAGCGCCTTGTTGGCGCTGACGCCGCCAGCAATCACCAGGCGCTTCATGCCCGCTTGTTTCAGGGCGCGCTTGCACTTGATGGTCAAAGTCTCCACCACGGCCTGCTGGAACGCCAGCGCGATGTCGCAACGGGCTTGTTCGCCGTCGTCCCCGGCGCTGACACATTGCTGCCAGGTGTTGAGGGCAAAGGTTTTCAAGCCGCTGAAACTGAAATCCAGACCAGGACGGTCGCACATCGGCCGCGGAAAGGTGAAACGTCCAGCGACGCCCTTCTCGGCCAGTTTGGCGATTTCCGGCCCGCCCGGATAATTGAGGCCCATCATCTTCGCGGTTTTGTCGAAGGCTTCGCCGGCCGCGTCGTCAAGGGTTTCGCCGAGCAGGCTGTATTGACCGATGCCATCGACCTGAACGAGCTGCGTATGACCACCCGAAACCAACAAAGCGACGAACGGGAATTCGGGCGGTTTCGGCTCAAGCATCGGCGCCAGCAAGTGGCCTTCCATGTGGTGCACACCGAGCGCCGGGATCCCCCAGGCAAACGCCAGTGCCTGCGCGCAGGACGCACCGACCAGCAGCGCGCCGACCAGGCCGGGACCGGCGGTATAGGCGATCGCATCGATCTCGGTCGGCACGCAGTCGGCCTCGGCCAACACCTGACGGATCAAGGGCAGCATGCGTTTGACGTGGTCACGCGAGGCCAGCTCCGGCACCACACCGCCATAGACGCGGTGCAGGTCGATCTGGCTGAACAGCGCGTCGGCCAGCAGGCCGCGTTCACTGTCATATAATGCGACGCCGGTTTCGTCGCAGGAGGTTTCTAATCCCAGTACTAGCATGGGTTTGCGCCTTGTTTAGGCTGAATTCGAAGGCGCGCATAATAGTCGCCACGTGATGCCCCGACCAGCGGTTTTCGATCAGAGGCTTTGCATTCCGAGCGATGAGGGGTTAACATCCGCAACCCTTAAAAACCGACGTCTTCAAGTGCTCTTTTGCCGCGAGGATGTTGACCCCGGTAATGAATGAAGGTAGCTCTGGATGCCAGCCGTCAAAGTAAAAGAGAACGAACCCTTCGACGTAGCTCTGCGTCGTTTCAAGCGCTCCTGCGAAAAAGCCGGTGTACTGGCTGAAGTTCGTAGCCGCGAATTTTACGAGAAGCCAACTTCTGAGCGTAAGCGCAAGGCAGCAGCTGCTGTCAAGCGTCACGCCAAGAAAGTTCAGCGCGAACAGCGCCGCGCCGTTCGTCTGTACTAATACACAGACGTTCGTAGCAAGCTTCTTGCCTAAGCCCGGCCCTCAGCCGGGCTAATGGCATTTGCGTAAAACGCTTGATGCTTCACCGTCGAAGCCGCCGATGCGACCGAGACAAATCTGCTTCACCGCGTCAGGCCTGGCTCTTTTGCCAGCGGTGCACGTCTTTTCTGACGAGCCTTTCAAGGCTACTGACGAGCACACCCACTGATTCCTCTTACGACGATCAGCCCAAGGCACCTGCATGCGTGCCCGTTTTATTGAGCTATCCGAGGCCTGCAACCGGCCGTCAGCGGATTCAGCGCAACACTTTCAAATAGTCGAAGACTGATAGGTACTAACGTCAGTGGATTTTCGGCAGATACACTTCCCGACAGCGATCACGCAGACGACACCGGTCGAGCCGCACTTTTTGTGCGTTTCCAACAATCGCCCGCGTCCTACAGCCTGTCGCAACGGACTTATTGCAGCGCAGAAGACGAGAACGCCATGGCCGGGCTGATTCCCCAGAGCTTCATTGACGACCTGCTGAACCGCACCGACATCGTCGACGTGGTCAGCTCGCGCGTGCAATTGAAGAAGGCCGGCAAGAACTACACCGCCTGTTGCCCGTTCCATAAAGAGAAAACCCCGTCCTTCAGCGTCAGCCCGGACAAGCAGTTCTACTACTGCTTCGGCTGCGGCGCTGGCGGCAACGCCCTCGGCTTTCTCATGGATCACGACAACCTGGACTTCCCCCAGGCTGTCGAAGACCTGGCGAAGGCCGCCGGCATGGAAATTCCCCGCGAAGAAAGCGGCCGCGAGCGCAAGCCACGCCAGCCGACCGACTCGCCGCTGTATCCGCTGCTTACCGCCGCCGCCGACTTTTACCGGCAGGCACTCAAGAGCCATCCGTCGCGCAAGGCCGCGGTGGATTACCTCAAGGGTCGCGGCCTGACCGGCGAGATCGCCCGGGATTTCGGCCTGGGTTTTGCGCCACCGGGCTGGGACAACCTGCTCAAGCATCTGAGCAGCGATACACTGCAGCAGAAGGCGATGATCGAGGCCGGCCTGCTGATCGAGAACGCCGAAACCGGCAAGCGCTACGACCGCTTCCGTGATCGAGTAATGTTCCCGATCCGCGACACCCGGGGGCGCATCATCGCTTTCGGTGGCCGCGTACTGGGCGACGACAAGCCCAAGTACCTGAACTCACCGGAAACTCCGGTATTCCATAAAGGCCAGGAACTCTATGGCCTTTATGAAGCGCGCAAGAACAACCGCAACCTCGACGAAATCATTGTCGTCGAGGGCTATATGGACGTCATCGCCCTCGCCCAGCAAGGCTTGAAGAATGCCGTCGCCACGCTGGGCACCGCGACCAGCGAAGAACATTTGAAGCGCCTGTTTCGCGTCGTGCCCAACGTGTTGTTCTGCTTCGACGGCGACCAGGCCGGCCGCAATGCCGCGTGGCGTGCGCTGGAAGCGACACTGCCGTGCCTTCAGGACGGGCGCCGCGCGCGATTCCTGTTCCTGCCCGAGGGCGAAGACCCGGACACGCTGGTTCGTGCCGAAGGCACCGATGCCTTCAAGGCGCGCATCAATCAACATGCGCAACCGCTGGCCGATTATTTTTTCCAGCAACTGACCGAAGAAGCCGATCCGCGTTCGCTCGAAGGCAAGGCCCACATGGCCACCCTCGCGGCGCCGCTGATCGACAAGGTTCCAGGGGCGAACCTGCGTATCCTGATGCGCCAGCGCCTGACCGAAATCACCGGCCTGAGCAGCGAGACCGTCAGCCAGCTTGCCCAGAGTGCGCCGCAGGAAGCACCGCCCGCCTACGATCCGGGCATCAATTACGATGCCATGCCGGATTATGGCGACTACCATCAGCCGCAGGCACAGGACATGTATGTGCCGCAGCAGGAATGGACACCGAAGAAACCCGGCGCCGGCGGCAAGAAGTGGGACAAAAAACCCTGGGACAAGAATGGCAAGCGTGGCGGCGATCGCGATCAGCAACGCCCGCGCACGCCGATCGGCGTCGAATCGCCGACCCTGACAGCCCTGAGAACATTGCTTCATCACCCGCAGCTGGCCAGGCGCGTCGAAGACGCCGGGCACATTGCCGATGAAAATCAGACCAACGCCCAGTTGCTTGTGGCGCTGCTGGAAGCCGTACAGAAGAATCCCCAGCTAAACTCATTTCAGTTGATCGCACGATGGCACGGCACCGAACAGGGTCGCTTGCTCAAGGCACTGGCAGAAAAGGAGTGGCTGATTGACGGAGATAACCTTGAACAACAGTTTTTCGACACCATTACTAGCTTGTCAGCCCGCCAACGCGAGCGAAATCTGGAACAGTTGCTCAGGAAAGCGCGACAAAGCGAACTGAGCCTGGAAGAGAAAAATCAACTGCGCGACCTTTTAAGTCGCAATGTTTCCGCATCAAACCCGACCTCAACTGGCGCGTGAGGTCATAGCTCAGGTATAATCCTCGGCTTGTTTTTTGCCCGCCAAGACCTTCAGTGGATAGGGTGTTATGTCCGGAAAAGCGCAACAGCAGTCTCGTATTATTGAGTTGATCAAACTGGGTCGTGAGCAGAAGTATCTGACTTACGCCGAGGTCAACGACCACCTGCCCGAGGATATTTCAGATCCTGAGCAGGTGGAAGACATCATCCGCATGATTAACGACATGGGGATCCCCGTACACGAGAGTGCTCCGGATGCGGACGCCCTTATGTTGGCCGACGCCGATACCGACGAGGCAGCTGCGGAAGAAGCAGCCGCTGCGTTGGCGGCGGTGGAGACCGATATCGGTCGCACCACTGACCCGGTGCGCATGTACATGCGTGAAATGGGTACGGTCGAGCTTCTGACCCGTGAAGGCGAAATCGAAATCGCCAAGCGGATCGAAGAAGGCATTCGTGAAGTGATGAGCGCAATTGCGCACTTCCCTGGCACGGTTGACCACATTCTCTCCGAGTACACCCGCGTCACCACCGAAGGTGGTCGCCTGTCCGACGTCCTCAGCGGTTATATCGACCCGGACGACGGCATCGCGCCGCCTGCCGAAGTGCCGCCGCCTGTCGAAGCGAAAGTCGCTAAAGCCGACGACGAAACCGACGACGAAGAAGCCGAAGCATCTTCCGATGACGAAGAAGAAGCCGAAAGCGGTCCGGACCCGGTCATCGCTGCGCAGCGCTTCGGCGCCGTGGCCGATCAGATGGAAATCACCCGCAAGGCCCTGAAAAAGCACGGTCGTCACAACAAGGCAGCGGTTGCCGAGTTGCTGGCCCTGGCCGAGCTGTTCATGCCGATCAAACTGGTGCCGAAGCAATTCGAAGCCCTGGTCGAGCGTGTGCGCAGTGCCCTGGATCGTCTGCGTCAGCAAGAGCGCGCGATCATGCAATTGTGCGTACGTGATGCACGTATGCCACGCGCCGATTTCCTGCGTCAGTTCCCGGGCAACGAAGTCGACGAAAGCTGGTCCGACGCCCTGGCCAAAGGCAAGAGCAAGTACGCCGAAGCCATCGGTCGCGTGCAGCCGGACATCATCCGTTGCCAGCAGAAACTGATCGCGCTGGAAACCGAGACCGGCCTGACCATCGCAGAAATCAAGGACATCAACCGTCGCATGTCGATCGGTGAGGCCAAGGCCCGCCGCGCGAAGAAAGAGATGGTTGAAGCCAACCTGCGTCTGGTGATCTCGATCGCCAAGAAGTACACCAACCGCGGCCTGCAGTTCCTCGACCTGATTCAGGAAGGCAACATCGGCCTGATGAAAGCGGTGGACAAGTTCGAATACCGTCGTGGTTACAAGTTCTCTACTTATGCCACCTGGTGGATCCGTCAGGCGATCACTCGCTCGATCGCCGACCAGGCCCGCACCATCCGTATTCCGGTGCACATGATCGAGACGATCAACAAGCTCAACCGTATTTCCCGGCAGATGTTGCAGGAAATGGGTCGCGAACCGACCCCGGAAGAGTTGGGCGAGCGCATGGAAATGCCTGAGGACAAGATCCGCAAGGTACTGAAGATCGCCAAAGAGCCGATCTCCATGGAAACCCCGATTGGTGATGACGAAGACTCCCATCTGGGCGACTTCATCGAAGACTCGACCATGCAGTCGCCAATCGATGTCGCCACGGTGGAAAGTCTGAAAGAAGCGACTCGCGAAGTGCTGTCTGGCCTCACCGCCCGTGAAGCCAAGGTACTGCGCATGCGTTTCGGTATCGACATGAACACCGACCACACACTCGAAGAAGTGGGCAAACAGTTTGACGTAACGCGTGAGCGGATCCGTCAGATCGAAGCCAAGGCGCTGCGCAAGCTGCGCCACCCGACGCGAAGCGAGCATCTGCGCTCCTTCCTCGACGAGTGATACCAGAACCCCCGGCCCAGGCCGGGGGTTTTGTTTTGTGGCAGATTAAATACCGCGTACCACCCTCCCCGCCGATTACCCCGTCTACACTCGAAACAACCCTCCAAAAGCCATAACGAGAGCGTTATGCACAGACTGGCGCCTGCGCTTTTTCTGCTGTCATTGATGATCTGGACCGCAACGGCTGACGCGCTGACTCTGACCGATGAAGAACGCAGCTGGCTGGCGGCCCATCCTGACCTGCGCTTGGGTGTGGACGCGTCGTGGCCACCGTTTGAGTTCCGTGATGACCAGAATCGCTATCAAGGCCTGGCCGCCGACTACATCGACGTGATCCGCGAGCGTTTGGCGATCAGGCTCACCCCTATCGAACCGGTGAGCTGGACGGTGGTGCTGGAGCAGGTCAAGAAAGGCAAGATCGACTTGCTGCCCGGCATCATGTCCACCCCGGAGCGCCAGAACTACCTGGCGTTTACCCGCCCCTATCTCGACTTTCCGATCGTCATCCTTGCCCATGTCGGCGGGGCACAGCCGCGCAAGCTCAATGATCTGTACGGTTTGAAAATTGCTGTGGTGGAAAACTACGCCCCCCACGAATTGCTGCGCACGCACCATCCGGATCTGAATCTGGTAGCGATGCCCAATGTTAGCTCGGCGTTGCAGGCACTCGCCACTGACGAAGTGGACGCTGTCGTCGGTGACCTCGCCTCCAGCGTCTGGAGCCTGCGCCAGCTCAAGCTCGACGGGTTGTACGTCAGCGGCGAAACCCCGTATCGCTATCAACTGGCGATGGCCGTGCCCCGCGACAACAAAGTGCTGGTGGGGATTCTCGACAAAGTCCTCGCCGACATGACCCCCGCCGAAATCAGCAGTATTCAGGAGCACTGGGTCGGCAATGTCCTCGACCACCGTACGTTCTGGTCGGATCTATTGATTTATGGCCTGCCGGGTCTGTTGCTGCTGATGACCATCCTTGCCGTGGTGATACGCATCAACCGTCGCCTGAGCTCGGAAATTACCCGACGCATCGACCTCGAACAGGAATTGCGCAGCAGCGAGTATCACTATCGCGGCCTGGTCGAGAGTCTCTCGGCCATCGCCTGGGAAGCGCGCATGAGTGACTTCACCTACAGCTATGTTTCGCCCCACGCGGAGAATCTGCTTGGTTATCCACAATCCCATTGGCTGATTCCGGGCTTCTGGCACAACATCATCCACCCGGCCGACCTGACCCGTACGCAAAATTATTGCAAAGAAGCACTGCGTGAGGGCCGTGATCACATCGTCGATTATCGCGTCATCACCGCCGACGGCCGCTGCCTGTGGGTGCGTGACATCGTCAGCCTGATCGAGCATGGACATGAGCCGGTGATGCGCGGGCTGATGATCGACATCAGCGAAATCAAGCGCACGGAAGAGGCACTGCGGCTGTCGGAGCAGAAGTTCGCTTCGGTCTTCCAGCAATGTCCGGATATTCTGGTCATCGCGCGTTTGTCCGACGGCTGTTTGCTGGAGGTCAACGAGGCCTTCGAAGAGCAGATCGGCCTCACGGCTGAGCAAGTGGTTGGCCAAACCGCCACCAACCTGAATATCTGGGGGATTCCCGGTGTCGGGCCGGGGCTGTTGCAACGCTTGCAGGCGGGCAGCATCCGCAATCTGGAAATGCCCTTTCGCCGTAACAACGGCCAATTGTTCACCGGGCTGATTTCCGCCGAACCATTCGACCTCGACACCACGCCGGCGCTAGTGGTTGTGGTGCGCGACATCAGCCAACTCAAGGAAACCCAGCAACAGCTGCAAACCTCCGAAGAGAAGTTCGCCAAGGCCTTCCACGCCTCACCGGACGGCTTGCTGCTGTCGCGCCAGAGTGACGGCCTGCTGCTTGAGGTCAACGAAGGTTTCAGTCGCATCACCGGGTTCAACAGCGCCATGTCGGTAGATCGCTCGACGCTTGACCTGGGCATCTGGGTCAACCTCAACGAACGCAAACAGATGCTCGACCTGCTGCAGCGCGACGGTTTCGTTCGAGACTTCAGTTGCCATATCCGCCGCAGCGACGGGCAGATTCGCCTGTGCGAAGTGTCCAGTCGCCCGCTGCCGATCGGCGACGAAGACTGCATGCTGACCATCGCTCGCGATATCACTGAACGCCATTTGATGCAGGAAAAACTGCAACAGGCCGCCACCGTGTTCGAGAGCACCGCCGAAGGCGTGCTGATTACCGACACCCAGCAACACATCAGCGCGGTCAACCGGGCGTTTACCGAAATTACCGGCTACAGCGAAAGCGAAGCGCTTGGACATACGCCCCGCCTGCTCGCCTCAGGCCTGCATGACAGCGCGTTTTACGCTGCGATGTGGCATCAATTGACCGACGAGGGTCACTGGCAGGGCGAGATTTCCAACCGGCGCAAGAACGGCGAGCTGTACCCTAGCTGGCTGACCATCAGCGCCGTGCGCAACCGTGACAAGTTAATCACTCACTTTGTCGCGGTGTTCGCCGACATCTCCAGCCTCAAACACGCCCAGGCCAGGCTCGACTATCAGGCCCACCATGACCCGCTCACCGGCCTGCCGAACCGTACGCTGTTTGAAAGCCGCTTGTTGGCGGCATTGAATAGTCAACAGGAAAACGGCAGCCTGGGTGCCGTGCTGTTTCTGGATCTGGACCGTTTCAAGCACATCAATGACAGCCTTGGCCATCCGGTCGGCGACCTGCTGCTCAAAGGCATCGCGGTGCGCTTGAAAGAACAACTGCGCGACATCGACACGGTCGCGCGACTGGGCGGCGACGAATTCATCATCCTGCTGCCCGGCCTGCAACAGGCCAGCGATGCCGACAACATCGCGACCAAACTGCTCAACTGCTTCAGCGCGCCATTCCAGGCTGGTGAACATGAGTTTTTCATCAGCGCCAGCATTGGCACCAGCCTCTATCCTCGCGATGGCTGCGATGTCGCTACCCTGGTGAAGAACGCCGACGCGGCGATGTACCGCTCCAAAGCCAAGGGCCGTAACCGCGTCGAAAGCTACACCCGCGACCTCACCGCCCAAGCCAGTGAACGCGTCGCCCTGGAACACGAACTGCGCCGTGCAATCGAGCGTGATGAACTGTTCCTCTATTACCAGCCAAAAATCAGCCTCATCGACCACCGCCTGGTCGGCGCCGAAGCCTTGATCCGCTGGCGGCATCCAACGTTCGGCGAGGTCCCGCCGGAGCACTTCATTGCGTTGGCCGAAGAAAACGGCATGATCCTGCAGATCGGCGACTGGGTCCTTGAGACCGCGTGCCGGCAAATGTTCGAGTGGAACCAGGTCTACGACAGTCTCGGCCCGCTCTCGGTGAATCTCGCCGGTGCGCAATTGCGCCAGCCGAATTTGCTCGGGCGCATCGAACAACTGCTCAGCGACAACCGCCTGCAGCCGGAATTACTGCAACTGGAAATTACCGAGAATTTCATCATGAGTCAGGCCGAAGAGGCACTGGCGGTCCTGCATCAACTCAAACGCCTCGGCGTACAACTGGCAATCGACGACTTCGGCACCGGCTACTCCTCGTTGAGTTACCTCAAGCGCTTGCCATTGGACATCCTGAAAATCGACCAGTCCTTCGTCCGCGGCCTGCCCGACGACCCCCACGACGCAGCGATTGTGCGCGCCATCATTGCGCTGGGACGGAGCATGCAATTCACCGTCATTGCCGAAGGCGTCGAAACCCAGGCGCAACAACAATTCCTCGCCACTGAGGGCTGTGAACAGATCCAAGGCTACATCGTCAGCCTGCCGCTACCACCGGACGAATTCGCCGCCACGTTTCTGCAAGTAACCGTATCGGATTTTTCGGATAGCACAGCCGCGAAACCGTCGCTATAATCCGCGGCCTACTGAGGGCCTATAGCTCAGTTGGTTAGAGCAGAGGACTCATAATCCTTTGGTCCACGGTTCGAGTCCGTGTGGGCCCACCAAGTTGAAAAGCCGCGCTGAATGCGCGGTTTTTTTTGGCGTTTAATTTCTCAGTCTTGCTAATCGCGACGCTCGGAAGACAGCCGCGATATCCGTAGGAAGATTCTGAAGCGATGTTTCTGGCACGTTTGCAGCGTTGTTAGGTTCTCCTGCGAGCTAGTAATCTCCAGACGCCATCGCCGCCCAGGATTGTTTCCATGCTCACAAATGCTGCTCCAACAACAAAGGAAGCAGCCAGCCAAGCAACCTGGACCGATCTTGCTTTACCCGACTTGCGAACGCTCTCGAAAGAACTTCGATCAGCCGCAATCGAGGAAATAAAGAGGGCTGACGATGCAGCGGGTGCCTTGGGAATACTCCTTGAATACTTCGGATTCATTGATGAATCAATCATGGCCGTCACCATCCTGACGCCTATTGGAAACGTTGCGGTTGCGAGAGAAAAACTGGCCCACATCGTTGAGAAACGCCCGGATTCCCGCGAGCGCTATGTTCGACACGCTATCGATACCTTAACGGGCCCCTTTGAAATATGGAGAATTCGTTACGATAACGGCGGACATCGAATGGCATTCATCAATGCCTATGAGGCCAAAAACGACATGCTTGTGGTTGTGGACACTCGCAATGGACACGTTTTATGGAATTTCATGCACGCTCCGGCGAGAGCGATGAACAGGCATCGAAAAGGCGTGCTTTTGTATAGGCGGTACATTCTTACGGACAAAAAAAGGGCAGCCATCGGGCCGCCCATAACATCTAAATCCCGATATTTGCATCCCCAGGAAATGGGATGAAGAGGTCTCACCTGACACCGATGTTGCAGCATCGCTGAGGTACCTACGTCTGCTATCGCCCTGCAAGGCAACAGATTTCGCGCTCTTGTTGGCATTCTTGGGAAACAGGGCAGACAAGTCAAATCAATTGTCAGAACATTTGTTTCAGCGGAGCCACACGTGGCCACTTTGTTATCGCTCAAAAGCCTATCGTTGTTTGCCTGTAAAGTGCGCCCCGTTCCGACCCAACGCTTATGGAGCTTCCCTTGCCAGACACCCGCCCCCCCACCCTCGACGAAATCGACCGCCAGTTGATCGCCGCTCTGCAAATCAATGCCCGCGAAAGCGTGGCCATGCTCGCTCGGCAATTGGGGATTGCTCGCACCACCGTCACTTCGCGTCTGGCACGCCTGGAAAAAGCCAAAGTGATTACCGGTTACGGCGTACGCCTCGGTCAGCGCGTGGTCGACGGCGGCTTGCAGGCATACGTCGGGATCAAGGTGCAGCCGCGCTCCGGCAAGGAAGTGCTGCGGCGCTTGAGTGCGATGGCGCAGGTGCAGCAGCTATGTGCGGTGAGTGGCGAGTTTGATTATGTGGCTTGGCTACGTACGGATTCGCCAGAACAGCTCGATCAGTTGCTGGACCAGATTGGCAGTGTCGATGGGGTGGAGAAAACCACGACTTCGATTATTTTGAGTAGCAAGATTGATCGGGGACAGCCGGTTTAAGATATTGGCAGGACTCCCGGGTGGGTGACAGGACCGCTTCGCGAGCAGGCTCGCGTCTACAATCTGGTCGGTCTGCAGTCTGTGATCGTCACTTTGATTGATTGGCTGCCAAAACGACGACACTTTGCGTCTTATTAACGTGTTCTACCCTCCCTAGAATGGCTGGCATCTTTTCCTATACTCAGACGCGAATCCTGCGTCGGGTCGCCAGTAAGGTCAGCCAATGAACAAGAACAATCGCCATCCTGCAGACGGCAAGAAACCTGTCACGATTTTCGGCCCGGACTTTCCTTTCGCGTTTGACGACTGGATCGAGCACCCCGCCGGCCTGGGCAGTATTCCTGAGCATAACCATGGCGCCGAAGTGGCAATTGTCGGCGCGGGCATTGCCGGTCTGGTGGCTGCGTATGAACTGATGAAACTCGGTTTGAAGCCGGTGGTGTACGAGGCATCGAAGCTCGGCGGCCGTCTGCGCTCGCAAGCCTTCAACGGCACCGACGCCATCGTCGCGGAGCTCGGCGGCATGCGTTTCCCGGTGTCTTCCACGGCGTTCTATCACTACGTCGACAAGCTCGGTCTGGAAACCAAACCTTTCCCGAACCCGCTGACGGGTGCTTCAGGCAGCACCGTGATCGACCTGGAAGGCGAGACCTATTACGCAGAAAGCCTGAAGGATCTTCCAGCATTGTTTCAGGAAGTGGCAGACGCTTGGGCGGATGCGCTGGAGGCCGGTTCGCAGTTCTCCGACATCCAGCAAGCCATTCGCGACCGCGATGTGCCGCGCCTGAAAGAGTTGTGGAACAAGCTTGTGCCGCTGTGGGACGACCGGACCTTTTACGACTTTGTCGCGACCTCGAAAGCCTTCGCCAAATTGTCGTTCCAGCACCGTGAAGTGTTCGGTCAGGTCGGTTTCGGCACCGGCGGCTGGGACTCTGACTTTCCCAACTCCATGCTGGAAATTTTCCGCGTAGTGATGACCAACTGCGATGATCACCAACACCTGGTGGTCGGCGGCGTCGAGCAGGTGCCACAAGGCATCTGGCGCCATGTGCCGGAGCGCTGCGTGCACTGGCCCGCGGGCACCAGTCTGAAATCCCTGCACCGTGGCGCACCGCGTTCCGGTGTGAAAAAAATTGCCCATGCCCCGGGTGGCCGCTTCGCCGTTACCGACAACAACGGTGACACCCGCGAATACGCCGCCGTGCTGACTACCTGCCAGAGCTGGCTGCTGACCACGCAGATCGAATGCGACGAAACCCTGTTCTCGCAGAAGATGTGGATGGCTCTCGACCGCACGCGCTACATGCAGTCGTCGAAGACTTTCGTGATGGTCGATCGGCCATTCTGGAAGGACAAGGACCCCGAGACCGGCCGCGACCTGATGAGCATGACCCTCACCGATCGCCTGACCCGTGGCACCTACCTGTTCGACAACGGCGACGACAAGCCGGGCGTGATTTGCCTGTCCTATTCATGGATGAGCGACGCGTTGAAAATGCTCCCGCATCCGGTGGAAAAACGCGTTGAGCTGGCGTTGAACGCGTTGAAAAAGATCTACCCGAAAGTCGACATCGCCGCACGCATCATCGGCGATCCGATCACCGTGTCATGGGAGGCCGATCCGTATTTCCTCGGTGCCTTCAAAGGCGCGCTGCCGGGCCATTACCGCTACAACCAGCGCATGTACGCGCACTTCATGCAGGACGAGATGCCGGCCGAGCAGCGCGGGATTTTCATCGCCGGCGACGATGTGTCGTGGACGCCGGCGTGGGTCGAAGGCGCGGTGCAGACTTCGCTCAATGCGGTATGGGGAATCATGAACCACTTCGGCGGGTCCACACATAAAGAGAACCCCGGCCCGGGTGATGTGTTCAAAGACATCGGCCCTATCGCCCTGCCCGAGTAAGAGGAATCCCTGATGCGTGTAGCCGTTTACCAATGTCCGCCGTTACCACTCGACCCCGTCGCCAACCTGCATCGCCTGCATCAAGTGGCGATGGAGGCCAAGGGCGCTGATCTGCTGGTGCTGCCGGAGATGTTCATGACCGGCTACAACATCGGCGCCGAAGCGGTCAGCACCCTGGCCGAGGTCTACAACGGTGAATGGGCGCAGCAGATCGGCCGGATAGCCAAGGCTGCCGGCCTGGCGACCGTGTACGGTTACCCCGAGCGCACCGCTGACGGGCAGATTTACAACGCTGTGCAACTGATCGACGCGCACGGCGAGCGCCTGTGCAATTACCGCAAATCGCATCTGTTCGGCGACCTCGACCGGTCTATGTTCAGCCCTGGCGATGCGGAGTTGCCGGTGGTTGAACTGAACGGCTGGAAGCTCGGGTTCCTGATCTGCTACGACCTGGAATTTCCTGAAAACACTCGTCGTCTGGCCTTGGCCGGCGCCGAGCTGATTGTGGTGCCGACAGCAAACATGATTCCGTTCGACTTCGTCGCCGATGTCACCGTGCGTGCCCGCGCCTTCGAAAACCAGTGCTATGTGGCTTACGCCAATTACTGCGGGCATGAAGGCGATATTCAGTACTGCGGGCAAAGCAGCCTCGCCGCGCCGGACGGCAGCCGTATCGCTCTGGCAGGTCTGGACGAAGCGTTGATCGTTGGCGAACTGGACCGACAACTGATGAACGATTCACGCCAGGCCAACCGCTATCTCAGCGATCGCCGTCCAGAGCTTTACGGCGCGCTCAACCGGCGCTAATCCGCTAGCATGGGCACTTCACTGTTCTGGAAGTGCCCATGCCTGCGCCGACTCACCCCCGCCCCCACACTGAAACCCTGGCCAACGGCCTGCGCGTGACCCTGCGCCATGTGCCGGGCCTCAAGCGCAGTGCCGCCGCATTGCGGGTGGCCGCTGGCAGCCACGACGTGTCGCTGGCATGGCCGGGGCTGGCGCATTTTCTTGAGCACTTGCTGTTCCTCGGCACCGAGCGTTTTCCCACAGACGAAGGGCTGATGGCCTACGTGCAACGTCACGGCGGGCAGGTGAATGCCAGCACCCGCGAACGCACCACGGATTTTTTCTTCGAGTTGCCTGTGTCGTCCTTCAGCGCGGGGCTCGAGCGTCTGTCAGACATGCTCGCCCGGCGACGTATGAATCTGGACGATCAACTGCGTGAACGGGAAGTGCTGCAGGCCGAATTCGTCGCCTGGTCGCAGGATCCGACAGCGCAACAGCAGTTTGCCTTGTATGAAGGTTTACCAGCGGAGCATCCGTTGCGCGGTTTTCATGCGGGCAATCGGGACAGCTTGCAGGTCGAATCGCCTGGGTTTCAGTCGGCGCTGAAAGATTTCCATCAGCGGTTTTATCGAACCGGGCAAATGAACCTCAGTCTGGTCGGTCCGCAGAGTATTGATGAATTGCGGGAGTTGGCGCGGCAATTCGCAGCGGTGTTGCCGGTTGGGGATAAAGTGGCCCAGGCCGCACCGCCACCGCTGACGGTGAAAAGTTATCAACAGGTTGGCGCTCACGCGAACCTGTTATTCGCTTTCGAGGCTTTGCCCCAGTCATCCGCCGAGGCGATGGCCTTTCTCTGCCATTGGTTGAACAGCGCCAAAACCGGTGGATTGCTCGCGCATTTGCGCCAGCAAAAACTGGCCGATGGTTTGAATGCCACGCCGCTCTACCAGTTTGCCGGGCAAGCGCTGCTGCATCTTCAATTCCATGCCGACGGCGAGCACTTGAACGCCATTCACGAACAGCTGATGGATTGGCTGAGCTTCTTCGCCCGTCAGGACTGGACGCCGTTGCGCGAGGAATACGCCGCCCTGCTTCAGCGCCAGCAGCAAGTCCGCGGCGCGTTGCAACTGGCGCGAATCGACGTCGAGCAGCATGCATTCGGCCTGTCCGAATCGGCTGCCGCCGCGCTTGAGCGCATCCTGCAGGAAATCGGCGTGGTGGATAACTTCAGCGATCAGTGGCACCTGCCCGCAGCCAATCCTTTCTTGCGCGCCAGTGAACCGCTGGTCAACGCCGGGCTGATTCGCGGCCAGACCAGCGCCCACCGTGGCCTGCGCACCTTCGCCCAGGATCGCTCGCGCAGCCGTCGCGAACGGTCGCCTATGCAGTTCAGCCAGACGCTGCCGGACTGCGGCGATGAAGGCGCGATTTATCTGCGTTGGCAGGTCGAGGCGGCAGCCAGCGTCGATCTGCGTTCAAGATTACAGCGCAGTCTGCAGCAAACCCGGCAAGACGCGTCCGAAGCCGGCGTGGAGTTGTCTTTCAGCGCCGCAGGTAACCAATGGCTGCTGAAGATGACCGGACTTCAGGAACCGATGCCTAGCATCCTTGAGCATGCGCTGAAATGTCTGACGATGATCGAAGCCGTTTCGCCGCGCGATGAGCTACAGATACCGTCGATGCCGATCCGCCAACTACTCGAAGCGTTGCCGGAAAAATGCCTGCCCACGACTGAAACCAGCGATGACGCCAATCAGCTGTGGACAACTTCGCGCTGGGACGGCCTCGCTCTAGGGCAAAATCAACAGACCCAGTCAGCCATGGGTCTGGCGCTGAGCCGCATTCCCGGCACGCCGGACACTCAGCTACCGGTGACACCGATCACCCAAGGCCAGTACCAATGGAGCCAGATCAACACGGCCTCCAGCGAACACGCCTTGCTGCTGATCTGCCCGACTGCCAGCCGCGACATCGCTGATGAAGCAGCATGGCGCCTTCTGGCTCAGTTGTGCCAGACGCCTTTTTATCAGCGCCTGCGTGTCGAACTGCAATTGGGTTACGCCGTATTCAGCGCGCTGCGCCAGTTGTACGGCAAGACTGCGATTGTCTTTGGCGTGCAATCGCCGACGACGGCGGCGGGCAAGTTGCTCGAATACATTCAGGAGTTTTTCAACGGCATTCCCGCGTTGATCGAAACGCTCGATGAAGCAAGCCTCAAGCAGCAGCGCCAAAGCCTCGCCGATCAGTTCGACGACGCCACGTTTTCCACTAAGGATGCTGCCGAGTTGCTGTGGCAGGGCAAACTCGCTGGCCATTCGTCGGATTACCGTGAGCAGTTGGTCGCGGCGATCCAACAGCTGAATCGCCAGGCTTTGCTCGATGCTGCGCAACGTCTGATCAATGCCGAGGGCGGTTGGCATTGCCTGGCCAATGAATCGATGCCGGACGCGCCGTGGCAAGCGGCAAACTGATCATTACCGAGGCCGCAAAGAGCTTTCTCAAAGATTCAGGGGTCATCGCGCTGAAATTTTGAGTAACATAGCCGCCTAACTAATTGGAACATCGTCGCGCTGCCGTGGACTATACCTATGGATAGCGCTATCCCAACCCACAGAAGGAGACACCTCATGGCCTGGACCAAACCTGCTTACACCGACCTGCGTATCGGCTTCGAAGTCACCATGTACTTCGCCAGCCGCTGAGTTCTGCTTACGTAGAATTGCAGTGCAACGCCTCGGCTCGCCGGGGCGTTTTATTTTCCGCGTTGAAATGATGGAGCGTTCATGTTCGTCCAGATTCTGGGTTCGGCCGCCGGTGGCGGTTTTCCGCAGTGGAACTGCAACTGCGTCAACTGCGCAGGCTTTCGCGACGGCAGCCTGAATGCCAAGGCCCGCACCCAATCGTCCATCGCCCTTTCCGATGACGGTGTGAACTGGGTGCTGTGCAACGCCTCGCCGGACATCCGCGCGCAACTGCAAAGCTTTGCCCCGATGCAACCGGGCCGCGCCCTGCGTGACACCGGCATCAGCGCGATCATCCTGATGGACAGCCAGATCGACCACACCACCGGCCTGCTCAGCCTGCGCGAAGGCTGCCCGCATCAGGTCTGGTGCACAGACATGGTCCACGAAGACCTGAGCACCGGTTTCCCCCTGTTCAAGATGCTCACGCACTGGAACGGCGGTTTGAACTGGAACCGTATCGAACTCGATCAGAGCTTCACCGTCGCGGCATGCCCGAACCTGCGCTTCACGCCGCTGCCGCTGCGCAGCGCCGCACCGCCGTATTCGCCGCACCGTTTCGATCCACATCCGGGTGACAACATCGGTTTGATCGTCGAAGACCTCAACACAGGTGGCAAGCTGTTCTACGCGCCGGGCCTGGGCAAGGTCGATGCGCCGCTGCTGGAAATCATGGCGGGCAGCGATTGCCTGTTGGTCGACGGCACGCTGTGGGACGACGACGAAATGCAGCGCCGTGGCGTCGGCACCCGCACCGGTCGCGAAATGGGCCACCTGGCGCAGAACGGCCCCGGCGGCATGCTCGAAGTGCTGGAGCAGTTGCCTGAACAGCGCAAGGTGCTTATCCACATCAACAACACCAACCCGATTCTTGATGAGGATTCGCCGCAGCGCGCGGAGCTGGCGCGGCGTAATGTTGAGGTGGCGTTTGATGGCATGAGTATTGTGCTGTAGCGCATGACCCCTTCGCGAGCAGGCTCGCTCCCACAGGGGTTTTGTCTACGCCGCAGATCCAATTTTGGAGCGAGCTTGCTCGCGAAAGCGCCCGACCAGACTCCACAGAATCCAATGGTTGTTCCGGAGAACAAACATGCCCGACACGCCAATGTCCCCCGCCGAATTCGAAGCGGCCCTGCGCGCCAAAGGCGCCTATTACCACATCTACCACCCCTACCACGTGGCGATGTACGAAGGCCGGGCGACCCGCGAGCAGATTCAGGGCTGGGTCGCCAACCGTTTCTACTATCAGGTGAACATCCCCCTGAAAGACGCGGCGATTCTCGCCAACTGCCCGGATCGGGAAATCCGCCGCGAGTGGATTCAGCGCTTGCTCGACCACGACGGCGCGCCCGGTGAAGACGGCGGTATCGAAGCCTGGCTGCGTCTGGGCCAGGCCGTCGGCCTCGATCCGGACCAGTTGCGCTCTCAGGAACTGGTGCTACCCGGCGTGCGATTCGCCGTCGATGCCTACGTCAACTTCGCCCGCCGCGCCAGTTGGCAGGAAGCCGCCAGCAGCTCGCTGACCGAGCTGTTCGCGCCGCAGATCCACCAATCGCGCCTCGACAGTTGGCCGCAGCATTACCCGTGGATCGACCCGGCCGGCTACGAATATTTCCGCACCCGCCTCGGTCAGGCGCGCCGTGACGTCGAGCATGGTCTGGCGATCACGCTGGAACACTACAAGACCCGCGAAGGCCAGGAGCGCATGCTGGAAATTCTCCAGTTCAAACTGGACATTCTTTGGAGCATGCTCGATGCCATGAGCATGGCCTACGAACTGAACCGTCCGCCGTATCACAGCGTGACCGAACAACGGGTCTGGCATAAAGGAATCACCGTATGAGTTTCGACCGCACCTGGACACCGAAATGGCGCCCCGGCTACCGGTTTCAGTACGAACCGGCGCAGAAAGGCCATGTGCTGTTGTATCCGGAGGGCATGATCAAACTGAACGACAGCGCCGCGCTGATCGGTGGCTTGATTGATGGCGAACGCGATGTTGCCGCGGTCATCGCCAAGCTCGAAGAGCAGTTTCCCGACGTGCCTGAGCTTGGTGATGACATCGAGCAATTCATGGAGGTTGCCCGTGCAGAGCACTGGATCACCCTTGACTGATCTGCCGGCCAAACCTGAAGTCGGTCTGCCGCTGTGGCTGCTCGCCGAGCTGACTTACCGCTGCCCGCTGCAATGCCCATACTGCTCCAATCCACTGGATTTCGCCGAGCAGGGCAAAGAGCTGACGACCGAACAGTGGATCAAGGTTTTCCGTGAAGCGCGGGAGATGGGCGCCGCGCAACTGGGCTTTTCCGGTGGCGAACCGTTGGTGCGCCAGGACCTCGCCGAGCTGATTCACGAAGCACGGCAGTTGGGTTTCTACACCAACCTGATCACCTCTGGTATCGGTCTGACCGAGCAGAAAATCAGCGATTTCAAAAAGGCCGGGCTCGATCACATACAGATCAGCTTCCAGGCCAGTGACGAGCAAGTGAACAACCTGCTCGCCGGCTCGAAAAAAGCCTTCGCGCAGAAGCTGGAAATGGCGCGGGCGGTAAAGGCCCACGGCTATCCGATGGTGCTGAACTTCGTCACCCATCGGCACAACATCGACAAGATCGACCGCATCATCGAGCTGTGCATTGCGTTGGAAGCCGACTTCGTCGAACTCGCCACCTGCCAGTTCTACGGCTGGGCACAGCTCAATCGAGTCGGCTTGTTGCCCACCCAGGAACAATTGGTCCGCGCCGAACGCATCACCAACGAATACCGGGCGAAACTGGAAGCCGAAGGGCATCCGTGCAAGCTGATTTTCGTCACACCGGACTACTACGAAGAACGCCCGAAAGCCTGCATGAACGGCTGGGGCAGTATTTTCCTGACCGTGACCCCGGACGGCACCGCCCTGCCCTGCCATGGCGCCCGTCAGTTGCCGGTGCAGTTTCCCAACGTGCGCGATCACAGCATGCAACACATCTGGTACGACTCGTTCGGCTTCAACCGCTTTCGCGGTTACGACTGGATGCCCGAACCGTGCCGGTCCTGCGATGAAAAAGAGCAGGACTTCGGCGGCTGCCGCTGCCAGGCCTTCATGCTCACCGGCGATGCCAGCAACGCCGACCCGGTGTGCAGCAAGTCGGAACATCACGGCGTGATTCTCAAGGCCCGCGAAGAAGCCGAGCACGCCACTCAAACCATCGAACAACTGGCCTTTCGCAATGAACGAAACTCGCGCCTCATCGCCAAGGGCTGAGCCTTTCAGCGCCGCCCAAGCCGTCGCCGCCGGGACCGACTTCGCCGAATTGCAGCTCGGCGCCCACGGCTTGTTCTGGAATGAATATCGCCCCGAGGATGCGGCCTGCCGCATCTGGCATTGGCGCGATGGCGTGGCGAAACGTCTGACACCCGATGGCTTCAGCGTACGCAGCCGTGTGTACGAATACGGCGGCGGAGCGTTTTGTCTGACGCCTGATGGTGTGGTTTTCGTCAATGAAGCGGATCAACAGCTGTATCGGCAGACGCTGGAGAGTGGGCCGCAAGCGCTGACTTCGGCTGATTGCCGTTATGGCGATCTGCATTTCGCCAATGGTCGGATCCTGGCAGTCGAAGAGCAGCAGGATCAGCATCGCCTGGTGGCAATCGATCTGGTGAGCGGCGCACGGCAGGTCCTGGCCGAGGGCGCCGATTTTTATGCGGCGCCGACGCTCAGCCCGGATGGCCAGCGTCTGGCATGGGTCGAGTGGAGCCGGCCGCATCAGCCGTGGACCTCGACACGCCTGATGATCGCTGACGGTGATTTTTCAGTGCCTCGCTGTGTCGCCGGCGACCCGATGGAAGAGTCGATCCAGCAGCCGCGTTTTGACGCCCATGGCCGTTTGTATTGCCTGACTGATCGTGGCGGATTCTGGCAACCGTGGGGCGAAACGTGCGACGGACTGCAAGCGCTGTCCAGTGCCACAGCCGATCATGCGCCCGCGCCGTGGCAACTGGGCGGCTGCACCTGCTTACCTGTCGGCGATCGCGTGCTAGCCAGTTGGAGCGAAGGCGGCTTTGGCCGTTTGGCTCTCGGCAATCAAGACTTCACCGGCGATTACAGCCGCTTCCGTCATCTGGCGCTGGATGAGCAGTTTATCTACTGCATTGCCGCGTCACCGGTCAGCCCTTCTGCGGTGATTGCCATTGATCGAGCGACGGGCGCAGTGAACGTTTTGGCGGGTGGCGTGGCTCCATTGCCCGACGAACGCATCAGCCGCCCGCAAACCTTGCGCTATCCCAGCGGTTCGGGTGAGGCGCACGGCTTCTTTTATCCGGCCATGAGCGATGAGCCAAAACCGCCGCTGGTGGTGTTCATCCACGGCGGCCCGACATCGGCCTGCTACCCGATACTCGATCCGCGCATTCAGTACTGGACACAACGTGGCTTCGCCGTCGCCGACCTCAACTATCGCGGCAGCAGCGGTTATGGCCGCGAATACCGCCAAGCGTTGCACCTGCGCTGGGGCGAGGTGGATGTCGAGGATGCTTGCGCGGTGGTCGGCTACCTGGCCGAACAGGGTTTGATCGACGGCAACAGCGCGTTTATTCGTGGTGGCAGCGCAGGCGGCTATACGACTTTGTGCGCACTGGCGTTCAGGCAGGTTTTCCGCGCTGGCGCCAGCCTCTACGGCGTCAGCGACCCGGTCGCTTTGGCCCGGGCAACGCACAAGTTCGAAGGCGATTATCTGGACTGGCTGATCGGCGATCCCGAGCAGGACGCCGAACGCTACGCCGCCCGCACCCCGCTGTTGCATGCGAACAACATTCGCGTGCCGGTGATTTTCTTTCAAGGTGAGCTGGATGCTGTGGTCGTGCCACAACAGACCCGCGATATGGTTGCGGCGCTGGAGCAAAACGGTATTGGCGTCGAAGCGCATTACTACCCCGACGAACGCCACGGCTTTCGCCGCGCGACCAATCAGGCGCATGCGCTGGAACAGGAGTGGACATTTTATCGGCGGGTAATGGGATCAGAGCTTGCTCAGAACTAGCGGTGCCTCATTCGCGAGCAGGCTCGCTCCCACATAGAATTTTTATACAACACAGATCCAGTGTGGGAGCGAGCCTGCTCGCGAAAGCTATCTAATCGACGCTGCCGAACTTAGCGCTTGGCAATGATATACACCGCATGCACGATGCCCGGAATGTAGCCACACAACGTCAGCAAAATGTTCAACCAGAACGCCCCGCCAAACCCGACCTGCAAAAACACGCCCAGTGGCGGCAACAGAATAGCGATGATGATGCGAATGAAATCCATGGGGCAGCTCCTGAATGGGGGTTGGCTCGCCTGAGCCATACAAGCTAATCGACCAGCGCCGTTCGTCAGGGTTCACTGCAATAGCTGCACCCGACTCAAGCCAGAATTTTCAGTCCATGTTTCTGCACGATGCTCAGCAACTTCAGAGCCATTCCGCTGGGATGTTTGTCACCCGACTCCCATTGTTTTACTGTCGATGCACTGGTGTTCAGATACCGTGCAAACACCGGTTGGCTGACTTTGTTGCGCTCGCGGAGTGCCTTTATTTCCTCGGCCGGGATCGCTGCAGGTAACGATGCCAGACAGGACTCATCGAACTCCCGCATCGTTGCCTTGCTAATGGCTCCGACAGCAAGTAACGCACCGGCTGATTCGTGTATCGATTCAAAGACTTCACTTTTGAATTTCTTGCTCATGAAATATCTCCACAAATTCCTTCATCGCCAACAAATCTCCGATTTGCTCTTCGGTCAGTCGCGCATAGGCCTTCGCCAACTTACGTAAATCCCTTAATTCAATTGGGGTGATATTGCTCTGATCCTGTTTGGCGAACAGTACCTGATAGATCCAATAATGCCCGCCCTTTGCCAAGACAATCGAACGGTGACGGTTAGCATTCAAACGCTTCTTCCACACGCCCCCGCCAAGATCGTCCGCTTGCCCCTGAAGCATCTGGAGAAACGCTCCTTGCAACTCCTCGTCGGTAATCCATGCCTTGCCGGCCTGTAAGGCAAAACGTTTGGTCTTGAACAGCCTGAATGGCATAGGTATCCCTTCCAAAAACATACCACCTAGTGGTACATATCGCAAAACAGCTTTTCGTCAATTTCGAGTGGGCCGCGCCCGCATCCTTTGCTGGCGTTTTCTAAAAGACCATTCGCGTCACAATCTCTCAAGCTCTAAATCCCATCTGCAAAACCCGGCCACAAAAAAACGCCCCACGCCAAAAGAATCAGGCGTGGGGCGTGCGTTATACCGCGAGACGGTTCTTTCAGTTCGGCAGTGCTTGCCCGCTCAGACGGCTATCCCCTTGCGGCATTGCATCTGTGCCGTGCGTACGCGGGAAAAAGCGCGACCCAACCGCAGAAGCATTTCATCGATGTTGGCTTTGCTGACGGTAAGGGCCGGAGTGAAGCGCAGGCAGTCGGCTTGCGCGGCGTTGAGTATCAGGCCTTCGTGCAGCGCGGCGTGAACGACGGCGTCGGCGCAGTTTTCGGACAGGGTCAGCCCATAAAACAGGCCTTGGCCGCGCAATTCGCCATGGCCGTAGCGCTGCGCCAATCGCGCCAAACCCGCGCGCAGATGCTCGCCGTTGTCATTGATCTGCTGGAGGAAGCTACGGTCGTGCACGCTGT
The DNA here is from genome assembly GCF_014270125.1 of Pseudomonas sp. SWRI99. Classification (NCBI taxonomy): domain Bacteria; kingdom Pseudomonadati; phylum Pseudomonadota; class Gammaproteobacteria; order Pseudomonadales; family Pseudomonadaceae; genus Pseudomonas; species Pseudomonas sp. SWRI99. The sequence goes on along the minus strand of NZ_JABWQR010000015.1, from coordinate 73,559 downwards.
CGAGTACCACCAGGCCGGCCGCGGTCATCAGTGCGTTGCCGTGATGCGTGCCGCCCAGTTCGCCGACGGCGAAGCAACAGGCCTTGCCGCGGGCCAACAGTGCCGCCAACGGCACACCGCCGCCCAAGCCTTTGCCAAGCACGACGATATCGGCGCGTACGCCATAGGACTGCTCGGCGAGCAGGGTGCCGCAACGCCCGATGCCGGTCTGCACTTCGTCGAGTATCAACAGAATGCCTAACTCGCGACACAGTCGCTCGACGCCTTTGAGATAGTGCTCGGTCGCCGGTACAACGCCGGCATCGCTCTGGATCGGCTCAAGCATGATCGCTACGGTCTGCGCATCGACCGCCGCATGCAGTGCTGGCAAGTCGTTGAAGGGTACCGGATCGAAACCCGGTAGCAACGGCGCAAAACGATTGTGCAGATTGTCGCTGTCCGATGCCGAGAGCGTCGCCAGGCTGCGCCCATGGCAACCTTGCTTCGCGACGATGATGCGCGAGGCACCGCCGCGGTGCAGTTGCCCCCATTTGCGCGCCAGTTTGATCGCGGCTTCACAGGCTTCGCTGCCGCTGTTGAGCAGATACGCCTGATCGCTGGCGGTGCTGGCGCACAGGCGTTCGGCCAGGCTGAGCATGCCGCGATTGTGCAGATTGAAACCGGGATTGATCAGCGCCTGAGCCTGGCTGGCGATCGCCTTGACCAGTGCCGAAGGGCTATGGCCAAGGCTGTTCGCACCGCCGGCCTGGGAGAAATCCAGATAGGCACGGTCGCGACTGTCCCACAGCCAGGAGCCCTGCCCGCGAACGAAGACCTGTCGGGGACGTTCGACGCTGGGCATCAGCCGCTCGGCGCTCAGCGTATCGCTGTCTGCCGATTGCGCAACCTCGCTGGCGAGGTCATCAAGACTCGGCGCCTGACGCCGCAAACTGAACAGATTCATGGATAAAAACCTCGCTTGAGGTTTTTTGAACTGCCTATGTAAAGACTCGGTATGCGAACGCTATTCATCGCGCTTTCTGGCCCTGTAAGCCTTACGAATACGGTTAGACTAGGCTCACGGGCGGCTTCAGGCCATTTCGATTTCCCAGCATTTTCGATAAGCATAACTTATGGATTTCAAGCAACTGCGTTATTTCGTCGCGGTCTACGAGGAAGGTCATGTCGGCCGCGCCGCAGAACGCCTGTCGATCTCGCAACCGGCGCTGTCACAGCAGATCCGCCAACTCGAACAAAACCTCGACGTCAGCCTGTTCGAACGCAGCAGCAAGCGCCTGTTGCCGACCCTCGCCGCGCACACGTTGTACAACCACGCGTTGCCACTGCTTGATGGCTTGCAGCGAGCGCGCGAGGCGTTGGGCAATTTCAAGGGGCAGGCACTGCGCACGTTGGCGATCGGTGTGCTGCAAACGGTGCACACCAGCCTCGTGCCGCAGATGCTTGAACGCGTGCGCAAGGCGCAGCCGCATCTGGTGGTGCAGATCTATGAACTGACCGGGCTGGAGATCGAGCGGCGTTTGCTCAACGGTTCACTGGACATCGGCATCAGCTATTTGCCGCCGCGCCAACCGGGTCTGCATGGCGTGCAGCTCTACGAAGACGAGCTGACGCTCGTCATCCCGGCAGATCATCCTTTGCGCGAATTCAAGAAAGTCTCGATGCGCCAAGCGGCGGAACTGCCGATGTTGTTGCTGGGTGAAGAGTTCCAGATCCGTCAGATCTGGCAGGCACAACTGAGCAGCCTCGGGCGTCGCCCGCAAGTGCAGGCGGAGCTGAATAACATGCTGGGGATTCTCGACAGTTTGCCGCACACCAAACTGGCGACCGTGCTGCCGGGACGCTCGCAAAAGGAGTACGACGATCAGGCGCTGCTGTGGAAACCGCTGAGCGAACCACGGGTGCCGCTGCAAGTCGGCCTGGTGTGCCGCGACGTACAACGCCAGCAGGCCTCGTTGGCACTGCTGCGCACGTTACTCGAAGAAGTGATGAGCCGCGAAGTGAAGCCGGCGCTTGATCCACGGGTCTGAACACTTTTTTCCAGACAAAAGAAAACCCCGCCGAAGCGGGGCTTTGCAGACTGTTTCCCTGACATCCATTTCACTCCGCCACCCTGGCAGAATCCTACGTGTCCGTGTTGTTACTTTGCGCTTCCTGCGCGACGTCCATGAAATGTAGAGTAGCTCTGGATCCAATCCTCGCCTATGGGAGAACAGCAGCACGTCGTGTAAGAAAATGCTTACACGGCGCGCACGGGTTCAGAACTGCGCCGCATCCAGCAGGAACAGGGATTCGCTACCAGCCTTTACCGACGCGCTCAAGGAGTGGATACGCGGCAGCAGACGGGCGAAATAGAAGCGCGCGGTGCCTAGCTTGCTGGCGTAGAAATCGTCTTGGGTTTCCTTGCCCAGCGAAGCCTTGGCCATCAACGCCCACATATAGGCGTAAGCGGTGTAGCCGAACGCTTGCAAATATTCGACCGATGCCGCGCCGATTTCGTTCGGATTGTTTTTCGCCCGGTCCAGCAGCCATGCGGTCAGCTCGTCGAGGGTATCGACAGCGTCGTTCAGCGGCTTGGTGAACTCGCCCAGATCGGCACTGGCGGTTGCGGTGAAGTGGCGGATCTCATCGGCGAACAGCTTGTAGAACGCACCGCCGCTGCCGACGATCTTGCGCCCGACCAGGTCCAGCGCCTGGATGCCGTTGGTGCCTTCGTAGATCTGCGTGATGCGCACGTCACGCACCAGTTGCTCCTGGCCCCACTCGCGGATGTAACCGTGGCCGCCAAAGATCTGCTGACCGTGAACCGTGGTTTCCAGTCCCAGGTCGGTCAGGAATGCCTTGGCGACGGGCGTCAGCAATGCCACCAGATCCTCGGCACGCTTGCGGGTGGTCGGGTCTTCGCTGAACTTCGCGGTGTCGAGCTGCATCGCCACATACGTGGAGAACGCACGGCCGCCTTCGTTCGAGGCTTTCATGGTCAACAGCATGCGCCGTACGTCCGGGTGGACGATGATCGGGTCAGCGACCTTGTCCTTGTTTTGCGCACCGGTCGGCGAACGGCTTTGCAGACGGTCGCGCGCGTATTCGACGGCGTTCTGATAAGAGCGCTCGCCGGTTGCCAGGCCCTGAATGCCGACGCCCAAACGCTCGTAGTTCATCATGGTGAACATCGCAGCCAGGCCTTTGTTCGGCTCGCCGACCAGATAACCGACCGCTTCGTCGAAATTCATCACGCAGGTCGCCGAAGCCTGGATGCCCATCTTGTGTTCGATCGAACCGCAATTGGCCGGGTTGCGCGCCCCCAGGCTGCCATCGGCATTGACCATGAACTTCGGCACCAGGAACAGCGAAATGCCCTTCGGACCGGCCGGGGCGTCCGGCAGCTTGGCCAGTACCAGGTGAATGATGTTTTCGGTGAGGTCGTGTTCGCCGCCGGTGATGAAGATTTTGGTGCCGCTGACCTTGTAGGAACCGTCAGCCTGAGGTTCGGCTTTGGTGCGAATGATCCCCAGATCGGTGCCGGCGTGCGGCTCGGTCAGACACATGGAACCGGCCCAGACGCCGGCGTACATGTTCGGCAGGTACGCCGCTTTCAGCTCTTCGCTGGCGTGGGCGTTGATCGACAGGCAGGCGCCGGCGGTCAGCATCGGGTAGAGACCGAAGGCCAGGCTGGCGGAGTTGACCATTTCTTCGACCTGCGCCGACACGGCTTTGGGCATGCCCATGCCGCCGTAGGCCGGATCGCCGCCAACGCCGACCCAGCCGCCTTCGGCATAAGTCTGGTAGGCCTGTGGGAAACCGGCCGGTGTGGTGACGGCGCCGTCGGCCCAGTGACAGCCTTCTTCGTCAGCGGCGCGGCTTAAAGGCGCGATGCTTTTACTGGTGACCTTGCCGGCTTCTTCGAGAATCGCTTCAACGGTTTCGGCATCGACCGTCTCGGCCAGCGCCGGCAATTCGGCCCAGAGTTTGGCGACTTCGAACACTTCATTGAGGACGAAGCGCATATCACGCAGCGGCGCTTTGTAGTCAGCCATGGCAAACCTCGCAAGATCTAAACAGGTGGTTCGTGGAATGATGTTTTCGTTGAGCCTGAGTGTACCCCAACAACTTTTGCGACACATAGGGTCAACCGGTGACTGATTTGTTATTTTTAGTCATTAAGTTTGAGCGACACTAAAATGCTGCAAGGAAACCTGTGGCGAGGGAGCTTGCTCCCGCTCGGATGCGTAGCAGCCGCCAACCGGTGAGCGCTGCGCACTCAAGCGGGAGCAACCTCCCTCGCCACACAAAACGGTGTCAGAGCGCAAACGACTCCGCCGGCAAAGTCATCAGGCAATCACTTCCCGCCTCGATCGCCGCTTGATGCGTAGCCGTACGCGGCAACAAGCGCTTGAAGTAAAACTCGCAGGTCGCCAATTTACCGCGCAGATAATCCGCCTCCCCCTCGCCTGTCTCCAACTGAACCTGTGCCACCAGCGCCATGCGCAGCCACAAATACCCGAGGATGATGTAGCCGCTGTACATCAGGTAATCCACCGACGCGGCGCCGACTTCGTCCGGATTCTTCATGGCCGCCATGCCGACCTTCATTGTCAGGTCGCCCCACTGCTGATTCAGCGTATCAAGCTGCGCAACGAAGCTGCCCAGTTGCGGATGTTCGGCATTTGCCGCGCAGAACTTGTGAACGATTTTGGTAAAGCCACGCAGCAACTTGCCTTGACTGCCCAGCACTTTGCGTCCGAGCAAGTCCAGTGCCTGAATGCCGTTGGTGCCTTCATAGATCGGCGCAATGCGGCAATCTCGTACCAGTTGCTCCATGCCCCATTCGCGGATGAAACCGTGGCCACCGAAAATCTGCATGCCGAGGTTGGTCACTTCCAGCCCGGTGTCGGTCATGAACGCCTTGCAGATCGGCGTGAGGAACGCCAACAGGTCTTCAGCGTCCTGACGCGCCTCGGCATCTGCATTTAAATGGGCGACATCGAGCATTTGCGCAGTGAAGTAGGTCAGTGCGCGGTTGCCTTCGTTGAAAGCTTTCATCGTCAGCAACATCCGGCGCACGTCCGGGTGGACGATGATCGGGTCGGCGGGTTTATCCGGAGCCTTGGCGCCAGTCAGCGAGCGCATCTGCAGGCGGTCGTTGGCGTATCTGACTGCGCCCTGAAAACTCGCCTCGCCCAGACACAGCCCCTGCATGCCGGTGCCGAGCCGCGCGTGGTTCATCATGGTGAACATGCAGTTGAGGCCTTTGTTCGGCTCGCCGATCAAATAACCGATGGCGGCATCGAAATTCAACACGCAGGTGGCCGAAGCCTTGATACCCATTTTGTGCTCGATCGAGCCACAGGAAACGCCGTTGCGCTCGCCCGCTTCGCCTGCCGCATCCGGCAAGAATTTCGGCACGATAAACAGGGAAATGCCCTTCGTTCCGGCCGGCGCATCCGGCAGCTTGGCCAGTACCAGATGGATGATGTTGTCACTCAGATCATGTTCGCCGGCCGAGATGAAAATCTTGCTGCCGGTGATGGCGTAGCTGCCATTGGCCCGCGGTACCGCGCGAGTTTTGATAATGCCCAGATCGGTGCCGCAATGGGCTTCGGTCAGGCACATGGTGCCGGTCCATTGTCCGGCGGTGAGTTTGCTCAGGTAGGTGTCTTTCTGCTCCGCGGTGCCGTGGGCGTGAATCGCCGACATCGCGCCATGGGTCAGGCCCGGGTACATGCCCCATGAGGTATTGCTGGAGCCGACCATTTCGCTGATCACCAGCCCCAGCGAACTCGGCAGGCCCTGACCGCCGTAGGCCGGATCAGCGGCCAGGCCGTGCCAGCCGCCCTCGACGTATTGTGCGAAGGCTTGTTTGAAGCCTGTAGGCGTTGTCACCACACCGTTGTCGAAATGGCAGCCTTCCTCGTCACCACTGCGATTGATAGGTGCCAGAACGTTCTCGCAGAACTTCGCGCCCTCTTCGAGGATCGCGCTGATCATGTCAGGGCTGGCGTCATGCGCGCCCAGATTGGCGTAGTTGGCGTGGAAATCGAAGACGTGGTCGATCAGAAAACGCATGTCGCGCAGAGGCGCTTTGTACTCGGGCATGGTGGATTCTCCGTCAGCAGATTTTTCCAACCTACTGCCGGCCACCACGCGCCACAATCACTGTGCGGACGCTGAATGCGCCGTCATCACTCAACCCGCAGCGGTGTCCATGCGTACCGCGCCGCGGCGGTTCTGCCCGAAGGCCATCACGCAGTTTCGCCCGGCACCCTTGGCGCTATACAACGCCTGATCGGCCGACTTGAGCACTTCTTCCGGAGTGCGCTGCTCGACGCGTTCGGCAACGCCAATGCTGACCGTCACCGACACGGCGCTGGCCCCGCTGCCACTGCGGCGCTGGCGTCCTTGCTGGTCATCCTGCGGGCGGTTTTCCTGATTACGCAATTGAATGCTGTAGGACGCAATCGACTCACGAATCACTTCCAGATGCGGCATGCACTCTTCTAGAGTTTTGCCTGCGAACACCAGGGCAAATTCCTCGCCGCCATAGCGATACGCCCTACCGCCACCGCTGATTTTCGACAACTTGCTGGCGACCAGACGCAGGACCTGATCGCCGACATCGTGGCCGTGGGTGTCGTTGAATTTCTTGAAGTGGTCGACGTCGCTCATCGCCAGCACGTAGTTGCGACCCAGGCGCTGCATACGCTCGTTGAGGGCGCGACGTCCCGGCAGACCGGTGAGCTCGTCGCGGAAGGCCATTTGATAGGCTTCGTGCGCCACGGCCGCCGCAATCATCAACATCACCTGGCTGCACATGATGTTCAGGGTGAACGGCAGGATGAAGGTTTTCGGCAGCATCCAGAACACCCCGAGCAAGCCCACCAGTTGGGCTGCATGCAGGGGACGCGGGTTGCGCCAGTACTGCCAGGCCAACAGCAGAAATGCCGAAATGAACACCGGATAGGAAAGCTGGATAAGGCTCATCCACGCCCCATGCAGCGCCGGCCAGCGAATCTCCGAGAGCCAGAGCAGCAACGCCTGCGGGTAACTCTGCTCGAGTCCCAACGCAACGCTGCCGAATGCCAACAGCACGGCGAACCGCGCGACCATGTCCTGGAACAGATGCGTGCGTTCCTGCCATGCCGCGAACAGGCCAAACAATAACGGCAACAGCAGGCAGACCAGATGAAAAACCACCGCCGCGTCTTCGCGGACCTTGCCGTGATCGCGATAAAAGTCAGTCTGGGTGTCGAGCAAAAAGTAGGCAATGTACACGGTGAGCATCAGAAACAGCTCGCGCTGGCGTCGGTAGACCGCGCAATACGCACCACCCAGCAGCAACACCAGCGTCGGCAGCACGTTGAATAGAGAGGTGAAGAACACGCTGAGGTCTTTGACGTACGCAGCCGCCAGCCCCGCGAGCAACAACAGCAGCGATGGTAGGAAATGGCTGAAACGTACAGCGGAAGAACGCGGCAAGGGTAAGCTCCGACCCGTCATATCAAAGAGATGGCATTGTGCCTGCAAAGCGCAGTTAAGCACATACAATGTGATGCAGATCACATGCAGCCTCTTTAACGGCCGAAAAGCTGACTATCTGAGCGATTCATTAACAAAAAAAACCGCTGCCCCCAGTGGGAGCAGCGGTTTTCATGAGACAGCGCTAAGGCTTAGTAGCCCAGTGCGAAGTCTTCTTCCTTCATGTCCATCAGGTTATTGGCGCCCGACAGCATAGTGGCCACGTGGGTACGGGTACGTGGCAGGATGCGCTGGAAGTAGAAGCGCGCGGTTTGCAGCTTGGCGGTGTAGAACGCCGGGTCGCCTGTGCCTTCTGCCAGCTTCTCGGCTGCCACACGCGCCATGTCGGCCCAGAAATAAGCCAGGCAGGCATAGCCGGAGTACATCAGGTAGTCCACGGAGGCCGCGCCGACTTCCTCGCGATCTTTCATGGCCGCCATGCCGACCTTCATGGTCAGCTCGCCCCACTCCTTGTTCAGTGCAGCCAGCGGCGCGACGAATTCCTGAACGGCTTCGTTGCCTTCGTTGGTCTGGCAGAACTTGTGGACGATCTTGGTGAAGCCTTTCAGAGCCTCGCCCTGGGTCATCAGCACTTTACGGCCCAGCAGGTCGAGTGCCTGGATGCCGGTGGTGCCTTCGTACAGCATCGAAATGCGGCTGTCGCGAACGTTCTGCTCCATGCCCCACTCGGCGATAAAGCCGTGGCCGCCGTAGATCTGCACGCCGTGGTTGGCGGCTTCGAAACCGACTTCGGTCATGAACGCTTTGGCGATCGGCGTCATGAACGCCAGCAGTGCGTCGGCTTTCTTTTTCTCTTCTTCGTCGACGCCGTATTTAACGATGTCGACCAGCTTGGCGGTGAAATACACCATTGCGCGGTTGCCTTCGGCGAACGCCTTCATGGTCAACAGCATGCGGCGCACATCAGGGTGCACGATGATCGGGTCAGCGGCCTTGTCCGGCGCTTTCGGGCCCGTCAGCGAGCGCATTTGCAGGCGATCGCGAGCGTATTTCAGACCACCCTGGAAACCGATTTCGGCGTGAGCCAGACCTTGCAGCGCGGTGCCCAGACGTGCGGTGTTCATAAAGGTGAACATGCAGTTCAGGCCTTTGTTCGCCGGGCCGATCAGGTAACCGGTGGCGCCGTCGAAGTTCATCACGCACGTGGCGTTGCCGTGGATGCCCATCTTGTGTTCCAGCGAACCGCAGGTCACAGCATTGCGTGCGCCAACGGTACCGTCAGCATTCGGCAGGAACTTGGGAACGATGAACAGCGAAATCCCTTTGGTGCCGGCCGGTGCATCCGGCAGGCGCGCCAGTACGATGTGGACGATGTTATCGGCCATGTCGTGTTCACCGGCCGAAATAAAGATTTTGGTACCGGAGACTTTGTAGGAACCGTCGGCCTGAGGTTCGGCCTTGGTGCGCAGCATGCCCAGGTCGGTGCCGCAGTGCGGTTCGGTCAGGCACATGGTGCCGGTCCATTCGCCGGAAACCAGCTTGGTCAGATAGGCCTCCTGCTGCTCAGGGGTGCCGTGCTCGGAAATGGTGTTCATCGCGCCGTGCGACAGGCCTGGGTACATGCCCCACGACCAGTTGGCTTCGCCAACCATTTCGCTTACCGCCAGGCCCAGCGACTCAGGCAGGCCTTGACCGCCGTGCTCGACGTCGTGCGCCAGGCTTGGCCAGCCGCCTTCGACGAATTGCTTGTAAGCCTCTTTGAAGCCAGTCGGGGTTTTCACGCCGGACTCGCTCCAGGTGCAACCCTCAAGGTCGCCCACGCGGTTCAGCGGTGCCAGTACCTGCTCACAAAACTTGGCGCCTTCTTCGAGAATGGCGTCAACCATGTCCGGAGTTGCGTCTGCGCAAGCCGGAAGGCTCTGATAGTGCGCTTCGTAGCCGAGCAGTTCGTCACGAACGAAGCGAATATCACGCAAGGGGGCCTTGTAGTCAGGCATAGCGATAAACCTCTGCTGATGTAACCGGGAATGAACGACCGCGTAGATTTGTTGTGACGGTCAAACAGTTGTTTGAAACATACGTTTACGCCGAAATCTTGTCAAGCGTCGATCTTTTGCCGTTCGTCTTCGCCTTTTTCAAACGCCGGACACAGCAAACCGCCGCAGGCTCGGACGAGCCACGGGCGCAGAGAGAAGATTAGTTGAGCAAGAAGGACTTACCACGAAAAACGCCGCGACAAGGCGCGGCGTTCAATCAGCAGCAGACGAAACGTCAGGCAAACGTATCGATGATCGTACCCAGCACTTCGTCAGAGGCTTTGACGACTTTGACACCCAGCTCCGCCTGGAGCTTGCCCTGGGACATCTCGATGACGTTGCTGGCCAGGTCCGACTGTTGCGCACGATCCACACCGCGCAGGCGATCGACCTGAACTTCGGACGACTGGCTGGTCACCGAGCGTTCGATGGTGTTGTTGGCAATCTGGCTCGCGGCCTGATCGACGCGGTTCTGTCCCGACTGAATCGAGCTCAGCCCTGCATAAAAAGCGGTGTTGCCGGAGATTTCCATCGTCGCTCTCATCCCTGTAAAGGATCACTGGCGGCCATTGAAGCAGACGCGCCAGAAAAACGCCCGTCAAAAACACTAATGGCACAGTGCCTGTTCATAGCGAAAACCTTAGTCGAGCAGATCCAGCTGTAAATACTCGGCCACCGCTTCGGCACTCGGCGCCTTGAGTTTCGGCACCCGGCCCAGGCAAGGTGCGGGAATGCGCTCGGCCAGAGTCGCAAGGTTTTCCTCCAACCGCGAAGTCTTCGGATCGATGATGTTTGCCACCCATCCCGCCAACTGCAGGCCGTCGCGGGCAATCGCCTCGGCCGTCAGCAACGCATGACTGATACAGCCCAGCCTGACGCCTACCACCAAAATCACCGGCAGCTTCAGCGCAATCGCCAGATCCGACAAATTATCCTGGTCCGCCAACGGCACCCGCCAGCCCCCCGCGCCTTCAATGAGGGTGAAGTCGGCATTCATTGCGAGAATCGCGCGCATCGGCGCCAGCAGCGATTGCACGGTCAGCGCCACGCCCGCTTCCCGCGCCGCCAGATGGGGAGCAATCGCCGGTTCGAACGCCACCGGATTGACCTGTTGATAAGTCAGCGGGATCGAACATTCGGCCAGCAGCGCCAGCGCATCGGCATTGCGCAGGCCTTTTGGCGTGACGTCACAACCGGAGGCCACCGGTTTGCCCGCTGCGGTACTCAATCCTGCCGCACGCGCGGCGTGCAGCAACCCGGCGGCGACGGTGGTCTTGCCGACATCGGTATCAGTGCCAGTGATGAACCAGGCTGCGCTCATAGCGGTTTCTCCAACACGGCGTAGACCACCTGATAAGTCGCCGGCAATCCCGACGCCTCACGGAAACGTTCATAAGCCTCGACCAGACCGAGAATTCGCGCTCGCCCCGTCAACCCGCCCGGCCGCCCCGGATTCAGATTGTGCGCGCCCAAGGCTTTCAATTCATGGGTCAGGCTGCGCACGTCCGGGTAGTGCAACACGTGAGGCTGATTATCCAGCTCTAACGTGCGCAAGCCGCTGGCCGCACACAGTTGCTCGTAGCGAGCGAATTCACGAAAGCGGTTGACGTGCACCCGCCCATCGACCTGCCGCCAGCTATCGCGCAACTCAATCAGCGTCCCCGTACAAAGACTGGTAAAGGCAAAGATCCCGCCCGGTTTCAGCACGCGAAACGCTTCGCCGAGTACCGCCTCGAAATCCTCGCACCACTGCACCGCGAGGCTGGAGAAAACCAGATCGCAGGTCGAGTCGCGCAAGGGCAATCGCTCTGCATCCCCTGCGATAAAATGCTCGGCGCCGCCGACAGGCCGCGCATGCCTGAGCATGCCCTCGGCAATATCCAGCGCCAAACCGTGACCCTTGGCAAAACGCGAGGCCAACGCGCGAGTGAAATAACCGGTGCCACAGCCCAGATCCAGCCAGCGCGACGGCTGCAATGCCGCCGGCAGACGCTGCAGCAACTGGGTACCGACATCACGTTGCAACTCGGCGACGCTGTCGTAGCTGGCCGCCGCACGGGAAAAAGAAGCCGCCACCTGGCGCTTGTCAGGCAAGCCACCCGGTTGTCCAAAAGACAAATCAGTCATCACCGCACTCGTGTAGAAAAGCCTGGATCGCACCCGCCACTCCGTGTGGGTCCTCCAGGAGAAACGCATGACTGGCCTGTTCGATCAGACCGATTTCAATATCGGGCAACAAGGCGAACAACGCTGCCGCCGCCTCGGCCGGCACCAGCGCATCGAGGCCGGCAAACAGATGAAACTGCGGACCGCGAAAGCCCTGCAACGCTGCACGGGTGTCGAGTTGCGCAAGCAGTTCCAACCCCGCCAGCAGCACATTTGCCGTGGCGTTCTGAGCGCCGCCGAGGAGCAAGCGCGACAAGCCCCGCGGGTCTTCCGCACCTTGGGTGCACAGCAACGCAAAACGTTTGAGGGTCAACCGAGGATCGGCGCTGCACCCGGCGAGAAACGCCTCGAATGTCGCCCCGGACATCGCGTTCGGCCACTGTTCATGAGCGACGAAGGACGGATTACTCGCCAGCGTCAGCATGCCGCAGCAGCGCTCGCCGCGCTGCGCCGCCAGCCCTGACGCGAGCATGCCACCCAGCGACCAGCCACCGAGCCAGACATCCTGAGGGATGCGCTCATCGAGTTCATCGAGCCAGTCCTGCAGGTCACTGGAGTCCAGCTCCGGCAACGGTTCGATGTCGACCTGCAGATGTTCATCGAGTCCCCGCAGCGCCGCCGCCAAGGGTTCCATCGGCGAGACACCGAGGCCCCAGCCGGGCAGCAGAATCAGGCGATTACGCATGGCAGGGCTCCGATGACAGTTGGGCAAAGCAATCGGCCAGTCCTTCTAACAATAGCTGCACCTGCGCCTCGCTGTGGGCGGCGGTCAAGGTCACTCTTAAACGCGCGCTGCCGGCGGGCACGGTCGGTGGACGAATGGCCGTGACCATCAGCCCGCGCGCGCGCAGCATTTGCGACAACCGCAGCGCACGGCCCGCGTCACCGATCATGATCGGCTGGATCGGCGTGAAGCTGTCCATCAGCGCAAGCCCGATCTGCTCGGCGCCTTGGCGGAACTGGCGGATCAGTGTCTGCAAGTGCTCACGACGCCAGTGTTCAGTGCGTAGCAGTTCGAGGCTTTTCAGCGTCGCACAGGCCAGCGCGGGCGGCTGGCTGGTGGTGTAGATGTACGGGCGGGCAAACTGGATCAGGCTTTCGATGAGTTCTTCGCTGCCGGCCACAAACGCTCCGGCCGTACCGAAGGCTTTGCCGAGGGTGCCGACCAGCACCGGTACATCGTCCTGGCTCAAGCCGAAATGCTCGACGATGCCACCTCCGTTGGCGCCCAACGGGCCGAAGCCATGGGCATCGTCGACCATCAGCCACGCGCCTTTGGCCTTGGCCTCTCGCGCCAGCGACGGCAAGTCGGCGAGGTTTCCGTCCATGCTGAACACACCGTCGGTGACCACCAGCGTGTTGCCTGTGGCTTTCTCCAGGCGCTTGGCCAGGCTTGTCGCGTCGTTGTGCAGATAGCGATTGAAACGCGCCCCGGACAACAGACCGGCGTCAAGCAACGATGCATGATTGAGACGATCTTCCAGCACCGTATCGCCCTGCCCGACCAGCGCCGTGACGGCGCCGAGGTTGGCCATGTAACCGGTGGTGAACAGCAGCGCACGGGGCCGGCCGGTGAGATCGGCGAGCGCTTCTTCCAGGGCGTGATGCGGGCCGCTGTGACCGATGACCAGATGCGACGCGCCACCGCCGACGCCCCAACGCTCGGCGCCAGCGCGCCAGGCTTCGATCACCTGCGGATGATTGGCCAGGCCCAGATAGTCGTTGTTGCAAAAGGCGAGCAACGGCTTACCGTCGACTACCACTTCGGGCCCCTGAGGGGACTCGAGCAACGGACGCTGGCGATAGAGGTTTTCCGCGCGGCGGGCAGCAAGGCGTGCGGCGAGATCGAAAGACATGCAGGCCTCGATGTTCAAATGACACATATCCCTGTGGGAGCGGGCTTGCTCGCGAATGCTGTGTGACATTCAACGGTGATGTCGACTGGACTGACGCTTTCGCGAGCAAGCCCGCTCCCACAGGGGTTTTGCATTCCTTCAGAGGAATCCGCGCAGTTCTTAAACCGCAGCGTTATAGAACTGCTCGCTACTCTTCTGCTCGACCAGTGCCTGCTCGATCGCGGCCTGGTGAACCTCATCGGCGTGTTCTTCGCGAGCTTCCGGCTGGATGCCCAGACGTGCGAACAGCTGCATGTCCTTGTCCGCCTGCGGGTTGGCGGTGGTCAGCAATTTATCGCCGTAGAAAATCGAGTTGGCGCCAGCAAAAAACGCCAGGGCCTGCATCTGCTCGTTCATCGCCTCGCGGCCGGCGGACAGGCGCACGTGGGATTGCGGCATGAGAATGCGTGCCACGGCGAGCATGCGGATAAAGTCGAACGGATCGACGTCGTCGGCGTTTTCCAGCGGCGTTCCGGCGACTTTCACCAGCATGTTGATCGGCACCGATTCCGGGTGCTCGGGCAGGTTGGCCAACTGGATCAGCAGGTTGGCGCGGTCATCCAGCGATTCGCCCATGCCGAGAATGCCGCCGGAGCAGATTTTCATCCCTGACTCACGTACATAAGCCAGCGTCTGCAGGCGCTCGCTGTACGTGCGGGTAGTGATGATGCTGCCGTAGAACTCCGGCGAGGTGTCGAGGTTGTGGTTGTAGTAATCGAGACCGGCCCTGGCCAGCGCTTCGGTCTGCTCCTGATCGAGGCGACCGAGGGTCATGCAGGTTTCCAGGCCCAGGGCCTTGACGCCCTCAACCATTTTCAACACATACGGCATGTCTTTGGCTGACGGGTGTTTCCACGCCGCGCCCATGCAGAAGCGCGTCGAGCCGATGGCCTTGGCGCGTGCCGCCTCTTCAAGGACCTTCTGCACTTCCATCAGCTTTTCTTTTTCCAGACCGGTGTTGTAGTGCCCGGACTGCGGGCAGTACTTGCAGTCTTCGGGGCAGGCACCGGTCTTGATCGACAGCAAGGTCGAGACCTGCACGCGGTTGGCATTGAAATGGGCCCGATGCACCGTTTGCGCCTGGAACAGCAAGTCGTTGAATGGCTGTACGAAGAGTGCTTTGACTTCGGCCAGTGACCAGTCGTGACGCAGGGTGGCGGTGGTGCTCGCGCTCATGGGGAGTTCCTTGGTTATGCTTGGCTGGCGCTGCGGGAATGGAATACCCACAGGCGCTACACGGATGTTCGGCATATTTAAGGAAGACGCATGCACTGTCAACCACGTTACGAAGGTACGGTTTACATCTGTTTAAAAAACATACAGACCTGCCTGCTCTGCGATGAGCCCGCAGAAGCACAAATGCCAATGTGTGTGGCGTGTGAAAGCGAACTGCCCTGGCTCGGTAGCCATTGCCAGAGCTGCGCTTTGCCGTTGGCCGCAGACGGGCTGACGTGCGCAGAGTGCCTGCTAGAGCCGCCGACCTTTGAGCAGGTCGCCGCACCCTGGGTTTATGGCTTCCCGGTGGACAGCCTGATCACCCGCTTTAAACACAACGCGAAATGGCCGTTTGGTCACTTGCTCGCCGACGTTCTCGGGCAATACCTGCAACATCGCTTCGATGAAGGCTTGCCGCGTCCTGACGGGTTATTGCCGGTGCCGCTGGCGCGCAAACGCCTGCGTCAACGCGGCTTCAACCAGGCGGCGATGCTGGCGCGCTGGTTGAGTGTTTCGCTGAACTTGCCGTATGAAGAGCAGATTTTGCGGCGGATCGTGGACACCGATGCCCAGCAGGATCTGGATGCCAAGGCGCGCCAACGCAATTTGCGCAACGCCTTTGCGTTGGCGCCCGATGCCGATGTGAAGGGGCGGCATTGGGCGTTGGTGGATGATGTGCTGACCACCGGTGCGACTGCTCAGGCGCTGGCGCGGTTGTTGATGGATGCAGGTGCGGCGCGGGTAGATGTGTATTGCCTCGCCCGCACGCCGAAACCCGGCGCCTGAAGCCCACTAGACCCCCTGTAGGAGTGAGCCTGCTCGCGATAGCGTCGGCACTGCTTACATCTATGCTGATTGATCCACCGTCATCGCGAGCAGGCTCACTCCTACAGGTTTTGTGTTCGGCTTGACTCATGCGTTGCAAGTGGCCAACGTCCAATTCACCGCCCAAGTCAAAAGCGCCGCAGATATGTCCATGCTTTCTCTCTTGTCCCAACACATCGTCCGCCGCCCGCAGCGCATCGCTCTGTTGCAACACATCGCCGAACAGGGCTCGATCACCCGTGCGGCGAAGAGCGCCGGGCTCAGTTACAAAGCGGCATGGGATGCGATTGATGAGCTGAATAACCTTGCGCAGAAACCTCTGGTCGAACGTGTCGTCGGCGGCAAGGGTGGCGGCGGCGCCAGGCTGACCCTTGAGGGCGAGCGTGTGCTGCGCCTGTATCAGAAGCTGCAAGCCTTGCAGGCGCAGGTGCTGGAAGCGGCGGAAGACGCCAGCGATCTCGATTTGCTCGGGCGGCTGATGCTCCGGACCAGTGCGCGCAATCAGTTGCATGGCAGGGTCGTGTCGATTCAGGCACAGGGTCGCAATGACCTGATTCGCCTCGAACTCGCTGAAGGTCTGGGCCTCGACGCGCAGATCACCCACGACAGCACCGTGCATCTGGAATTGCAAAACGGCACGGAAGTGGTGGCGCTGATCAAGGCCGGCTGGCTCGAATTGCTGGGCAACGATCAACCGGCAGCGCCCGGACACAATGTCCTGCGCGGCATCATCGAAGCGGTCCTTGATGCCGAGGATGGCCCCAGCGAGGTTCGCATCTCTTTGCCCAACGGCCACACTCTTTGCGCCTTGGCCGAACCGCTGCATTTGCGCAGCCTCGGCCTGACTGTCGGGCAACCTGCCCAGGTGCAGTTTTCACCGTCCAACGTACTGATCGGCACGCCGCTCTGATCCGGCCTTGCAACAAAAACGTCATCGCCCCGCATTAAGGTGTTCGCCACAACCATGCAGGGAGCCTGAGATGAGCCTGTTAGAAGAAAACCAATCCACCGATCTGGAAAAAATCGTCGGCCTCAGCCGTCGCGGCTTCATCGGCGCCGGTGCCTTGTGCGGCGCAGCGATGTTTCTTGGCGGCAACCTGCTGAGCCGCAGCGCGCTGGCCGCCAGCGTCAGTGCCGGCACCAGCCGCTTGCTCGGTTTCGAGAGCATCCCGGCGGCAACCACTGACGCCATCAGCCTGCCGAAGGGCTACAAATCCTCGGTGCTGATCAGTTGGGGCCAGCCGCTGCACAAGAACGGTCCGGCCTTCGATCCGAGCGGCAACGGCACGGCCGCTGCGCAGGAAGTACAGTTCGGCGACAACAACGACGGTATGAGCCTGTTCGCTTTCCCTGACGACCGAAACCGCGCGTTGATGGCAATCAACAACGAATACACCAACTACCGTTATCTGTACCCCCATGGCGGCATGCCGCAATCGGCCGAAGATGTGCGCAAGGCGCTGGCCTGCGAAGGCGTGTCGGTGATCGAAGTACAGCGCAGGAACGGCCAGTGGCAGTTCGTTCAGGGCTCGCGCTACAACCGCCGCATTCACGGCAATTCGCCGCTGCGCATCAGCGGTCCGGCCGCCGGCCACGACTTGATGAAAACCGCCGCCGACAAGCACGGCAAAAAAGTCCTCGGCACCTTCCAGAACTGCGCCAACGGCAAGACGCCGTGGGGCACTTACCTGACCTGCGAAGAAAACTTCACCGACTGTTTCGGCAGCAGCAACGCGCAACAACAATTCGATGCCGCGCAAAAGCGCTACGGCGTCGTTGCCACCAGCAAAGACATCAACTGGCACCCGCACGATCCGCGCTTCGACATGGCCAAAAACCCCAACGAACTCAACCGTCATGGCTGGGTGGTCGAGATCGATCCGTTCGATCCACAATCGACCCCGGTCAAGCGCACCGCACTGGGCCGCTTCAAACACGAAAACGCCGCACTGGCCGAGACCAGCGACGGGCGCGCCGTGGTGTACATGGGCGACGACGAGCGTGGCGAGTTCATCTACAAGTTCGTCAGCCGCGACCGCATCAACCACCGCAACCAGAAGGCCAATCGCGACATCCTCGATCACGGCACCTTGTACGTGGCGAAATTCGATGCCGGCGACAACAACCCTGACCACCCGAAAGGCCAGGGCCAGTGGGTCGAACTGACCCACGGCAAGAATGGCATCGACGCCAGCAGCGGTTTTGCCGATCAGGCCGAAGTGTTGATTCACGCACGCCTCGCCGCCAGCGTAGTGGGCGCGACGCGCATGGACCGCCCGGAATGGATCGTCGTCAGTCCCAAGGATGGGCAGGTCTATTGCACCCTGACCAACAACGCCAAGCGCGGCGAAGACGGGCAACCGGTGGGCGGACCGAACCCGCGCGCGAAAAACGTCTACGGGCAGATCCTGCGCTGGCGCACCGATCGCGACGATCATGGCTCGAAGACCTTTGCCTGGGACCTGTTTGTGGTCGCTGGCAACCCGGGCGTACATGCCGGGACGCCAAAGGCTGGCTCGTCCAACATCACCGCGCAGAACATGTTCAACAGCCCCGATGGTCTCGGTTTCGACAAAGCGGGGCGCCTGTGGATTCTCACTGACGGTGATTCGAGCAACGCCGGCGACTTTGCCGGAATGGGCAACAACCAGATGCTTTGCGCGGATCCGGCGACCGGTGAGATTCGCCGTTTCATGGTCGGGCCGGTAGGTTGCGAAGTCACCGGCATCAGCTTCTCGCCGGATCAGAAAACCCTGTTTGTCGGGATTCAGCACCCGGGCGAAAACGGTGGCTCGACCTTCCCCGAGCATCTGCCCAATGGCAAGCCGCGCTCGTCGGTGATGGCGATTACCCGTGAAGACGGTGGCATCGTCGGCGCCTGATACACCCTCATCGCGAGCAGGCTCACTCCTACAGGGGAATGCGTTGCAAATGTAGGAGTGAGCCTGCTCGCGATGGCGTCGGCACAGACACCAACCCCCTCAATGCCTGCCATCTGCGCTACCATGCCGGGCCGGACGCAGCAGCCTGCTGCGCGCAGGAGTCAGCATGGCCCACCCGTTTGAAACCCTCACACCCGACCTCGTCCTTGATGCCGTTGAAAGCATCGGGTTTCTGAGTGATGCACGCATTCTGGCGCTCAACAGCTACGAGAATCGCGTTTACCAGGTCGGCATCGAAGATTCCGAGCCGCTGATCGCCAAGTTCTATCGTCCGCAGCGCTGGGCCAACGAAGCCATCCTCGAAGAACACCAGTTCACCTTCGAACTGGCAGACATCGACATTCCGGTGGTCGCGCCGCTGATCCATAACGGCGAAACCCTGCACGAACATGCCGGCTTCCGTTTCACCCTGTTCCCGCGCCGTGGTGGCCGCGCGCCGGAGCCGGGCAATCTCGATCAGCTGTACCGTCTCGGTCAGTTGCTCGGGCGCATGCATGCGGTGGGCGGCACCAAGCCATTCGAACACCGTGAAGCCCTCGCCGTGCAGAACTTCGGTCATGCTTCGCTGAAGACCCTGCTCGAAGGCAACTTCATTCCGAAAAGCCTGCTGCCGGCCTATGAGTCCGTCGCCCGCGACCTGCTCAAGCGCGTCGAAGACGTCTATGCCGCCACGCCGCACCAGAACATCCGCATGCACGGCGACTGCCACCCCGGCAACATGATGTGCCGCGACGAGATGTTCCACATCGTCGACCTCGACGACTGCCGCATGGGTCCGGCGGTGCAGGACATCTGGATGATGCTCGCCGGCGATCGTCAGGAATGTCTGGGGCAGTTGTCGGAGTTGATGGACGGCTACAACGAATTCCACGATTTTGACCCGCGCGAACTGGCGCTGATCGAACCGCTGCGCGCCCTGCGCCTGATGCACTACAGCGCCTGGCTGGCGCGGCGCTGGGATGACCCGGCGTTTCCGCACAGCTTTCCGTGGTTTGGTACGGAACGGTATTGGGGCGATCAGGTGTTGGCGTTGCGTGAGCAACTGGCGGCGCTCAATGAAGAGCCGCTGAAACTGTTCTGACACCGCAGGGCAACCTGTGGGAGCGAGCTTGCTCGCGAAGACGTCATGTCAGGCAACATCGATGTTGAATGTTAGTCCGCCTTCGCGAGCAAGCTCGCTCCCACATGGGTTTGTTTTCATTCATTACTGACCAATCGGTTCAGGCATTTGCAGACAAATCTCCTTACAATCCCTCCTTTGTCAGTTGCCTGAGCAAGGATTCTGCATGCAAGCCGCCAACCCGCGTCGCGGGTACATTCTGGGCCTGAGCGCCTACATCATCTGGGGCCTGTTCCCGATCTATTTCAAAGCCATCGCCGAAGTGCCGGCCGTCGAGATCATCATTCATCGAGTGCTGTGGTCGGCGCTGTTCGGCGCGCTGTTGCTGATGGTGTGGAAGCACCCCGGCTGGCTGCGCGAGTTGCTCGACAATCCCAAGCGTCTGGCGATTCTCGCCTTGAGCGGCACGCTGATCGCGGCCAACTGGCTGACCTACGTCTGGTCGGTGAATAACGGCCGCATGCTTGAGGCCAGCCTGGGTTACTACATCAATCCGCTGGTCAATGTGCTGTTGGGCATGGTGATTCTCGGTGAGCGTCTGCGGCGCATGCAGTGGGTGGCGGTCGGCCTGGCGGCCGTTGGCGTGGCGCAGCAGGTGTGGCAGGTCGGCAGTTTGCCGTGGGTGTCGCTGGCCCTGGCGCTGACGTTCGGTTTCTACGGGCTGATCCGCAAGCAGGCGCCGGTCAAGGCATTGCCGGGGCTGGTGGTGGAAACCTGGATGCTGGTGCCGATCGCTATCGCCTGGTTGTTGTTCAACCAGACCGCGACCAGCGTGCAACCGGCATTCTGGACTACCTCCGAGGCCTGGTGGCTGGTGGCCGCCGGGCCGGTGACATTGGTGCCGCTGGTGTGTTTCAACGCCGCCACCCGCCATCTGCCCTACACCACCATCGGTTTCCTGCAATACATCGCGCCGACGCTTGTACTGCTGCAAGCTGTGCTGCTGTTCGGCGAGCACTTGTCGTCCAGCACGCTGGTGGCGTTCATGTTTATCTGGGCCGGTCTGGCCGTTTACAGCGTCGATGCGTGGATAAGTCTGCGCCGGCGCAGCTGATCAAAAAACGCACAAACCTCCACAGGCCACGGTTCTCGTGGCCTGCACCGTTCCTTCCCAAGGTTATCCACAGCGTGATCCCCGCCGTTTGTGTGCAACTCACTGATAACTGGCGGTTTTTTGATCAACCTTGGCAAAGCCACGGCCACTATGGGGTTGCGGGCTGTCTCTACAGGTTATCCACAGGCAGGTGCACGTTAAAACTGGATAACCTCAACGGCCGTTAAACGTCTGTGCGTAACACCAACTCGACCATCAGGTCATCGGCCAGGGTTTCCAGCCGCGCTTGCAAGGCGTCCAGCGATAACGTCAGCGGCACCGCGAGTGTTGCTTCGGCGTGAAACAGCGATTCGCTGCTCATCGGGGCCGGACGCACCTCCGTCACCAGCCTTTCCAGATTCACGCCCTGCTCGCTCAACAACCGTGTGATGTCGCGCACGATGCCGGGGCGATCATTGCCAACCAGTTCCATGGCGATCGGTTTCCAGGTGCAGGATTGCTCGACACCGCTCTCGGCGATCAGCACGCGGATACCGTGCGCCGCCAGCGCCTGTAAGGAATCGACTAATTCGTCGTAAGCCTCCGCCGGCACACCCACACGCAGAATCCCCGCGAATTGCCCCGCCATCCGCGACATGCGGCTTTCCAGCCAGTTGCCGCCGTGCTCGGCAATGCACTGGGCGATGCGCTCGACCTGCCCGGGCTTGTCCGGGGCGAAAACCGTGAGTACGAGATGGTCCATGGCGCAGCCCTCTTGTCATGACTTTTGTTATCGAAGGGCAAGTATAGGCAAGGGCATGGATTCGGCTGCATTGCGGCAGGTACCCCTGTGGCGAGGGAGCTTGCTCCCGCTGGTGGCCGCAGGACGCCCTTTCTGCATAACGCCTTGACGACTGCTGCGCAGCCGAGCGGGAGCAAGCTCCCTCGCCGCAATAGCGAACGGCGGGGCAAGCTTCATGGCCACAGCAGCGGACGGCGGGAGCAACCCTTGCCACAACCGCGGACGCACCAAAAACTGCGCCATAGCAGCCAAACAGCATTTATGTGTACAACTTTCGATATTTAGCTGGAACAATCCAACAGTTTTTTGAGAACATCCCGTTCCGCGATGTGACCGCAATGCGACATGAGGTCGCAGAACGACGTAATTAGTCTGATTTTCACAAGCGCAACTCATCATGTAGTATGCCGCAGCGCGCACTACATAACGCTGGATCGATGTCTGCCCAAGGCCCGTCCGCAACCCTGAAAGCCCTGTCAGCAAGGCCCCCAAGCCGTTGATTGGTCCCAGCCCAGCCGCCCGCAATGGCATGTACTGGTCGGCAGGTTTGTGGTTTAAATGGCCCGAGGCTTCATTGCCAAATTGAAGAGCTGAAAAGCGAAATAGCTGAGCAGAGTGAGGCAAGCAATGACTGAACACGTTCAAGTCGGTGGCCTGCAGGTCGCCAAAGTCCTGTTCGACTTCGTGAACAACGAAGCCATTCCCGGTACCGGCCTCACCGCCGAACAATTCTGGGACGGTGCCGACAAGGTCATTCACGACCTGGCGCCGAAGAACAAAGCCCTACTCGCCAAACGCGACGACTTCCAGGCGCGCATCGATGCCTGGCACCAGCAGCATGCCGGCCAGGCTCACGACACCGTGGCGTACAAGGCTTTCCTGCAAGAGATCGGGTATCTGCTGCCAGAAGCGGCTGATTTCCAGGCCACGACGCAAAACGTCGACGATGAAATCGCCCGTACCGCCGGCCCGCAACTCGTGGTGCCGGTGATGAATGCTCGCTTCGCACTCAATGCCTCGAACGCTCGCTGGGGTTCACTGTATGACGCCCTCTACGGCACCGACGCGATCAGCGAAGAAGGTGGCGCGGAAAAAGGCAAAGGCTACAACAAGGTGCGTGGCGACAAAGTCATCGCCTTCGCCCGGGCCTTCCTCGACGAAGCGGCACCGCTGGCTGCCGGTTCCCACGTCGATTCGACCGGCTACAAAATCGCTGACGGCAAACTGGTGGTAACGCTGAAGGGCGGCAGCAACAGCGGCCTGCGCGATGACGCTCAGCTGATCGGTTTCCAGGGCGACGCCAACGCGCCGATCGCGATTCTGCTCAAGCACAACGGCCTGCACTTCGAAATCCAGATCGATGCCAGCACCCCGGTCGGCCAGACCGACGCGGCCGGCGTCAAAGACATCCTGATGGAAGCGGCGCTGACCACCATCATGGACTGCGAAGACTCCGTGGCCGCCGTCGATGCCGACGACAAAGTGGTGATCTACCGCAACTGGCTTGGCCTGATGAAGGGCGACCTGGCGGAAGAAGTCGCCAAGGGCGGCCAGACCTTCACCCGCACCATGAACCCGGATCGCACCTACACCGCGCCTGATGGCGGTGAAGTCACCTTGCACGGCCGTTCGCTGTTGTTCGTGCGTAACGTCGGTCACCTGATGACCATCGACGCGATCCTCGACAAGCACGGCAACGAAGTGCCGGAAGGCATCCTCGACGGCCTGGTCACTTGCCTGGCGGCGGTGCACAACCTCAACGGCAATACTTCGCGGCGCAACACCCGCACCGGTTCGGTCTACATCGTCAAACCGAAAATGCATGGCCCGGAAGAAGCCGCGTTCACCAACGAGCTGTTCGGGCGCATCGAAGATGTCCTGCGCTTGCCGCGCAACACTCTGAAAGTCGGGATCATGGACGAGGAACGCCGCACCACGGTCAACCTCAAGGCCTGCATCCAGGCCGCGAGCGAGCGCGTGGTGTTCATCAACACCGGTTTCCTCGACCGCACCGGCGACGAAATCCACACCTCCATGGAAGCCGGCCCAGTGGTGCGCAAGGCTGATATGAAGACCGAGAAGTGGATCGGCGCCTATGAGAACTGGAACGTCGATATCGGTTTGAGCACCGGCCTGCAAGGTCGCGCACAAATCGGTAAAGGCATGTGGGCGATGCCGGACCTGATGGCTGCGATGCTTGAACAGAAAATCGCTCACCCACTGGCCGGCGCCAACACCGCCTGGGTGCCATCGCCGACCGCCGCAGCGCTGCACGCGCTGCATTATCACAAGGTCGACGTGTTCGCCCGTCAGGCCGAACTGGCCAAACGCGCCCGCGCCTCGGTGGACGACATCCTGACCATCCCGCTGGCAGTGAACCCGAACTGGACGCCAGAGCAGATCAAGCACGAACTGGACAATAACGCCCAGGGCATTCTTGGCTACGTGGTGCGCTGGATCGATCAGGGCGTCGGTTGTTCGAAAGTGCCGGACATCAATGACATCGGCCTGATGGAAGACCGTGCGACGCTGCGTATTTCCAGCCAGCACATCGCCAACTGGTTGCGCCACGGCATCGTCACCCAGGACCAGGTCATGGAAAGCCTCAAGCGCATGGCGCCAGTGGTCGACCGTCAGAACGCCAACGACCCGCTGTATCGTCCGCTCGCTCCGGATTTCGACAGCAACATCGCCTTCCAGGCGGCGGTCGAACTGGTGATCGAAGGCACCCAACAGCCGAACGGCTACACCGAGCCGGTGCTGCACCGTCGTCGTCGTGAGTTCAAGAAGGCCAACGGTCTGTAACGTGCGTTGATGCTGAAAATGAAAAAGGCCCTGATCGAGAGATCAGGGCCTTTCTGTTTTTGATACCCCATCGTTTCTTGGCGAATGACAGAACCTGTGGCGAGGGAGCTTGCTCCCGCTCGGCTGCGCAGCAGTCGTAAATTCACTGAATGCAGTGTGTCTGGATAGCTGTGGTTGCTTTGATTGGGGCCGCTTCGCGGCCCAGCGGGAGCAAGCTCCCTCGCCACAAAAGATCTTCTGAGCAGTGGAGTTCGTCTAGGGTTCTATACCCAATTCGTGTTTCACCAGACCGAGCAACTTCACTGTATCAATCGGCTTGAGCAGAAAATCCACCACGCTCAGATGCATCGCCTCGATCGCGTCTTTCACGTCGGCATCGCCGGAGACAATGATGATCGGCATCGCTGCCCGCACCGATTCACGAACCTGCCGGATCAGCTCCAGGCCATCGACATTGCCCATGCGCAGATCGGTAATCACCAGCCCGATCGAAGGCTTTTCGTCGAGCATTTTCAGCGCGGTTTCACCGCTGGCCGCGGTCATGCAGCGAATCCCGTCCAGCGCGAGAATTTCCGACAACAGTTCCCGGGCATCCTTGTCGTCGTCGACGATCAAGACACGCTGCGGCGGCAGATCGGGTTCGAGCATCACTGCGCTGAGCGCTTCACGCTCGGCATCGCTCAAAATATCGTGGTCGGACATGGCGTTCTCTAAGTGTTCCAAACAATCATCTGGCAAGTCGTCAGACATCGCCAGACAGCGCTTCAATGTGCACTTCGTCGGATTTTTTTCCAAGGGGCAACGGCACGCTTTTCCGGGCTTTTGCGTAGGGTATTTCCGAAATGTTGCCAATGGTGGCAAAACCTAGACTTACGTCCAATGGGCACCCCGCCTGTGGGGGAAGACCATGGTTGCCACGATCCGACAACAACAATTCGAAAAAGACTGCGGTAATGGTTATGAGTAAAGCGGACGCCTTCACCCAGGCAGGGAAAACCGCGGTTTTGCAGAATATTCAGGGCACCCTGCAATTCCTCCAGCGCTTCCCGCCCTTCAATCAGATGGAACACGCCCACCTCGCTTATCTGGTGGAGCAATGTCAGCTGCGTTTTTTCGCCCAGGGCGAGAGCATCATCAAACCCGCCGACGGCCCGGTCGAACATTTCCATATCGTCAAGCAGGGTCGCGTGGTCGGCGAACGCCAGCACATCACCAAACCCGGCACCGAAACCACCTTTGAAATCACCACCGGCGAATGCTTTCCGCTGGCGGCCCTGCTCGGTGAGCGCGCCACACGCACCGAACATCTGGCGGGCGAAGATACTTTTTGCCTGCAACTGAACAAACTGGCGTTCATCAAACTGTTCGCGCTCTCCAGCACCTTCCGTGATTTCGCTTTGCGCGGGGTCAGCAGCCTGCTCGATCAGGTCAACCAGCAGGTGCAGCAAAAAGCCGTGGAAACCCTCGGCACGCAATATTCGCTGAACACCCGACTGGGTGAGCTGGCGATGCGGCATCCGGTAACGTGCAGCGCGGACACGCCATTGCGCGAGGCGGTAAAGCTGATGCACGAGCAACAGGTCGGCAGCATCGTCGCGGTGGATGAGCACAAGGCGCCGCTGGGGATTTTTACTCTGCGCGATCTACGCCATGTGGTGGCCGAAGGTGCCGGCGATTTCAGCGATGCCATCGAACAGCATATGACCCGCGCGCCATTCTATCTGTCACCGGATCACAGCGCATTCGACGCAGCGATCGCCATGACCGAGCGGCACATTGCGCACGTTTGCCTGGTCAAGGATCAGCGCCTGTGTGGCGTGGTCTCCGAGCGCGATCTGTTCAGTCTGCAACGGGTCGATCTGGTCCACCTGGCCCGAACGATTCGCAGTGCCCAGCGGGTTGAGCAACTGGTGATCCTGCGCGGTGAGATCGGCCAACTGGTCGAACGCATGCTCGCCCACGGCGCATCCTCAACGCAGATCACTCACATCATCACCTTGCTCAACGATCACACCGTATGCCGGGTGATCGAGCTGACCCTCGCCGAAAAAGGCGATCCCGGCGTACCGTTCAGCTGGTTGTGTTTCGGCAGTGAAGGTCGCCGCGAGCAAACGCTGCACACCGATCAGGACAACGGCATCCTGTTCGACGCCCGCGATGCGGTGCACGCAGCGGAGATCCGCGGCAGGTTGCTGCCGATTGCCCAGCAGATCAACCAGAGTCTGGCGCAGTGTGGCTTCACCCTGTGCAAGGGCAACATCATGGCCGGCAACCCCGAGCTGTGTCTGTCGCGGGCCGAATGGGCGCGGCGCTTCGCGGCATTTATTCGAGAGGCGACGCCAGAGAACCTGTTGGGCTCAAGCATTTATTTCGACCTGCGCGTGGTCTGGGGCGATGAGCAAGGCTGCGAGCAATTGCGCCGAGGCATTCTCGAGCAGGTCGGCGACAACCGTTTGTTCCAGCGCATGCTGGCTGAAAACG
Organism: Pseudomonas sp. SWRI99; assembly: GCF_014270125.1. Classification (NCBI taxonomy): domain Bacteria; kingdom Pseudomonadati; phylum Pseudomonadota; class Gammaproteobacteria; order Pseudomonadales; family Pseudomonadaceae; genus Pseudomonas; species Pseudomonas sp. SWRI99. The sequence continues at coordinate 46,766 of NZ_JABWQR010000015.1, read as the reverse complement.
CGCTGCGCAATCGCCCGCCGGTGGGCCGATTCCGTGAGTTCGTGCTGGCACGCAAGAATGGCGAGAAAGCCACGCTGGATCTGAAAATCCAGGGCCTGACGCCGTTCGTGGATGGCGCCCGCTTGCTGGCGCTGGCCAACGGCATCGACGCCAACAACACCCTCGAACGCTTCCGCCAACTGGTGGACAAAGAGGTGATCGAGCCGCTGGACGGCGCCGCATACGAAGAGGCCTATCACTTCATTCAGCAAACGCGGATGCAACAGCATCAATTACAGACCCGCGAGAATCTGCCGTACTCCAACCGCGTCGATCCCGACAGCCTCAATCATCTGGACCGGCGCATCCTGCGTGAATCCCTGCGCCAGGCGCAGCGTCTGCAAAGCAGCCTGACCTTGCGGTATCAGCTATGAGCCTGTTTTCCTGGCTGCGCCCGGCCAGTCCTGTAGTGCCGGCGGCGCTGCAACAGCGTCTGGCAAAGTTGCCAGTCATCACCGGGCTGAGCGAATGCAGCCTGCGCGAGCAGCGTTGGGTGGTGCTGGATCTGGAAACCACCGGCCTCAATATCAACAAGGACCGCGTGCTGTCGATTGGCGCGGTGGCCATCGAGGACGGCGCGGTTGATTTCAGCCAGCAGTTCGAGCGCACCTTGCAATGTAGTGAGTTGAAGGTCAGCCCAAGCGTGCTGATTCATGGGTTGGGGCCAAATGCGATTGCCGCCGGCAGTGACCCGGCCGAGGCCCTCGTGGAGTTCATGGAATTTGTCGGCGACAGCCCGTTGCTGGCGTTTCATGCGCCGTTCGATCAGCACATGCTCGGGCGCGCGTTGAAGGAACATCTGGGGCATAAGTTGCAGCATGTGTTTCTGGACGTGGCGGATATCGCGCCACTGTTGTGTCCACAAGCGAACATTCGCGAAGCCGGCCTGGATGAATGGATCGAGTGGTTCCGGCTTGAAGTGTTCGAGCGGCATAACGCGAGTGCCGATGCGCTGGCCACGGCGGAACTGGCGTTGATTCTGTTCAGCCGGGCGCGGGCGCAGCAGATTCATAGTCCGTTGAATTTGCAGCAGCGGCTGGGTCAGTGGAAGCGACGGCAGCAGGCGCCGTCCTTCTAGCTTTTCGGCGCCTGTCCGGCCGCCTTCATGAGCAGGCTCGCTTCCACAAGGCAGCGCGTTGCCTCATATCACCTGACCAGTGGCCAATTGCTAACCATTCCCACCTCTGCCAGAATCGCGAACAATTCGCGTTAGTTAATATTTCCCAATCGGTGATGTCCGGTGTCATCAGTCCCAAGTCCCCGCAGTGAGCTCGTCGGTGCGATGTATCGCGATCATCGCGCTTGGCTGCTGGCGTGGTTGCGGCGCAATGTCGCCTGCCCGCAGCGTGCCGAAGATTTGAGCCAGGACACCTTTGTGCGCCTGCTCAACCGCGACGAGCTGCTGACACCACGTGAGCCACGGGCATTTCTGGTGGCGATCGCCAAAGGCCTGCTGTTCGATTATTTCCGTCGCGCCGCGCTGGAACAGGCCTACCTCACCGAGTTGATGCTGATCCCCGCAGGCGAACAACCGTCGGTGGAAGAACAGCAGATGATCCTCGACGACCTCAAGGCCATCGACCGCCTGCTCGGCAAGCTGTCGACCAAGGCTCGCGCCGCCTTCCTTTATAACCGCCTCGATGGCCTCAGCCATGCCGAAATCGCCGACAAGCTGGGCGTCTCGGTGCCGCGCGTGCGGCAGTATCTGGCGCAAGGCCTGCGCCAGTGTTACGTGGCGCTGTACGGTGAGCCGACATGAGCCCGGCCAGTTCCAGACCGGTACCGGCCCATGTGCTGGACGCGGCGATTGCCTGGCAGTTGACCCTCGATTCGAGCACCGTGCTGGAACGTGAGGAATTCGCCAAATGGCACGCGGCCCATGAAGAGCATGCCCGCGCCTGGCGCCAGTTGGGCATGCTCGATCAGCGTTTCAGCGTCGCCAAGGGCCCGGCGCGCAGTGCGTTGCTGCAATCGCGCGAAGGCATCCGTCGGCGCGTGCGCAAACTCGGCAGCGGGCTGGCCAGCGTCGTCGTGATCATCGGTCTGGGGTTATTTGTCAGTGAGCATTATCTGCCGCTGGACTACTGGCTCGCCGATCAGCGCACCGCTACCGGCGAACAGCGCACCCTGCGCTTGCCCGACGGCACCCTGCTCAATCTCAACACCCACAGCGCGGTGGATGTGCGCTTCGATGAGCAGCGCCGTTTGGTCGTGCTGCAGGAAGGCGAAATCCTCGTCGAGACTGGCCATGGCGATGCGCGGCCGTTCATCGTCGAAACCCGCGAAGGCAGCATGCGCGCTCTGGGTACACGGTTTCTGGTCAAGCGCGAAGAGCAAGGCACGCGCCTGAGCGTGTTGCAGTCGGCGGTCGCCGCACAGGCGCAAGGCAACCCGGCAGAACAGATTCTGCGCGAAGGCCAGCAAGTGCTGCTGCGCAGCGACGGGCTGGGCTCAATTGTCGCGCTCAACCCCGGCGCCGATGCGTGGACGCGCGGCATGCTGGTGGTGGATAACGCGCGGCTAGGGGATCTGGTGCAGGAGCTGGGACGCTATCGGCGCGGCCATCTGGGCGTGGCGCCGGACGTGGCGGACCTGCGCATCACCGGCAGCTTCCCGTTGCATGACACCGATAAAGCGCTGAGTGCATTGCTGCCGACCCTGCCAGTGCAGATCGAGCGGCATACACAGTATTGGGTGACTGTGGCGAAGGCTGAGACCAAACCCTGAGTTTGAGTTGAGCCTGTGGCGAGGGAGCTTGCTCCCGCTCGGCGGCGAAGCCGTCGCTAAACCGCCAATGCAATCGCGCGGAAAAAATGCCGGGGACCGCTACGCGCTCAAGCGGGAGCAAGCTCCCTCGCCACAAGACTTTGCATCCGCTAGAAAATCGCTGCTTTGCAGCGAAACAAAATAATTTCCACCCAGCCCTATCACTTTTCGAATCTCGTCCGGCACACAGGCAATTGAGAAATATTTCCATTCAGGAGCCGCCGTATGTCCCGTTCGCTAGACACCTTGTTGCGTCCCAGTCTGCTTGCCATTGCCATCGCTTGCGGCACGCCGCTGATCAGCGGCCCGCTGCTCGCTGCTGAACAAGCGTCCAGCGTGCGCGCCTACAACCTGCCGGCGGCGCCGCTGTCGACCACGCTGAACCAGATCGCCAGCCAGGGCGGCCTCGCGCTGTCGCTGAACCCGTCGCTGGCGGCCGGCAAGACCTCGGCGCCGGTCAACGGTCAATATGACCCTGCCGGCGCCCTGCGTGCAGCGCTGCGCGGCACCGGTCTGCAACTGGAACAAAGCAGCGCCGGCACCTTCACCCTGGTGGCCGTGCCCGACGGCACGATGGCCCTGCCGGAAACCGCGATCATCGGCGTGGAAAACCTGGAAAATGCCTGGGGCCCGGTCGAGGGCTATACCGCGACCCGCACCGCCGCCGGTACCAAGACTGACACTGCACTGGTCGAAGCACCGCGTTCGATTTCCGTTGCCACCCGTCAGCAAATGGACGACCGCAGCGTGCACAGCCTTGATGACGCCGTGCGCTACATGCCGGGTATCACCGCCAGCAGCTATGGCAGCGACACACGCACCGACTGGCTGCGTGTACGCGGTTTCGAACCGACCCAGTTCCTCGATGGCCTGCCGCTGCCCAAAGGCGTGTACGCCAACCCGAAACAGGAAACCTGGAACCTTGACCGCCTCGCCCTGCTGCGCGGCCCGGCCTCGTCGGTGTACGGCCAGACCCCGCCGGGCGGCCTGCTCGACATGGTCAGCCGGCGTCCCAGCGCCGAAACCAGCAGCGAAATCCAGCTGCAATACGGCAGCGACAATCATCGCCAGATCAACTTTGCCAGCACCGGCAAGATCGATGACGCCGGGCAGTTTCTCTACGGCATCAGCGGCGTGGTGCGCGACAGCGGCACGCAGGTCGATCATGTCGACAACAAGCGCTACAACATCGCGCCGAGCCTGACCTGGAATATCGATGACGACACCAAATTCACCCTGCTGAGCCAGTTCACCCGCGACGATACCGGCATCACCAGCCAGTTTTTGCCGATCCAGGGCACCAAAATCAAATCGCCGTTCGGTGATATTTCTCACCATAAAAATCTCGGCGATCCGGACTGGGAATATTACGACCGCACTTACTACGCGCTGGGTTACGCCTTTGAGCATCGGTTGAACGATGTCTGGCAGTTCAAGCAGAACCTGCGTTATACCAAGTCGGATTTGTCGTTCCAGTCGCTGACGCCTGGTTCCTACCCGTTCACGACCGTGGATGAGCAGGGCAACGTCGGCCGCACCAGCACGAGCGTCGACGAGGACATCAGCCAGTTCGCCGTCGACAACAACTTCCAGGCCGACTTCTCTACCGGTGATATCCGCCACACCCTGCTGCTGGGCCTGGACCACCAGCGCAGCAACACCAACTACACCTCAATCTTCGGCGATGGCCTGACCACCAACGTGATCACGCCGATCTACGGCCAGCCAATCGTACGCCCGGCGCGCTCCACAGCGTTTTACGACTACAACCAGAAAACCTTCCAGACCGGTCTCTACGTCCAGGACCAGATGGCCCTCGACCAATGGCGCCTGACCCTCGGCGGCCGTGAAGACTGGGTGCACACCAGCACTGAGTTCTTCAACAAGGGCGATGCGACAAATACCCAGCGCGACAAACAGTTCAGCGGCAACGCCGCGCTCAGCTACGTGTTCGACAACGGATTTGTACCGTACCTGTCGTATGCCGAATCCTTCCAGCCGACCACGGGTGCCGACGCCACCTCGACCGGTTCGCTCAAGCCAACCGAAGGCAAGCAGTGGGAACTGGGTATCAAATACCAGCCACCGGGCAGCAAGACCCTGCTGACCGCCGCCGTGTATGACCTCACCCAGAAGAACGTGTCGGTCAACACCTTCGTCAACAATGTCTCGATCACCAGCCAGGCCGGCGAAGTGAAGGTCAAGGGCCTGGAACTGGAAGCGGTCTCCGACGTGACCGACAACCTGAAAGTCATCGCCGCCTACACCCTGGCCAAGTCCGAAGTGCAGAACGGCGTCGACAAGGGCAACCGCCTGCAATTGATGCCGAACCAGCAAGCCTCGCTGTGGACCGACTACACCTGGCACACCGGCGTGCTCGACGGTTTCGGCGTGGGCGCCGGCGTGCGTTACACCGGCAACACCTACGGCGACAAGGCCAACAGCTGGCTGGGCAAGGCTGACGCCTACACCGTGTTCGACGCTTCGGTGCATTACGACCTCGGCCGCCTGGACAACAGCCTCAAAGGCGCGTCGCTGGCAGTCAACGCGACCAACCTGTTCGATAAAGACTACATTTCCACCTGCGACGGCTTCTATTGCTATTACGGCGACCAGCGCAGCGTGGTCGCCAGCGCGACTTACAAGTGGTAAGCCAGTGAGCTGAAACAGGCCCTGTTACCAGGCCGTCCTCCGTGGACGGCTTTGGTGCTTTTGAAGGTCATGAAATGAAAAGTAAAACAATTCGTCGCTGGTCGTTCATCCACACCTGGACCAGCCTGATCTGCACCGTGTTTTTGCTGATGCTGGCATTGACCGGTCTGCCGCTGATTTTCCATCACGAGATCGAGCACCTGCTCGGCGATGCGCCTGAAGTGCGCGAGATGCCGGCCGACACACCGCGGCTGAATCTGGCGCAGTTGGTCGCAGCGGCCGAAAAACATCGCCCCGATGATGTCGTGCAGTACTTCGGTTTCGACGACGATGAGCCGAACGCCGTGCTGACCATCATGGCAAAAACCGCCGGCACCGAGCCGAACGCTTCCCACACGTTCATGCTCGATGCACGCACCGGTGAAGCGCTGGAAACGCCTTCGGCCAACGGCGGTTTGATGCTGTTCATCCTGCGCCTGCACGTCGACATGTTTGCCGGATTGCCCGGCAAGCTGCTGCTGGCGTTCATGGGTCTGCTGTTTGTCGTGGCGATTGTCTCCGGAACGGTGCTGTACCTGCCGTTCATGCGCCGCTTGAAGTTCGGCACCGTGCGCCAGGACAAATCCGCGCGCCTGCGCTGGCTCGACCTGCATAACCTGATTGGCATCGTGACGCTGACGTGGTGCCTGGTGGTGGGGGTGACCGGGGTGATCAGCGCCTGCGCCGACCTGCTGATCGCCGCGTGGCGCAACGACGCGCTGACCACGCTGATCGCGCCGTATCGCGATGCACCGCCGCTAACCAGACTGGCACCGGCCACGCGCCTGCTCGATATCGCCGCTGAAGTGGCACCGGGCATGAAACCCGACTTCATCGCTTTCCCCGGCACACGATTTTCCAGCGAACACCATTACTCGGTGTTCATGAAGGGCGGCACGCACCTGACCTCGCACCTGCTGACGCCGGTGCTGATCGATGCCACGACCCTGCAAGTCACCGCCGTGGCCGAACGCCCGTGGTACATGGACGCCATGGGCATGTCGCAGCCGCTGCACTTCGGTGATTACGGCGGCATGCCGATGAAAATCCTTTGGGCGACGCTGGATGTGCTGACCATCATCGTGCTGGCCAGCGGCGTGTATCTGTGGGTGGTGCGGCGCAAAGCGGCCAGACCGGTGCTGGAAACCACGGAGGCTTCGGCATGAAACCGCGTCAGTCGAGTTTCTGGAAAGTCTTCAGCACGCCGATTGTGATTGCGTTGCTCAGTGCCGGGGGGTTGTTTGCGGCGTTGCTCGGGGACGGACTCTGGGATGCGTTGAGCTGGGTCGGGCTTGGCGTGCCGGCGGTCTTGGCCATAAAGGGATTAATGCGGCGAAGCTGAAATCCCGTGTAGGAGTGAGCCTGCTCGCGATAGCGGACTAATGTTCAACATCGATGTTGACTGACCCAACGTCATCGCGAGCAGGCTCACTCCTACAAGGGATCGGTAACAGGCTATGCTGCCCGATCATTGTCCTGATCGAGACCTTGCCCATGTCCGCCCCCAGCATGACCCTGTACCACAACACCCTGTCCCCGTTCGTGCGCAAAGTCATGGTGCTGCTGCACGAAACCGGTCAGCAGGATCGTGTCGCGCTGCAGGACTGTGTGCTCAGCCCGGTCAGCCCGGACCCGGCGCTGATCGCCGACAACCCGCTGAGCAAGATCCCCGCCCTGCGCCTGGCCGATGGCAATGTCATCCATGACAGCCGGGTGATTCTCGAATACCTCGACCAGCAGCACGTCGGCAACCCGCTGATCCCCCGTGAAGGCGCGGCGCGCTGGCGCCGGCTGACCTTGGCGTCAATGGCCGACGGGATCATGGATGCCTCGGTGATGGTGCGATACGAAACCGTTTTGCGTCCGGTAGAGAAGCACTGGGACGAATGGCTCGACGCCCAGCGCGACAAGATTCGTCGCGCCCTGGCCGTGCTGGAAAAGGATGCGATTGCCGAGCTGACCAGCCATTTCGATGTCGCGGCGATCAGCGTGGCGTGTGCGCTGGGTTATCTCGACCTGCGCTTCCCCGACCTGGACTGGCGCGCGGCCAATCCGCAACTGGCCAACTGGTATTTTGAGGTGAGTCAGCGACCGTCCATGGTTGCGACAATGCCCAAGGCTTGAATCTGCGGCGCTTGATCTGACCCCATCGCTGGCAAGCCAGCTCCCACATTGAATCGGGACAGTCCGCTGACCTGTGTGTCGGCATCTATCCTGTGGGAGCTGGCTTGCCAGCGATGGCACCAACTCGGCTCCGGCGGTAGCGCTGCAACAATCAGCGTCAGCAAAACCGCGACTTCCCTTCGCTCATCTCTTAACCCACTCATCCCATCGCCTCCACATCAAACTCAAGCGGTTTGGCCGGTTTCAACCCAATCCCATACCAGTCCAGTTTGCGCGTCAGCACCATGAACACTCCGAGCAAGCCGAACAGCAGCAGCGAGCCCATCAACAGCGCGTAATCCTCGGCGCTCAGCAAGCCATAAAGCAGGCCGTACAACGCCGCCAGCCCGGCCGAAAAACTCAAGCCATGCCACGCGCTGCGCAGCACATGACTGACATAGAAACCGATCAGTAGCACGCAGCCACTGGCCGACAGCACGTACGCCAGGGCAAAACCGATGTGTTCCGACAACGACAGCAGTAACAGGTAAAAGAACGCCAGCGCCACGCCGACCAAGGCGTATTGCACCGGGTGCACCGCCAGGCTCTTGAGCACTTCGAAGAGGAAGAAACCGGCGAACGTCAGGACGATGAACAGCAGCGCGTATTTGATCGCCCGATCGCTTTTCAGGTACTGATCCACCGGGTCGATAAAACTCACGCCGAAGCTGCGGCCGGTAAACGCCTCGCACTCGTTGCTATTGACGCAACGGCTCATGGCGTCTTGCAGGTTGGTAGAGAAGAATGTGGTCTGCCAGTCAGCACTGAAACCGGCGTCAGTGATTTCCCGTTTGCCCGGCAGGAAGTTGCCGACAAAACTGGGGTGCGGCCAGTTGGCAGTCAGGCTGACGCTGCTGGTCTTGCCCACCGGCAACACCTGCAATGAACCGGTGCCTTGCAGGCGCAGGTCGAAACCAAAGCTCAGCTCGGTGGTTTTGCCGGTGTCCAGCAGCGGCAGCGTCACGCGAACGCCTTCACCGAGCCAGCCGACTTGAGTACCCGGAACGAAGTCCAGGCGCTGGCCGTCGAGTTCCAGTTGCAGTGCGTTTTCGATCCCGCGGATGTCGCTGATACCGACCGCGAGGAACGGCGCGTCAAAACGGTAATCGCTGAAGTCTTCTTTAATCCCCAACTGCGCCGGCAAGGAGAAATGGCCGTTGATGCGGTTGTCGGCGTGAAACAGCCGCGCTTCATAAATGCCCCGGGCGCGCAGTTCGGTCTGCACCTGGCCGTCGAGTTCGAAGCGCTCCGGCAGGAAATACAGACGACCGCGCTCCTCAGTCGGTTCGTCATAGCGCTTGTTGGTTTTATCGTGGGTCTTCCAGTTATGGATCACTTTGCGATACGGCACCACCATCACCGGCCCGCTCAGTTGCTGGCTATAACTGGAACTGCGGGCGATGTCTTCGAGCACGCCGTCGCGCAGTTGCTGACGCTCGTCGATGACGCCGTCGATCATCAGCAACGGGATCAGCAACAGCAGGATCAGCAGGGCAATGGCGCCGAGCTTGATGGTCAGATTCTTGTTCATGGGACTCTCCCTGTTTGGATGGGGGGGAGTCTGGCGATGCGGTGTGGTGGGAATGTGGGGGAAATATGGAGATTATGTGGAAAATGCACCGGCCCCTGTGGCGAGGGAGCTTGCTCCCGCTCGGCGACGCAGTCGTCGTAAGCCTCGATTGGTGGTTCAACTGAATACAGCGGGATATCTGGAATCGGGGCCGCTTCGCAGCCCAGCGGGAGCAAGCTCCCTCGCCACAGGGATCAGCTCAAGGCAGGCGCAACGTCACCTCAACACCCTTTTCGACGTTACGAATGCGCATCCCCCCGCCATGCAACTTGACCACTTCCTCGACAAAATTCAGCCCCAGCCCGGTACTTTTGCGCCCGGTGTCCGGGCGCGGCAACGAGTAGAACCGCTCGGTCAAACGCGGCAAGGCGTAATCGGGGATCGGCGCGGTCTGGTTGAACAGACGACATTCGATCCGCTCGCCGACCCGCTCGGCACTGAAGTGCAACACGCCTTGCACCGGGGTGAAATCCAGCGCGTTTTCCAGCAGGTTGCCCAAGGCCTGGCGCAGCAGAAACGGCTCGCCAATCAGCAACAGATCGTTGCCGATCGCTTGCTCGACACGCAGTTGTTTCCCCTCGATCCGCGCCGCTTGGGCGCTCAATAGTTGCTCGACCAACACCGAAAGCGGCACCGCCACTCGCTCTTCCAGGCCTTGGCGTTGTTCGACCTGCGCCAGGTTGAGCAAGCGTTCGATCAACTGTTGCATGCGCGCACTTTCGCTGTCGATATTGCCGACAAAGCGCAGGCGCTGAACCGTTGGCATCTCCGCCAGCAGCAACTCCGCCGCACCGCGAATCGCCGCCAGCGGGCTTTTCAGTTCGTGGGTCAGCGTGTGTACATAGCGCTCGACGTAGGCCTTGCCTTCCAGTTGCGTGCGCATCTGCTCGACCGCCGTGGCGAGTTGCGCAAGTTCACCGCCGCGATAGTGCGGCACTTCCACCCGCCGCCCCTCGCTCACGGCTTGTGCATAACCGGTCAGGCGATGCAGCGCGCGGCTCAGCCACCACGACAGCAAGGCGCCGAACAACAGACCGAGACCGATCAGGCCGGCACCGTAAATCAGCAGGCGCCGTTCAGTGCGATCGACATATGGCTGCAGCGAACTGTTGGGCTTGGCCACGGTGACCACGCCGATGATCTTGCCGTTGTCACGGATCGGCGCGCCAACGTGCATGACCGACGAACCCGGATCATCGGCGTCGCTGCGGCTGGAGCGCGCGCCGTACTCGCCGCGCAGGGTCAGGTAGACGTCATTCCAGCGCGAGTAATCCTGACCGACCGCCACGCCACTGGAATCGAGCACGACGATGCCTTTGGCGTCGGTGACATAGATGCGGTGGTTGACCTGATTCTTCGGCAGGCCCCAAATCGTCGCCTGCGGCTGGCGCTCGCCATAGGCACGCAGCAATTGCGGCCAGCGGTTCTCGCTGAGGGTGCCGGCCTTGAAATCGTCGCGCAGGATTTCCGCCATCAGGTTGGCGGTATCGACCAGTGTCTCTTCGGTGGACTGGCGCACGCCGGGGCGGATTTCCTCCATCACCGTGTTCAGTACGAAATAACCGGTCAGGCCGACAAACAGCACGTACACCAGAAAAATGCGCAGACCCAACGACATCAGCTGTGCCCCGGACTGTAGCTGTAGCCGAGGCCGCGATGGGTCTGGATCGGCTCGGCGTCGGCGCGCACCAGGCGCAGCTTGGCACGTACGCTTTTGATGTGGCTGTCGATGCTGCGTTCGTAACCGGCATCAGCGGCAACGCCCAGCGCGTCGAGTAATTGCTCGCGGCTGAAAACCCGCTCGGGTTGTTCGAGCAGGCATTGCAGCAGACGGAACTCATGACGGGTCAGGCTCAGTGGCTGGCCGCGATAGCTGATTTGTACGCGTTCGGGATCGATGCGAAACAGCGTGGAACCGGTTTCCACGGTGGGGCGCGGCGCGATGCGCTTGAGGATGGCTTTGACCCGCGCCGCCACTTCGCGCGGGCTGAACGGCTTGACCACGTAATCGTCAGCGCCGATCTCCAGCCCCACCACGCGGTCGATCTCGGCATCCCGTGCGCTGAGGAACAGCACCGGCACTTCGGTGAAGCGCCGCAGTTGCTTGCAGGTCTCGAAGCCACTGATATCCGGCAGGCCGATGTCGAGAATGATCAGGTCGGCCGGGGTCTGCCGCTGATGCTCCAGCGCCGCCGCGCCGAGGCTCAGCCACGTGGTGCTGAACCCCTCGCCCTGCAAGGCAAATATCAGCGTGTCGGCAATCGCCGCTTCGTCTTCGACAATCAGAATGTGCGGCATGGCGTCCGAGCCCGTGGCAGGTAATGCGCGAACGGTGCCCCAAGCCCGGCGTTACGTCAATCAGACCACTTAGCAGTCAGGCTTGTCGGCGGTGTAGCGCCGTGCCGGATTGACTGCCGCGCCGAACTCGCGCAAGGCCTTGGCACCGATCAGCAGCGGGTAATTGAAGTGGCTGCGATCGGTCAGGTTGACCTCGACGGTGCGCTTGACGTTGCCCAGGCACAATTCCAGATCGACCACCGGGCGCTTGGCGGCATCGCTGGCGTCGCGCTCTTCATCGTCCTCGTCGGAGCGGCTTTTGATCTTGCTGATGCGCGCCACCTTGTGTTCGAAGACCTTGTTGCTGGCGTCCTTGGTGGCGAGGCGAAAACGCACCCAGTCTTCGCCGTCGCGGGTGAAGGTCTCGATGTCCTTGGCCGACAGCGAGGCGGTCAGCGCGCCGGTGTCCATCTTGGCCTTGAGCACTTCGCCGCCGATCTCCGGCAGCGCGATGTATTCGTAACGTCCGTACAGGGTCGGCTCGGCGGCCATGACCGGCAGGGCGACAAGGGCAAACAGAGCAAGGAGGGATTTCACGTAGGGGGTTTCCTGAAAGAGTGGGCTCAGCGCCAAATTCTAGACCGCAGAAAAGTGCGGAAGTTGAAGCAGCAGCAAGCATTGTGGCGAGGGAGCTTGCTCCCGCTCGGCGACGCAGTCGTCGTAAGCTTTTATTAGCGACTCAGCGCACACACCGCGGCGCATGGACCCGGGGCCGCTTCGCAGCCCGGCGGGAGCAAGCTCCCTCGCCACAGGTTTTGCGCAAGTACTAAAGAGTAACGCTTGAAAAGTGAAACATTCGTCAGCGCCGATTTGGCCTGCTGCGTGAAGCTGCTTATCATGGCCCGCCAACCGGACTTCAAAGAGTTGCTTATGCGCCGCCTGCTCACCGGCTGTTTCGTCACCCTGCTGCTGTTGCTCAACACCCTGATCCTGATCGGGCCGTTGATGGTGTTTGCCCTGCTCAAACTGGTCGCACCCGGGCGCTGGCGTGACTACGCATCATGGGCGGTGATGTGGATTGCCGAAACCTGGGCCGAAATCGACAAGCTGATCTTCAAGCTCTGCATTCCGACGCAGTGGGACATTCGCGGTGGCGACGATCTGCGTCGCGACACCTCGTATCTGGTGGTCAGCAATCATCAGTCCTGGGTCGATATTCCGGCGCTGATCCAGACGCTCAACCGGCGTACGCCGTTCTTCAAATTCTTCCTGAAGAAAGAGCTGATCTGGGTGCCGTTTTTGGGCCTGGCGTGGTGGGCGCTGGATTACCCCTTCATGAAGCGCTACACCAAGGCGTTTCTGGCGAAAAACCCGGAACTGGCCGGCAAGGATCTGGAAATCACCAAACAGGCCTGCGAGCTGTTCAAGCGCCAGCCGGTGACGGTGGTGAATTATCTGGAAGGCACCCGCTACACCGCAGCGAAAAGCACACAGCAGACTTCCCCGTTCAACCACCTGCTCAAGCCCAAGGCCGGCGGCGTGGCGTTTGTGCTGGCGGCGCTGGGTGAACAACTCGACGCCATGCTCGACGTCACCGTGGTTTATCCGCAGGAAAAAATTCCGGGCTTCTGGGACCTGATCAGCGGCAACGTGCCACGCGTGATTATCGACATCAAAACCCGCGAACTCGACCCGGCGCTGTGGCAGGGCGATTACGAAAAAGATCCGCTGTTTCGCGAGCGCGTCCAGAACTGGGTCAACCAGCTCTGGAACGAGAAGGACCAGCGCATCGCCGAACTGCGCGACGAGCGCCGTTGAATCAACTGCCGGTACCCGTGCCCCAGATGCTGCCCAGGCTACTCAACAGCGAACCGCCGACGCCCTGCTGACCGAGGTACTGGAGCAGCACCGGGGCAAACTGGCCGATCATGCCGCTGTCCATGCCCAACGCGCTGAAGGCATCGTTCAGGTCATTGGTGTCCTTGACGTTGCCCAGCGCATTCTCAAGGCCTGCGGATTTGCCGGACGAACCGAGCAACGCGCCCAGGGCCGCCAGATTGCCGCCGCCACCGGACAACTTGTCGATGCCCGGCACTTCCTTGGCCAGTTGCGAGTAATCGGTGCTGCTCAACTGATTCTTTGCCAGCCCGAGCATCGCACTGGTGCCGCCGACGGCTTGCTCCGGCGTGACATCCAGTGCACTCAGTGCGCTGAGCAAACCGGCGGTCTCCGAAGTCGGCGCGGCGGCCGCCGCCTTGTCACCACCCTGCATGCCCGATACCGCACCGGCCACGTCATTCAGACTGAAACCGGCAAACACCGGCCCGGCGGCCAGCGTCAGGAGCGATGCCAGGGCAAAACCGCGTGAAATCTTCATTCAGACATCCTCTTATTTCTTGGGCTCCATCAACAGGCGGAGCTGCGCCTTTTGACCTGAGACTCAATGAGCTGTTCCAGAACCGGGAAATGATATTAGTCCGGCCGACCACTGCTCGCGATAAAAACCCACCCGATTCATTCCTAATGGTTCTCATAAACTGTCATATATGACAGTAGCCGTCGCAATGCTTCCGGGGCATGGTTGACCTTCAACTCGCCAAGGAAATGAAATCATGCGTATCGCAAGACTATTCACGCCGCTCTGTTTAGCTGTTACTGCAGGCCTCGCACAGGCAGACACCTGCCCCGTGCTTTCAGGCATGCAAGAGGCCAGGGATGGTTCTGAGCTCAAGGACAACTTCGGTAGAATCTGGAAGGTGGCGAATCCGAACGAGCTAAAAATCAACAGGGGCACTGAGTTTGAAAGCGTTACGCACATTACCGAAGACGAAGACGAAACCGGTCCAATCCTGGTCAATCAAATAAGTTGTCGTTATGGAAACATTGCCTTGGTAGCAGATGTCGCTCACTTCGAATCAACATCCAGCGATTGGACGAAAACCGGTCAATGCACTGCTTCGTTAACTCAGTGCTCCTTTAGCACGAATGAATAACGATTAGCGGAAATGAAAAAGGCGGCATTTCGGCCGCCCTTTTTGTCACCTTGTTCCGTTACGCCGCACTAAACAACTTATGCGGATCAATCACAAACTTCTTCGGCACACCCGCATCGAACTCGCCGTAACCTTCCGGCGCCTGATCGAGGCTGATGACTTGCACACCGACCACTTCGGCGATGTTGATGCGGTCCCACATGATTGCCTGCATCAGTTGGCGGTTGTATTTCATCACCGGGGTCTGGCCGGTGTGGAAGCTGTGGGATTTGGCCCAGCCCAGACCGAAGCGGATGCTCAGGCTGCCCATTTTTGCGGCGGCGTCGACGGCGCCCGGATCTTCGGTGACGTACAGGCCCGGGATGCCGATCTTGCCGGCCACCCGCACCACGCCCATCAGTGAGTTGAGCACCGTGGCCGGGGCTTCGGCCTTGACGCCGTCGTGGCCGTGGCCGCGTGCTTCGAAGCCGACGCAGTCCACCGCGCAGTCGACTTCCGGCTCGCCCAGCAGAGCGGCGATCTGTTCGTGCAGCGGGGTGTCGGTGGACAGGTCGACGATTTCAAAACCCTGGGCCTTGGCGTGGGCCAGGCGGATGGTGTTGACGTCGCCGATGATCACCACCGCCGCGCCCAGCAGACGTGCGGAGGCGGCAGCGGCAAGACCGACCGGGCCGGCGCCTGCGATGTAGACGGTGCTGCCCGGGCCAACGCCGGCAGTGACGGCGCCGTGGTAACCGGTCGGGAGGATGTCGGAGAGGCAGGTCAGGTCACGGATTTTCTCCATGGCCTTGTCGCGGTCCGGCAGTTTCAGCAGGTTGAAGTCGGCGTACGGCACCAGCACGTACTCGGCCTGGCCACCGGTCCAGTCGCCCATGTCGACATAGCCGTAAGCGCCGCCGGCTCGGGCCGGGTTAACGGTCAGGCAGACGCCAGTGTGTTGCTCTTTGCAGGAACGGCAGCGCCCGCAAGCGACGTTGAACGGCACGGAGACCAGATCGCCGATCTTCAGGTTTTCGACGTCGGAGCCTTTTTCGATCACCTCACCGGTGATTTCATGGCCCAGCACCAGACCGGTCTGCGCCGTAGTCCGGCCGCGCACCATGTGCTGGTCGGAGCCGCAAATATTGGTGGAGACCACTTTGAGAATGACTCCGTGCTCGATCTTGCGACCGCGCGGGTCCTGCATTTTCGGGTAGTCGATTTTCTGTACTTCGACCTTGCCAGCGCCGAGATACACCACACCACGATTGCCAGACATGCTTTCACCTCGCTGTTGTTTTTATGGAACTGCGTTGCCCCGGTTGGGCAGCGCGTTGAGTGCTCGGGTACAGATGCTGCTTATGTGTTGCCTGTCAGGGCCTCATCGCTGGCAAGCCAGCTCCCACAGGTTTCGGGTGGACCTCAAATATTGTGTACAACACAAATCCCTGTGGGAGCTGGCTTGCCAGCGATGGCGGCCTAAAGAACGACGGTTCTGTTCGCGTTCAAAAACACCCTTCTTTCGATGTGATACCCGACGGCCCGCGCCAGCGTCAGGCCTTCGATATCCCGCCCCTTGGCAATCAAATCCTCGGGGTAATGACTATGGTCCACCGCCTCGACGCCCTGGGCAATGATCGGTCCTTCGTCCAGATCGTTGTTGATGTAGTGCGCGGTGGCGCCGACCAGTTTCACGCCCTTGTTGTAGGCCTGGTGATACGGCTTGGCGCCCTTGAAACCCGGCAGCAGCGAGTGGTGAATATTGATCGCCTTGCCGTCGAGCTTGCGGCACAGCTCCGGTGACAACACCTGCATGTAGCGGGCGAGAATGACCAGTTCGGCACCGGCCTCTTCGATCACCTGCCAGACCTGACGCTCCTGCGCCGGTTTGTCGTTGGGGTCGAGAGGGAAATGGTAGTAGGGAATCTGGTGCCAGTCGGCCAGCGGCTTGAGATCCGGATGGTTGGACACCACCGCCGCCACGTCCATCGACAACTGGCCGATGCGCTGGCGGTAGAGCAAGTCGTTGAGGCAGTGATCGGCCTTGGACACCATGATCACCACTTTCGGCCGGTAGTTCGGCGCGGTCAGCTCGAAGATCATGCCAAAGGCCTGGCCGCGCTCGGCCAAGCCTGCACGGAAAGACTGTTCGTCGAAGCCGTCGGGCTGACGGAATTCCACACGAATGAAGAAGCGCCCGGAGAGGCGATCATCGAACGAGTGGTGCTCGGTGACGTAACAGCCCTGCTCGAACAGAAAACGCGTGACCGCGTCCACGGTGCCGAGGACGCTGGGGCAGTCGGCGGTCAGAATCCATGTGTCTGGGGCGCGGCTCATATTTTTTCCTCTGATCGTTCCCACGCTCTGAGTGACGACGATCGTTAAACTCTGTGGCGAGGGAGCTTGCTCCCGCTGGGTTGCGCAGCGACCCCAAATCAGCGGCCGCGTTTGCCCGGAAGTAACGCGAACTCAGTTTTCATGACTGCTTCGCAGTCGAGCGGGAGCAAGCTCCCTCGCCACAGAAGCAGCTACCACGGCCATTCAGCTTCAAGCCTGAACGCTAAGGCCGTACTCAGCCGAAGCATCCTGCAACCACAACCACCAGTAATCGGAAAAGCTACGGCGAATCAGCAATTCCCAAGTGTCTTCAGCCGTGTGACGAATCATCAGTTGTGACTTGGCGAACACCGTGCCTACAGCCTTGCCGACCGGGAAGTTGTTCGGGTGCACGTCATAGCTGGTGGACTTCATCAGCACCTGACGCACGTTCGGCCCGCTCAGTTCGAGAATCTGCTGGCCGCCGCTGACGTTGACGATTGCGATGTGCAGATCGCCCAGCGCGTCGCGCAGCTTCTGTTCGGCGGCAAATTCTTCACCGCTTGGCACGATCAGCAGCCATTCGTCCGGGCCCATCCATTGCAGACTGGTTTCGCCTTTGACGATGACGCTGAGGGCGCCGGGCAATTCAATGCCGAGGGCCTTGTGCACACCGGCGGCGAACGCTGCGTCGTGGCCATCGCCACGAATGGTCAAATGGCCGAGGAGTTTCTTTTCACGCACGATCACGCCGGCGTTCTTGCGGCCCTTGCCGACCAGGCTGGCGAGGTCGGCATGGTGCAACGACGACTCGGCACGGGCCCCGGTGGTCGGGCGTTGTTGGTAAACATTGGCTGTGGTCATAAAGCACCTTCTTGTATTGATCGTTCCCACGCTCTGCGTGGGAATGCCGCCATGGACGCTCTGCGTCCGCTCTTGGGACGCGGAGCGTCCCGGGATGCATTCCCACGCGGAGGGTGGGAACGATCAGTGTCAGATGTTCTGCCGCTCACCCTTCGGATCGAAGAACACCGAAGAAACGATTTCCGCCTCGATCACGCTGCCATCGGCCAGCGGTGCAAACACCCGCTCACCCAGACGCTTGAGACCGCCCTTGACCACGCCCATGGCAAACGAATAACCGAGGGAGTTGTGCGCGTAGCTCGAGGTGACGTGGCCGACCATGGTCATCGGGATCGCCTGCTTGGTGTTGAACACCAGCTGCGCACCTTCCGGCAGCCACTTGGTCGGATCGATCGGCTTGAGACCGACCAACTGTTTACGCTGATCGCGCACGCAGTCTTCACGGTTCATGCCGCGCTGGCCGATCCATGAGAACGGTTTGGTGCGACCGACACACCAGCCCATGTTCAGGTCGTCCGGGGTCATCGAGCCGTCGGTGTCCTGGC
Organism: Pseudomonas sp. SWRI99; assembly: GCF_014270125.1. Taxonomy (NCBI): domain Bacteria; kingdom Pseudomonadati; phylum Pseudomonadota; class Gammaproteobacteria; order Pseudomonadales; family Pseudomonadaceae; genus Pseudomonas; species Pseudomonas sp. SWRI99. The sequence goes on along the minus strand of NZ_JABWQR010000015.1, from coordinate 28,563 downwards.
CGACGATGATGAAACCCTTCTCGGCACGCAGCACGTGCATGGTTTCGGTGCCGTACGGCGTCAGGTTGTACTGCTTGCCGGCCTCGACGATTTTCTCCAGCACGCCCATCGCATAGTCGGCCTGCACGTTGACTTCGTACGACAGCTCACCGGTGAACGAGATGCGGAACACCCGCGCCGGCACATCGCCCACCAGACCTTCTTTCCAGGTCATGAACGGGAACGCTTCATTACTCAAATCAATGTCGGCCACGGCGCTGAGCAGCTTGCGGCTGTTCGGCCCGGACAAGGTCATGGTCGCCCAGTGGTCGGTGACGGAGGTGAAGTAAACCTTCAGGTCCGGCCATTCGGTCTGGTGGTACAGCTCCAGCCACTGCAGTACGCGTGCGGCGCCGCCGGTGGTGGTGGTCATGACGAAATGGTTGTCGGCCAGACACGCCGTCACACCGTCGTCGAAGACCATGCCGTCTTCCTTGCACATCAAACCGTAGCGGGCCTTGCCCACGTCGAGTTTGGTCCAGGCGTTGGTGTACACGCGGTTAAGGAACTCGCGGGCATCCGGGCCTTGAATGTCGATCTTGCCGAGGGTCGAGGCGTCCAGCAGGCCGACGCTGTCGCGCACGGCTTTGCATTCGCGCTTCACCGCGGCGTGCAGGTCTTCACCGTTTTTCGGGAAGTACCATGGACGCTTCCACTGACCGACGTCTTCAAACTCGGCACCATTCTTCACATGCCAGGCATGCAGTGCGGTGTAGCGCACCGGTTCGAAGATGTGCCCACAGTGCCGACCGGCCACGGCGCCGAAAGTCACCGGCGTGTAGTTCGGGCGAAACATGGTGGTGCCCATCTGTGGGATGGTCACGTTCAGCGAACGGGCGGCGATGGCCAGACCGTTGACGTTGCCGAGCTTGCCCTGATCGGTGCCGAAGCCCAGCGCGGTGTAGCGTTTAACGTGCTCGACCGACTCGAAACCTTCGCGGGTCGCCAGTTCGATACCGCCGGCGGTGACGTCGTTCTGGAAGTCGACAAATTGCTTCGGCGCACGCGCCGAGTTCTTCTCGTGGGGCACCTGGAACAGCGCCAGCGTCGGCTCTTCGAGACGGCTCAGCGCTTTCGGCAACACGCCTTCGACGGTCTGGAAACCGGCTTCGACGGCCGCGCGCGCGCCGCCTTCGAAACCGTCGGCCAAGGCATCGCCGAGACCGTAGACGCCGTTGATGCCACCGACGCACACGCGTTTCTGCGGCGCTTCGCCCGGTACGAAACCGAGAATGTCTTCGCGCCAGACCGGCTTGCCGCCCAGGTGCGAGGCCAAGTGCACCACCGGACTGTAACCGCCGGAGCTGGCGACCACATCGCAGTCGAGCCATTCGCCCGGGCTGGTCACGGCGTGTGCCTTGACGTCAATCGCGGCGACCCGGGCAGCGGTGACGCGCTTGCTGCCACGGGCTTCGATCACGGCGCTGCCGGTGAGGATACGAATGCCCTTGGCGCGTGCCTCTTCCACCAATGCACCGCGCGGATTGCTGCGGGCGTCGGCGATGGCGACCACTTGCAGGCTGGCGTCGAGCCAATCGAGAGCGACGCGGTAGGCGTGATCGTTGTTGGTCGACAAGACAAGCTTCTTGCCCGGTGCGACGCCGTAGCGGCGCACGTAAGTCGAGACAGCACCGGCGAGCATGTTGCCCGGCACATCGTTGTTGCCGTAGACCAGCGGACGCTCATGGGTGCCGGTCGCCAGCACCACACGCTTGGCGCGCACGCGGTGGATGCGCTGACGCACCTGGCCGATTGGCGCGCGATCGCCGAGGTGATCGGTCAGACGTTCGTGAATGGTCAGGAAGTTGTGGTCGTGATAACCGTTGACCGTGGCGCGCGGCAACAGCAGCACGTCCGGGGTGTTCGCCAGTTCCGCGATGACACTGGCGACCCACTCCATCGCCGGCTTGCCGTCGAGGCTTTCGCGCGAGTCGAGCAGGCTGCCGCCAAACTCTTCCTGCTCATCAGCCAGAATTACCCGCGCACCACTGCGCGCCGCCGCCAGGGCAGCGGCCAGACCGGCCGGGCCAGCACCGACGATCAGCACGTCGCAGTGCTGGTTCATGTAGTCGTAAGTGTCCGGATCGTTCTCGGTCGGCGAGCGGCCTAAACCTGCGGCCTTGCGGATGTACTTCTCGTAAGTCATCCAGAACGATTGCGGGTACATGAAGGTTTTGTAGTAGAAGCCCGGCGGCATCAGCTTGCCGCCGACCTTGCCGAGAATGCCCATCATGTCGTTGTTGACGCTCGGCCAGCCGTTGGTGCTAGTGGCGACCAAGCCTTGATACAACGCCTGTTGCGTGGCGCGCACGTTGGGAATCTGCGTGGCTTCAGTAGCGCCAATCTGCAGCACAGCGTTCGGCTCTTCGGCACCGGCAGCGAAGATCCCGCGAGGACGCGAATACTTGAAACTGCGGCCAATGATGTCGACGCCGTTGGCGATCAGGGCGGCGGCCAGCGAGTCGCCTTCAAAGCCTTTGTAGGTCTGGCCGTTGAAGGTAAAGCTCAGCACTTTGTTGCGGTCGATCCGTCCACCGTTGGACAGGCGATTGATCTGGCTCATACCTTCTCTCCCAGAGCCGTGGCGGCCGCTTTCTGAGTGTCAGCCTTGTCAGTGAATTGCGGCTTCTCGCCGATCTTGTAGCTCTCGAGAATCTCGTAGGTCACAGTGTCGCGGGTGACGTTGAAATACTGGCGGCAACCGGCAACGTGGTCCCACAACTCGTGATGCAGACCGCGCGGGTTATCGCGAAAGAACATGTAATCGCCCCACTCTTCATCGGTGCAGGCGTTCGGATCCAGCGGACGCGGGATGTGCGCCTGGCCGGACGCATGGAATTCCTCTTCGGAGCGCAGTTCGCCGCAGTGAGGACAGAAGATATGCAACATAGGGATTTCTCCTGTTAGTGGGCGACGGCAGCAGCGCCGTGTTCGTCGATGAGCGCACCGTTGTGGAAACGGTCGATGGAAAACGGTGCGGCCAAGGGGTGCATTTCACCCTTCGCGAGGCTTGCGGCAAACACGTTGCCCGAGCCAGGCGTTGCCTTGAAGCCGCCGGTGCCCCAACCGCAGTTGAAGAACATGTTCGGTACCGGCGTTTTCGAGATGATCGGGCAGGCGTCCGGGGTGGTGTCGACGATGCCGCCCCACTGACGGTTCATGCGTACCCGCGAGAGCACCGGGAACATTTCGACGATGGCCTGAATGGTGTGCTCGATCACCGGATACGAACCGCGCTGGCCGTAGCCGTTGTAGCCATCGATACCGGCGCCGATCACCAGGTCGCCCTTGTCGGACTGGCTGATGTAACCGTGCACGGCGTTGGACATGATCACGCTGTCGATAATCGGTTTGATCGGCTCGGACACCAGCGCTTGCAACGGGTGGGATTCGATCGGCAGGCGGAAACCGGCAAGCTTGGCCATGTGCCCGGAATTACCGGCAGTCACCACACCAACGCGCTTGGCGCCGATGAAACCCTTGTTGGTTTCGACACCGATGCACACGCCGTTTTCCTTGCGGAAACCGATCACTTCGGTCTGCTGGATCAAGTCCACGCCCAAGGCATCGGCGGCACGGGCAAAGCCCCAGGCCACGGCATCGTGACGGGCGACGCCGCCGCGACGCTGGACGGTGGCGCCCATGATCGGGTAGCGGGTGTTCTTTGAGCAGTCCAGGTACGGAATTTCGTCCGCAACCTGCTTGGCGTCGAGCAGCTCGCCATCGACGCCATTAAGGCGGTTGGCGCTGACCCGACGCTCGGAATCACGAATGTCCTGCAGGGTGTGGCACAGGTTGTAGACGCCGCGCTGGGAGAACATCACGTTGTAGTTGAGATCCTGCGACAGGCCTTCCCACAATTTCATCGCGTGTTCGTAGAGGTGCGCCGACTCGTCCCACAGGTAGTTGGAACGGACGATGGTGGTGTTGCGCGCGGTGTTACCGCCGCCCAGCCAGCCTTTCTCGACCACGGCGACATTGGTGATGCCGTGTTCCTTGGCCAGGTAGTAGGCCGTCGCCAGGCCATGCCCGCCGCCGCCGACGATGACCACGTCGTAGACTTTTTTCGGGGTGGGCGTGCGCCACATGCGCTGCCAGTTTTCGTGGTGGCTGAGCGAGTGTTTGAACAGGCCGAAGCCGGAATAGCGTTGCATAGTCAGTTACTCCAAAACGCTCAGCGATAAACCGGGAAGTCAGCGCACAGGGCCGAAACCTGCTGGGCGACATTGGCCTCGACGTCGGCATCGCCGAGGTTGTCGAGGATGTCGCAGATCCAGCCGGCGAGGGTTTCGCACTGGCTGACCTTGAAGCCTCGGGTGGTCACCGCCGGGGTGCCGATGCGCAGGCCCGAGGTCACGAACGGCGACTGCGGGTCGTTCGGCACGGCATTCTTGTTGACGGTGATGTGCGCACGGCCCAGCGCGGCATCGGCATCTTTACCGGTCAGGCCCTGACGGATCAGGCTGACCAGGAACAGGTGGTTGTCGGTGCCGCCGGACACAACATCGTAGCCCCGCTTGATAAACACGCTGGCCATCGCCTGGGCGTTGTCGATCACTTGCTGCTGATAAGCCTTGAAGCCAGGCTCCAGCGCTTCCTTGAAGCACACCGCTTTACCGGCGATGACGTGCATCAGCGGGCCGCCCTGGGCGCCTGGGAATACCGCGGCGTTGAGCTTTTTCTCGATCTCTTCGTTGGACTTGGCCAGGATCAGCCCGCCACGCGGACCGCGCAGAGTCTTGTGGGTAGTGGTAGTGACCACGTCGGCGTACGGCAGCGGGTTCGGGTAGAGGCCAGCGGCGACGAGGCCGGCAACGTGGGCCATGTCGACGAACAGCAGCGCACCGACCTTGTCAGCGATCTGACGGAAACGCGGGAAGTCCAGAGTCTTCGAATACGCGGAGAAACCGGCAACGATCATTTTCGGTTGGCATTCGACGGCCAGACGCTCGACTTCGTCGTAGTCGATCAGCCCGGTGTCGGTGTTGATGCCGTACTGCACGGCGTTGTAAAGCTTGCCCGAGGACGACACTTTCGCGCCGTGGGTCAGGTGACCGCCGTGGGCCAGGCTCATGCCCAGAATGGTGTCGCCCGGTTTGATCAGCGCCAGGTACACGGCACTGTTGGCGGAAGATCCCGAGTGCGGCTGGACGTTGGCGTAATCGGCGCCGAACAGTTGCTTGGCGCGTTCGATGGCCAGCGCTTCGACTTTATCCACATGCTCGCAGCCGCCGTAGTAGCGCTTGCCCGGATAGCCTTCGGCGTATTTGTTGGTCAGGCCGCTGCCTTGTGCCTGCATGACGCGCTTGCTGGTGTAGTTCTCCGACGCGATCAGCTCGATGTGATCTTCCTGACGTTGCTCCTCGGCATTCATCGCCGCCAGCAGTGCATCGTCGTAACCCTGGATCTGGTCTTGCTTGCTGAACATCGCGTCTCTCCCAGCGGCATCTGTGCGCCATTTCGTCTCGGTGAGGCACCGGCAATCGCAGCGGTGCCCTTTGATGCGATGGTATGACCGGCACAGACAGCTCAAATGCCTGCGCGCGCCACGCAAAGGTGCGTTTACGACATGGCGAAGAAAGCGCGGGTAAGCATTGCCTCCTGTGGCGAGGGAGCTTGCTCCCGCTCGGCGGCGCAGCCGTCGTAAATCCTCAGCATCAGGTATGCCTTCAAAGACCGTATGCTCTGGAAGTGGGTCTGCTGCGCAGCCCAGCGGGAGCAAGCTCCCTCGCCACAAAGTCGCTATGTCAATACAGTGCGAAGAGTCAGCAGCACGAGGAAATGCGCGGGATAAAGCGCATAAGCCCAGCGCCGCATCGGCGGTGGCTGGAGATGTCGCTCATGTCGCAACAAGAACATCCCCAGCATCGGCGCCAACAGGCAAGTCGCCAGGCCGAGAATCGCCACGCTGTTGCCGAACCGCGCCGATTCGAGCAGCACCTGCCATTGATTCGCGGCGAGACAAATCAGCCCCGGCAACACACTGAGAGACCATGGCCGGTGAAATACCAGCAGCATCGCCAACGGCAGCAGCACTCCGAAAAAGCCGAACATCAGTCGCTCTGAAAAAACCGCCGCGGCCACCAGCGCGGCCAACGCGAGCAATCGCGACACTGGCGCTGAATCCTGCCAGCCCCGCGCGACCAGCAGGCCCAGCGCCAGGGTCGGCATTACGTTCAAGGTGTCAGGTTCGGGTATGTACAAGCGATACGGAATTTCACTGACAGCGCTGAACAGCACCAGCCAGCCCAGATAACGCCATTCTGTTTTCCGCCTGCCGTCACGGGCCAGATTCGCCGCCATCGCCAGGCAAAACCACGGAAACGCCAGCCGCCCCGGCACGTAGAGCCAATCGGCGGAGAACCCGACATATCGCAGGTGATCGAGCAACATGCTCAGCAGCGCCAGCCACTTGAGCAGATCGAGGGCGCCGTCGCGTTTTCTCAGGTGCATAATCGGCCCGTGTCCTTGTAAAGTTCTGCCAGCGACATCCCGTGTGCTCCCCGGATGATCTTCGGTAAAGTGCGCACCCTCATTGACCAACGAAGCGTCAAAAGCGCTTCGATCACGGAAGCCGGCCATGACCGACAAGAGCCAACAATTCGCCAGCGACAACTATTCCGGTATCTGCCCCGAAGCCTGGGCGGCCATGGAACAGGCCAACCACGGCCACCAGCGCGCTTACGGCGACGATGAATGGACCGCCCGCGCGGCCGATCATTTCCGCAAACTGTTCGAAACCGACTGCGAAGTGTTCTTCGCCTTCAACGGCACCGCCGCCAACTCGCTGGCCCTGTCGTCGCTGTGCCAGAGTTACCACAGCGTGATCTGCTCGGAAACCGCCCACGTCGAAACCGACGAATGCGGCGCCCCGGAATTTTTCTCCAACGGTTCGAAACTGCTGATCGCCGGCACCGAAAACGGCAAGATCACCCCGCAATCGATCCGCGAAGTCGCGCTCAAGCGCCAGGACATCCATTACCCGAAACCGCGCGTGGTCACCCTGACCCAGGCCACCGAAGTCGGCAGCGTCTACACCCCGGAAGAAGTCCGCGCCATCAGCGCCACCTGCAAGGAACTCGGCCTGCACCTGCACATGGACGGCGCACGTTTCTCCAACGCCTGCGCATTCCTCGGCTGTTCCCCCGCCGACCTGACCTGGAAGGCCGGCGTCGACGTGCTGTGCTTCGGCGGCACCAAGAACGGCATGGCGGTGGGTGAAGCGATTCTGTTCTTCAACCACAAACTCGCTGAAGACTTCGACTACCGCTGCAAACAGGCCGGGCAACTGGCGTCGAAGATGCGCTTTTTGTCAGCACCGTGGGTCGGCATTCTGGAAAACGACGCCTGGCTCAAATACGCCCGCCACGCCAACCACTGCGCGCAACTGCTGGCGGAGTTGGTCAGCGACATCCCCGGCGTCGAGCTGATGTTCCCGGTGCAGGCCAACGGCGTGTTCCTGCAACTGTCCGAGCCGGCCATCGCCGCCCTGACCGCGAAGAACTGGCGCTTCTACACCTTCATCGGCAAGGGCGGCGCGCGCTTCATGTGCTCCTGGGACACCGAAGAAGAACGCGTGCGCGAACTGGCGCGCGACATTCGCGAAGTGATGTCGGCCTAGTTCCCTCCCTGCGCGAAGAGGCCGTCACGATCGTTCCCACGCTCTGCGTGGGAATGCCTCTCGGGACGCTCCGCGTTCCAGCTTCACCATTGGCGACAGCTGAACACCGCTATGACGCAGAGCGTCAGTGGCTGCATTCCCACGCAGAGCGTGGGAACGATCTTTAGACGGGAATGACTTTTCCCACCGCAATACCAGACGTCCCCTCTATCGCCAACATCCCGTCCGCCCCACCCTGATCGTTCCCACGCTCCGCGTGATAATGCATCTCGGGACGCTCCGCGTTCCATCTTCGTCGCACCGCAAGATTCAAGGAAGAATCCCATGGGCCGCAGCCGTTATACGATTACCGAAGCCGACAAGCCACACTTCCTCACCTGCACGGTCATGGAGTGGTTGCCGTTATTCATTCGCCCATACATCGTCGACCACCTGCTCAATTGCTGGCGATATCAACAGGCTCATCACGAGTTGAAACTGTACGGTTACGTGATTCTGGAAAACCATCTTCACTTTGTTGCCCAAGCGCCTGACCTAGGCAAATGCCTCAGCCAGTTCAAGTCCTTCACTGCGCGACAGATCATCAACGACTTGCAAACCAAAGGCGCCGACAAAGCCTTGCAGCGTCTGCGCCTCAGCAAGCGTGCGCACAAACAGGACCGGGTGTATCAGCTGTGGCAGGAAGGTGCGCACGCGGAGATGGTCTACAGCGAATCAGTGATGCGTCAGAAGCTTGATTACATTCACAACAACCCGGTGAAACGCGGGTATGTGGATTTACCGGAGCACTGGCGTTATTCGAGTGCCCGGAACTACGCGGGAATTGAGGGAATGATTGAGGTTCAGCGCTGGTATTGAAATGGGACGCGGAGCGTCCCGGGCTGCATTCCTTTGCTGCGCGTGGGAACGGTCGGCTCAGGTTCGTGTGAGCCAGTTATTAAAACTCAATCCGCACATCCCCCTTCGGCACGCTGCAGCACGACAAGATAAACCCTTCGGCCTCATCATCCTCGGTAATCCCGCCGTTGTGCTCCATCTCCACTTCGCCGCCCAGTTTCATTACCTTGCACGTTCCGCAAATGCCCATGCCGCAGGCTTTCGGGATCATCAGGCCAAGCTTGGCTGCCGCCGCGTGCACGGTTTCGCCCGGTGCCACGCGGATGCTTTTGCCGGAGGCAGTGAATTCGACCTGATGAAGATCCGCTGCGTCGATTTCCGGCGCATCGGCGGCTTGTTCGGCTTGTTCCACTGCATCGGCGCGAGCCTCGGGTGGCGTGGCGCCGAAGGACTCCTCGTGATAACGCGACATGTCGTAACCGGCCACTTCCAGCAGGCGTTTGACCGCGTTCATGTACGGCGTCGGGCCGCAGCAGAACACTTCGCGCTCAAGGAAGTCCGGGACCATCAATTCGAGCATCTTGTGATTCAGATAGCCGCGATACCCGGCCCAAGGCTCGCCGAGGCCGTGCTTTTCACAGATCAGGTGCAGGCTGAAGTTGTCGATGCGCGAAGCCATGTGTTCCAGCTCGCGGTGGTAAATGATGTCTTTCGGCGAGCGCGCGCTGTGCACGAAGGTCATGTCGACGTTGGCGTTGGTGTCGTAGAACCAGCGCGCCATCGACATGCACGGCGTGATGCCGACCCCGCCGCTCAGATACAGGACTTTCGGGCTCGGGAAGTCCATGGCGTTGAACAGACCGACCGGCCCGTGCACCGCCAGCTCTTGCCCCTCATGCAGGGTGTCGTGCAACCAGTTCGACACCTTGCCGCCCGGCACGCGCTTGATCGTTACCGAAAAGCTGTACGGCACCGACGGCGAGCTGGAAATCGTGTAGGAGCGCATGATCGGCTGGCCTTCGATTTCCAGCTCAAGGGTGACGAACTGCCCGGGCTTGAAGAAGAACAGGATCGGCTGATCGGCCATGAAGCAGAAGGTGCGCACGTCCCAGGTTTCCTGGATGACTTTGACGCAACGGACAATGTGTCGGCCATTGGCCCAGGTCTGGGTGGTGACCGGATTCAGGAAGCTGTTGGACATGCTGTTCTCCACGGCCGACTGTCGGCCTCATGTCGGCGATTCTGCGTATAGCGCCGAGCGTGCGTTTACCTATTCGCGACATTGACATACTTATCGCGACCAGCCCCCAACCACCGGGGGTTGCGCGTCGGGAACAGATTGCGCCATGTCGCCCATGGATAAGGTTGCGGGCCGCGCCGGCCCCACACTCGCCTCAACACAAGACGACTTCTTTACACCTTGCGTAGCAACCGTTTTGCAGCACACCTGATCAGCCACTTTCGCCGGCCACGCAGAGGGCCATGAGGATTACATCGATGGACGTCACCGCAAAAATCAGCCTGGGCGATCCGCTGGAACCCGCACGCAAGGCCACCGCGCAAATGCTTCAGGAGCGCGAGCGCACCTTCTCCCTGCCACAGCCGTTCTACAGCGACGAGCGGCTGTTCGATATCGACATGCAGGAGATCTTCCAGAAAGAGTGGTTGATCGCCGGCATGACCTGCGAGATCCCGGCCAAGGGCAATTACCTGACCCTGCAGGTCGGCAAGAACCCGATCATCGTCATTCGTGGCGCCGAAGGTGTGGTGCATGCGTTTCACAACGTCTGCCGCCACCGTGGCTCGCGCCTGTGCACCAGTGAAAAAGGCAAAGTCGCCAAACTCGTCTGCCATTATCACCAGTGGACCTACGAGCTGGATGGTCGCCTGTTGTTCGCCGGCACCGAGATGGGCGCCGACTTCGACATGAAGCAGTACGGCCTGAAACCGGTAAACGTGAAAACCGCGGGTGGCTACATTTTCATCAGCCTGGCGGAAAACCCGCCGGCCATCGATGACTTCCTGTCGACGCTCAACCATTACATGGAACCGTACGACATGGAGAACACCAAGGTGGCGATCACCACCACCTTGATGGAAAAGGCCAACTGGAAACTGGTGCTGGAAAACAACCGCGAGTGCTACCACTGCAACGCCTCGCACCCGGAACTGCTGAAAACCCTGCTGGAGTGGGACGACGTCACCGACCCGCGCGCCGACCAGGCGTTCAAGGACCACGTCGCCGCCTCAGCCGCCGCCTGGGAAGCCGAGAAGATCCCTTACGCCCATGCCAGTTTCGGTCTGCGCAACCGCATCGTGCGCATGCCGCTGCTCAAGGGCACTGTGTCGATGACCCTCGACGGCAAACAGGGCTGCGCGAAACTGATGGGCCGGATCAAGAACCCGGATCTGGGTTCGATGCGCATCCTGCACCTGCCGCATTCGTGGAACCACTGCATGGGCGATCACATCATCGTCTTCACTGTGTGGCCCATCAGCGCGCAGGAAACCATGGTCACCACCAAATGGCTGGTGCACAAGGACGCGGTCGAGGGTGTCGATTACGACGTCGAACGCATGCGCCAGGTGTGGGACGCGACCAACGACCAGGACCGCCGTCTGGCTGAGGAAAACCAGCGCGGGATCAACTCCACTGCTTACCAGCCTGGGCCGTACTCCAAGACTTATGAGTTTGGCGTGGTCAACTTCGTCGATTGGTACAGCGAGCGGATGTTGAACAACCTCGGGGCAGAACCTGCTCCGTATCTCAAAGGTGTTCCGGTTCAAGGCTAAAAGCAAAAGCTTCGCGAGCAAGCCCGCTCCCACAGGTGGAATGCATTTCAACTGTGGGAGCGGGCTTCCTCGCGAAGGCTTCCTGACAGACGACACGTTTCTCAAACCCGATTGCACAATTTCTGATCAATCACCCCGCGACCCATACCCACCAAGCCCTCCAGCCTTCCGCGAACAAGTTATCCACATCCTCACCCACAGCAAATGGGGGTAACTGTGGATGAGACGAGAAATATCTTGCTGATTTTCAAAGAAAAACCGTGACTTATTCAGAAGCATGGTTTCCGAGAATCATTGAGTGTTTTTTGATCAAAGCCCTGTAAGCCATGGTTATAAAGGCTTCTAGCGGGGAGCGAACATGTTATCCACAGAAGCGCCAACAGAGATCGGGGGTAACTTTGGCTTGCTTGTGGAAAAGCGTGCTCAACTGGGGAAAAGCGCTTGCTCAGCCAGCTTGTAACGCTGGAACACTGCATTTGGTCGATAATTGATCAAACCTGTGTAAGCCTTTATTCATATAGCCTACAGCTGATAGCGAACATCTTATCCACAGAAGCGCCAACAGAGATTGGGGGCAAGTTCCTGAGTTATCCCGGAGGAAAAGTCAGAAAAATCCGCAATTTACGCTGGTTGTTTTTTGATCTTATGGCTGAGAGGCTTGAACGGCGTGGGATGCGCGCAAGGGCGAACACGTTATCCACAGCTTCGCCAACAGGGATTGTGGGTAAACGACACAAACTGACTATGAATGAATGTGAATGTGGGAGCGAGCCTGCTCGCGAAAGCGGACTGTCAGTTGATACATGTATCGACTGACCCATCGCATTCGCGAGCAGGCTCGCTCGCACGGGGGGTTGTTCAGTGCCTGGAAGAGGGTAACTAGCGAACGACGCCCTCTTCGATCAGCAGCTTCAGAATTGCTTCAGCCCCAGCCTGCGCGGTGACACCCTTGAGCACCTGCCCGCCGCCACCACTGGCCTTGGCCGTCGCAGCCTTCATGCGATCCGCGCCGCTCTTGGCCTTGATCACCTTCAAGCGCTTGGGTCGTGGCTTGGCGGGTTGCAGCGTGGCGACGGCCAACAACTCGTCTTCCACCACGTCAACGTCATCGGCGGCCAATTCGCCCCGTCGCGCCGGGCCATACGCACTCTGCCGAGGTTTCGGCGCGGCGTTATCCACAGTCGCCAGAAACGGCAGTTTCACCTTCAGCCGCCGTCGCTGCCCGCGCGGCAACGCTTGCAGGACCAGCGCCGAACCGTCATTGATCGACTCGACCTGCGCCAGGCCCACCACCAACGGCCAGCCCAGCCCTTCAGCCAGGAGGAACGGCAACATCCCCGAGCCTTCACCGGTTTCCGCCTGACTGCCGGTCAGCACCACTTGCGCCCCGGCATCGCGCAGATACGCGGTCAGCGCCGGCAATGCATCGGCGCCGGCCGGCTGCTCCAAGACATGCAGCTGTTCCAGGCCCATGCCCAGATAGGCGCGCAGTGCCGGTTCGGCGACGTCGCCGGCGTGCAGCACTTGCAGGTTATCCCCAGCCAGTTGCAGGCCCAGTTCCACCGCGCGCGCATCCTGGTCGGCGCGACGAGGCCGGCCGGAGGTCGGGTGGGCGCCGATCGAGACCAGACTGATCACTTTACTGTTCATAGGGTTTCCTTAAGCCGCGTCGCGCTTGGCGTCGTTGCGATAGGCCTCAACTGCCGCGATCAGTGCGCGCAGAATCTCTGCGCTTTCGCCGATCACCGAGAGGTCGGCGCGTTTGATCATGTCGCAGCCCGGATCAAGGTTGATCGCCACCACCTTGTCGCAGGCACCGATGCCTTGCAGGTGCTGGATCGCCCCGGAAATACCCACCGCGACGTACACCCGCGCGGTGACCCATGTGCCAGAGGCGCCAACCTGACGATCCCGCGCCATAAAGCCATCGTCCACCGCAACGCGCGATGCGCCTTCGGTGGCGCCCAGTGCAGCGGCGGTCTGGTGAAACAACGCCCAATCCTTCACGCCGTTACCGCCGGAGAAGATGAACTCGGCCTCGGCCATCGGAATCGCCGCTGGGTCCACCGCCACCGCGCCGAGATCTTCGATCCGCGACAGGCTGCGCGCCACGCTTGTGGATAACTCCACTGGCAACGCTTCGTGACGGGTTTCGCTGACCGGTTCGGCGCATTCGGCAGCGGCGAGAATCAACCGCGCAACCGGACGCGCCAAGTCCTGCAGCCCCGCACCGGCGCGGCCGATGCACTCTTGATCCTTGACCTGCCAGACCCGTGTCGCCGGACGCTCGCCCAAAGCAGCGCCAAAGCGACGACCGAGTTCGCCACCACCGCTGCGGCTGTCGGGCAGCAACCAATGGCGCGGGTTGAACTGGTTATCCACAGCGCGCAAGCCCAGCACCCGTTGCTCCGGTGCATAACCGCTGAAGGCTTCGCCTTCGAGTACCAGCAAGCGATCGACGCCAGCGGTTTCAAAAGCGCTTTCCTTGTGCTCGCCAAAGACCACCGCCAACACTGCACCGTCGGTGCCTGCGAGTTGATGAGCGAGGCCGAGCAGGTCGCGGTCGTGGCTGCTCAAGCGGCCGCCGACCATATCCGGTACCACGCAGACGTAAAACGCCGGCGCCGGTACCTGATGCAGCGGCAATTGCACTTCCACCGTGGCCGAGCGTTTGACTGCCCCGCCCTGCTGCGCGCCGCTGCGGTCGATCCGCTTGATGCCGTTGGGGCCGATAAATCCCATGCCGTGCGGGTTCTTGCGGATCACGCCGTTAGGCCCCATCCAGCTGTGCTGCGCCGGTTGCATCGCTGCGTGCAGCGGATGCAGACGGTTACGCGCAATCCATTCGGCGCGCGGGTCGCGGCGGATAATGTCGCTCATCAATGCACCTCCGCAGGTTCACGTTTGGCCGGCGTGGCAGGTTTGCTCGGCGCCGCGTCTTCGAGCAAGGCGTCGGCCACCAGTTCGGCGATGTCCTTGATCAGCGGACGAGGTTCGACCACGCCTTCAAGCATCGCCGTGCACTGTGGACAACCCACGGCCACCAGTTCGGCGCCGGTCTCGCGGATGTCTTCCATGCGCATGTCGGGAATCCGCTGCTTGCCCGGAATGTCAGTGATCGGCGCGCCGCCACCGCCGCCGCAGCAGCGCGAGCGGAAACCGGAACGTTGCATCTCTTTGACTTCGATGCCGAGCGCACGCAGCACTTCACGCGGCGCTTCGTATTCGCCGTTGTAGCGGCCCAGGTAGCACGGATCGTGATACGTCACGCTGTTGCCTTTGTGCTGCCCAAGATTGAGCGCGCCAGCCTGAATGATCTCGTTCATGTAGGTGCTGTGGTGCTGCACCAGATAGTTGCCGTCGAAGGCGCCGTACTCGTTTTTCAGCACGTGGAAACTGTGCGGATCACAAGTGACGATGCGGTTGAAGCTGTATTTGGCCAGGGTCTGGATATTGCGTTTCGCTAGCGTCTGGAACGTCGCTTCGTCGCCGAGGCGCCGGGCCACGTCGCCGCTGTCGCGTTCTTCGAGGCCAAGCACGGCGAAGTCGATTTTCGCCGCTTTCAGCACTTTGACGAACGCGCGCAACGTGCGCTGGTTGCGCATGTCGAAGGCGCCGTCGCCGACCCAGAACAGCACGTCGGTGGATTTCTTCTCGCTGAGCAGGTTCAGGTTCAAGTCCGCCGCCCAGTTCATTCGCCCGCCCGGAGCGAAACCGCCAGGGTTGTCGGTGGCGATCAGGTTTTCGAGGACTTCGGCGCCCTTGTTCGGCGTCGCGCCTTTTTCCAGGGTCAGATGCCGACGCATGTCGACGATGGCGTCGACGTGCTCGATCATCATCGGGCACTCCTCGACGCAGGCGCGGCAAGTGGTGCACGACCACAGGGTTTCGGCGTCGACCAGACCGTTGACGATCGGTTGATGCGGATTGCCGCCGTGCTCGCCCACAGGCTTGCCTGGATACGGGCTACCGGCGAATTTGGCATCGGTGCCGCCCGCGAGTCCGACCACCATGTCCTGAATCAGTTTTTTCGGGTTCAGCGGTTGGCCGGCGGCGAACGCCGGGCACGCCGCTTCGCACTTGCCGCACTGCACGCAGGCGTCGAAACCGAGCAACTGGTTCCAGGTGAAATCCTTGGGTTTTTCCACGCCCAGCGGCGCATCGGGGTTGTTCAGGTCGAGCGGTTTCAAACCGGTCGAGCGACCGCCACCAAAGCGGTCAGGGCGACGGTGCCAGGCCAGGTGCAAGGCACCGGCAAAGGCGTGTTTCATCGGCCCGCCCCAGGTCATGCCGAAGAACAATTCGGTCACGCCCCACAACACGCCCACACCAAGAATCGCCGCCAGCACCCAGCCACCGAAATTCTCCGGCAGAATCCCGGCCACCGGCAGGGTCACCAGGAAAAACGACGCGGAGAATGCCAGCAGGCTTTTCGGCAGGCGCATCCACGGGCCTTTCGACAGGCGTGCCGGCGGGTTGCGTCGGCGCAGGTACATGAAGATCGCGCCGACGAACATTACCGTCGACATCAGCAGCAAGGCATAGCCGAGGATGCGGTTATGCAGGCCGAAACCGTGCACCAGAATCGCCAGCACAATCGACGCCACCGCGCCGCCCGCCGTGGCGACGTGGGTGTTGGCAATGTATTTGTCCCGCGCCACGACGTGGTGCAGATCGACCATGTAGCGCTTGGGCATGGCCAGCAGACCGCCGAGCAGATCGACCTTCGCCGCCCGCCCCCGGCGCCACATGTTCATCCGCCGCAACGCGCCGAGGACAGCAAGGCCCAGGGCTGCGAACAACAGGATTGGAAGAAGGGTGTTCAACATCAGAGTCACCTCTGGCGAGCGGCAAGCTGCAAGCTACAAGCGGCAAGAAAGAGCAGCATGGATCGGCTGTGCTTTTACTTGCAGCTTGCAGCTTGTGGCTTGCAACTGAGCCGTCAAAAATCCTTACAGAGCCGAAGTGCGTCATAGATCGCGGCGTGGGTATTTCGCTGCGCCACGCAGTCGCCGATGCGGAACAGCAAGTAGCCGTCGCCCGCCTCGCTCAGCGAAGGCTGCGGCTGGATCGCGAACAGCGCTTCGACGTCGATCTGGCCCTTGTTGCGCGAGCCGTCCTTGAGGGCGTAGTAGATTTCCTCGTCCGGGCGTACGCCGTTTTCGACGACCACCTGATCGACCACCCGCTCCTCTTTCGCACCGGTGTATTCGTTCTCCAGCACCGCAACCAGTTTGTCGCCCTCGCGATAGACCTTCTCCAGCATCATGTCGCCGGTCATGATCACTTCTTTGGGATACATGCTGCGGTAGTAGGTCGGGAACGAGGTGCCGCCGATGGCCACGCCCGGTTTGATGTCGTCGGTGACGATCTCGACCTGGCTGCCCTTGTCAGCGAGGAAGTCGGCAACCGACATCCCGGTGAACTCGCAAATAGTGTCGTAGACCAGCACGTTCTTGCCCGGCGCGACTTTGCCGTCGAGCACATCCCAGCTGCTCACCACCAGTCCTTCGGCAGCGCCCCAGTGTTCGTTCTGCTCAAGGTAAGGATGACCACCGACCGCCAGCACCACCACATCCGGACGCAGGTCCATGATGGTGTCGGCATCGGCCGCCGTGCCCAGGCGCAGATCGACTTTCAGCCGCGCCAGCTCCAGCTGGAACCAGCGGGTGATACCGGCGATCTGGTCGCGCTGCGGCGCTTTCGATGCGGTGGTGATCTGCCCGCCGATGAAGTCTTTTTTCTCGAACAGCGTCACGTCGTGGCCACGCTCGGCGGCGACGCGTGCGGCTTCCATCCCGGCCGGGCCGGCACCGACGACCACCACCTTGCGTTTCGGCCCGGTGGATTTCTCGATGATGTGCGGCACGCCCATGTATTCACGGGAAGTGGCGGCGTTCTGGATGCACAGCACGTCCAGCCCCTGATACTGGCGGTCGATGCAATAGTTGGCGCCGACACACTGCTTGATCTGGTCGATCTGGCCCATCTTGATCTTGGCGATCAGGTGCGGGTCGGCGATGTGCGCGCGGGTCATGCCGACCATGTCGACGTAACCGCCCTCGAGAATGCGCGTGGCCTGGTTCGGGTCCTTGATGTTCTGCGCGTGCAGCACCGGCACCTTGACCACTTCCTTGATCCCGGCAGCCAGGTGCAGGAACGGCTCCGGTGGATAACTCATGTTCGGAATGACGTTGGCCAGGGTGTTGTGGGTGTCGCAACCCGAGCCGACCACGCCGATGAAATCGAGCATGCCGGTGTCGTCGTAATACTTGGCGATCTGCTTCATGTCTTCGTGGGACAGGCCGTCCGGGTGAAACTCATCACCGCAGATGCGCATGCCTACGCAGAAGTCGTCACCGACCTCGGCGCGCACGGCTTTGAGCACTTCCAGACCAAACTTCATTCGGCCTTCGAAGCTGCCGCCCCATTCGTCGGTGCGCTTGTTGACGCGCGGGCTCCAGAACTGGTCGATCATGTGCTGGTGCACGGCCGACAGTTCAACACCGTCAAGGCCACCGGCCTTGGCCCGGCGAGCGGCCTGGGCGTAGTTGCCGATCACCCGCCAGATTTCTTCCGGCTCGATGGTCTTGCAAGTGGCGCGGTGCACCGGTTCGCGGATGCCCGACGGCGACATCAGCGTCGGCCAGTGGAAACCGTCCCAGCGCGAGCGGCGGCCCATGTGGGTAATCTGGATCATGATCTTGGCGCCATGCTTGTGCATGGCGTCGGCCAGATTCTGGAAGTGCGGAATGATCCGGTCGGTCGACAGGTTCACCGAACTCCACCACTGCTGCGGGCTGTCGATGGCGACCACCGAGGAGCCGCCGCAGATCGCCAGGCCGATGCCGCCCTTGGCTTTCTCTTCGTAATATTTGACGTAGCGCTCGGTGGTCATGCCGCCGTCAGTCGCGTAGACCTCGGCGTGCGCAGTGCTGAGCACGCGGTTGCGGATGGTCAGTTTGCCGATCTGGATCGGCTGGAACATTGCTTCGAAAGCCATGGCACGGTCCTCGGCTTACAACGGCTTGACGATAAACAAGCCGTCATCGTGGCCCTCTTCGGAGCCTCCGTAGACTTGTTCGGCCACAGTGCGGATCTTGCTGCCACGGGCTTCAAGGATTTGATCCATGGCGCCGGCAAACCAGCCAGTGAACATGTAATCGACCTTGCGCCCGACCTTGCCGTAGACGTAGACAAACGCCGAGTGCTCAAGCTTGACGCTGGCGGTGCCTTTGTCGAGGTCGATGTCCTGAATCTTGAACAGGCCCCAGCCGCGCTGCGACAGGCGCTTCATGTAGTGCTCGAACACCGCAACACCTTCCAGGCCATGGCATTCGGCTTCTTTTTCGCACCAGTGCCAGGCGGATTTGTAGCCGGCCTTGTAGAGGATTTCGGCGTAGGCGTCAGCGCCCAGCACTTCCTCGATGCCCATGTGGTTGTTGACGAAGAAGTGACGTGGCACGTAGAGCATCGGCAGGGCGTCGGAGGTCCAGACACCGGTCTCGCTGTCGACTTCGATAGGCAATTGCGGGGCGATCTTGGCCATGGAAACTTAACTCCAGAAAATTTGGTTTGTTGCCCCCGGCGCGGATGGCCGGGGGAAAGGATTCAGAAGTGCGGCGGCTTATTCGCCCCAGACATCCTTCAAGACATTGACCCAGTTCTCGCCCATGATCTTGCGCACCACGCGTTCGGAGTGACCGCGCTTGAGCAGGGTTTCGGTGAGGTTGGGGAATTCGCCGACAGTGCGGATGCCCAGCGGGTTGATGATCTTGCCGAAGCTGGTCAGACGGCGGGCGTAACCCTTGTCGTGGGTCAGGTATTCGAAAAAGTCCTGGCCGTGGCCCTGAGTGAAATCGGTACCGATGCCGATGGCGTCTTCGCCGACGATGTTCATGGTGTATTCGATGGCTTCGGCGTAATCGTCGATGGTCGAATCGATGCCCTTGGCGAGGAACGGCGCGAACATGGTCACGCCGACGAAACCGCCGTGGTCGGCAATGAACTTCAGTTCTTCATCGGACTTGTTGCGCGGGTGCTCTTTGAGACCCGACGGCAGGCAGTGCGAGTAGCACACCGGTTTTTTCGATTCGAGGATGACTTCTTCGGAGGTCTTGGAACCGACGTGGGACAGGTCGCACATGACGCCGACGCGGTTCATCTCGGCGACGATCTCGCGACCGAAACCCGACAGGCCGCCGTCACGCTCGTAACAGCCGGTGCCGACCAGGTTCTGGGTGTTGTAGCACATTTGCACGATGCCGACGCCGAGCTGCTTGAACACTTCGACATAGCCGATCTGGTCTTCAAAGGCGTGAGCATTCTGGAAGCCGAAGAGGATGCCGGTCTTGCCCTGCTCCTTGGCGCGACGGATGTCGGCGGTGGTGCGCACCGGCATCACCAGGTCGCTGTTCTCGCGGATCAGCTTCTGGCTGGCAGCAATGTTGTTCACGGTCGCCTGAAAGCCTTCCCACACCGACACGGTGCAATTGGCTGCCGTCAGACCGCCCTTGCGCATGTCTTCGAACAGCTCGCGGTTCCATTTGGCAATGATCAGACCGTCGATAACGATGCTGTCGGCGTGTAATTCGGCTGGGCTCATCAGGCGTCCCCTTATTGGCGATTCATGCGCCGAATCGTCTGCCGGCGCTTTGGGGCCAGCATATGCCTCGGTGCCGGGGCGACCGGGTGCAAAAACGACAGGGGAATTGCCGAAAGCGTCAATCCGCGACAAAGGGTCGTCAGCCGCTGCGCTCGGTGACCTGTTCAAGCCTGCGCGCTTGCGCCAGAATCTGCCGCATCCTGCACACACCACTGGATTAGAGCGACCTCAATGAAATCGATCTTCCTCGCCCTGGCACTGATTGCGACCGGCGTCCACGCCGCTGAAGAATCCGAGAACAACCCGTGCGACGCGGTGGAAAACGACATCCAGACCCTGGAATGCTCGGCCTACAGCCGCACCACTGCCGAAGACCTGCTCAAAGACAACTACGCCAGCCTCAACGAACGCCTGCAGACCGCGTACGGCAAGAACCCGACCCAGTTGGCGGATATAACTGCCAAATTGAAGACGGCACAGCAGCAATGGCTGAAAACCCGCGATGCGGATTGCGCGGTGGAAGCGTTCCCGGCAACGGCGGGAAGTAAGGCGTTCACCATTGCGCAGAATGACTGCGTGGCGCGGATGAGTGATGAACGGTCGGAGTTTTTGGAGTCGATTGGGCAGGAGTGATTGACTTCATCCTCAACCACCGCATTGCGATCGAGCCGGCACGCCTTGCTTGAATAGCCATCAGGGAAGTGTCCACGCAACATGCTGACATCGCTTGTTTATTGGTCACTGGAAAAATATAAGCAAAGATTCGCGAATCTTATAAAAGACTTATATTCTTCTATGAACAGCATCCACTGGACTCGCAAAGCTGTTAAGCAGCTTTTGAAGTTGCATTCCGTGCACCAAGGGCAGGTTCGCGACGTCATCACGGCGCTTGCCGACATGCCCGATGTTGGCAACGTGAAAGCATTGGTCGGGCATGACTACGCTTACCGGCTGCGTGTCGGCAATTATCAAGTCATGTTCGACTGGGATGGCGCAATCAAAGTGGTCAGTATTCAAGAGGTCAAAAAACGTGATGAACGCACCTACTGACGTTCAAATAATCAATGACGCCGAGGGTAACCCTGCGTTCGTGGTTATCCCCTACGCTCAATATGTCGCGCAGAAAATGCAGCCCGATCTGATTCCCCATGAGGTGGTCAGTCGAATCGTTGACGGCGCGACACCGATCCGTGCCTGGCGCGAACATCTCAACCTGACTCAGGAAGAAGTCGCCAAGCGCATGGGCATCTCGCAACCGGCGTTTGCCCAGCAGGAAACAGTCGCCAAGCCCCGCAAGGCCACCCGCGAGAAAATCGCCGCCGCGTTCGGCATCACAGCCAGTCAGCTCGAGCTGTAGGCTGCCATCTTTATTCAAAGGAACTCCCATGAACATCTGCGGCATTGAAATCAAAGGCAGCGAAGCGATCATCGCTGTGGCTGCGCTCGACGGTTCGACGTTGAGTCACGTCCCTCTCGCCACCAAGAAAATTGCCCTGGATGACGATGACGAGGCGGCGAATGTGCGGCGGTTCGCGGCGCAGGTGGCGTCGTTTGTGCGGGAGAATTCGGTGGACCGGATTGCAATCAAGAAACGCAGCAAGAAGGGTGAATTTGCCGGTGGGCCGACGACGTTCAAGATTGAGGGTGTGTTTCAGTTGCTTGATGGCTGTGAAGTGACGCTGTTGTCGCCGCAGACGATCAATGCGCAGGCCAAGAAGCATAATTTCGAGCTGCCGGGAACGTTGAACAAGTATCAGCATGAGGCTTACAAGGCGGCGTGTTCGGCGTTGGTGAAGAAGTAACCCGATTCCCGAAATCACCTTGGAACCTGTGGGAGCGGGCTTGCCCGCGATGGCGGTGTGTCCGGCAATAACAATGTTGGATGTGCTGGCCTCATCGCGGGCAAGCCCGCTCCCACAGGGTTCTAGGGTGTTGCTGAAACCATTCAGGCTTGGGCGGTACGCCGGTCTTCCCGGGGGCAGCGGGCAAAGCGGGCACGATAGCTGCGGGTGAAATACGATGGTGATTCAAAGCCGCAGGCGATGCTGACTTCGAGCACGCTCATGTCGGTCTGGCGCAGCAGCTGCCGGGCTTTCTCAAGCCTCAACCGTAGATAGAAGTTGCTCGGCGTATCGTTCAGGTGCAGCCGAAACAAGCGCTCCAATTGCCGCCGCGTAACCTTGATCGATTCCGCCAGTTGCAGGGTGGTCAGCGGCGGCTCGCTGTGTTGTTCCATTTCGCCAATCACCTGCACCAGCTTCTTGTTGTTGATGCCGTAGCGCGTGGCGACTTCCATGCGCTGGTGGTCTTTGCGCGGGCGAATGCGCCCCAGCACAAATTGCTCGCTGACCTGAATCGCCAGTTGCGGGCCGTGGGCCTGGGCGATCAGGTCGAGCATCAAATCAATCGACGCCGTGCCACCGGCCGAGGTGATCCGCCGCCGGTCGATCTCGAACAGCTCCTGGGTCACGCTGAGCTGTGGATAAGATTCCTTGAACGCGTCAATCGCTTCCCAGTGCAGGGTCAGGCGATGCCCATCGAGCAAGCCCGCTTCGGCGAGGACGAAGCTGCCGGTGTCGATGGCGCCGAGGGTCACGCCTTCCTTATCCAGCCGGCGCAACCACTGCTCCAGCGCCGGCGTCATGAATTTCAGCGGTTCGAACCCGGCCACCACCAGCAACGTCGCGCCTTTCTTCAGCGGCTCCAGCGCCGCGTCGGCGTTGACCGACATGCCGTTGCTCGCCAGCACCGCGCCGCCATCGGCGCTGAGTACATGCCAACGATACAGCTCGCCGCGAAAGCGGTTGGCCACGCGCAGCGGTTCGATCGCGGAGATGAAGCCGATGGCGGAGAACCCCGGCATCAGCAAAAAGTAGAAATCCTGGGACATGGACGCACTCGGTTGGCGGACGCGTGGCTCGTTGATACGCCGATTGTCGGCGCCGTTCAAGCGTGCAGGTCGCTACAGTGCAAATGCCCGTCGCCGCAGTGCGCTTTCACCGGCCCGTAGCTGCGTAACTTGGCATCACCGGTGCGCAGATGCCGGAAACCACAATAATCGAACTGCCGAGGAACCCGACATGAAACGACTGATCAGCAGCTGCGTTCTGGCACTCAGCGGTACCACTTTCTTCAGCGCCGGCGTCATGGCCGCCGAACCTGCATCGTGCAAGAACGTACGCATGGGCGTGGTCAACTGGACTGACGTGATCGCCACCAGTGCCATGACCCAGGTCCTGCTCGACGGCCTCGGCTACAGCACCAAACAGACCAGCGCCTCCCAGCAGATCATCTTCGCCGGGATTCGCGATCAGCGCCTGGACCTGTTCCTCGGTTACTGGAACCCGCTGATGACGCAGACCATCACTCCGTTCGTCGAGGCCAATCAAGTCAAGGTACTCGATGCACCAAACCTCAAGGATGCTCGCGCCACCCTCGCCGTGCCGACCTATCTGGCCGACAAGGGCCTGAAAACTTTCGCCGACATCGCCAAATTCGAGAAGGAACTGGGCGGCAAGATCTACGGCATCGAGCCTGGCTCGGGCGCCAACACGCAGATCAAGGCGATGATCGCCAAGAACCAGTTCGGTCTGGGCAAATTTCAGCTCGTCGAGTCGAGCGAGGCCGGCATGCTCGCCGCCGTCGATCGCGCGGTGCGCCGCAAGGAAGCCGTGGTGTTCTTCGGCTGGGCGCCGCACCCGATGAACGTCAACGTGCAGATGACCTATCTGACCGGCAGCGAAGATGCGCTTGGCCCGAACGAAGGCATGGCCACGGTGTGGACGGTCACTGCACCGAAGTACGCCGAGCAATGCCCGAACATCGGTCGCCTGCTGAGCAACCTGACCTTCACCGCCGAATCCGAGAGCCGAATGATGCAGCCGTTGCTTGATCACAAGGATGCCTTCGAGTCGGCGAAGCAGTGGCTCAAGGATCACCCCGAAGACAAGCAGCGCTGGCTCGAAGGTGTAACGACTTTCGATGGCAAACCGGCCGCTGAAAATCTGCAACTGACCAGCAAGTAACTCACGAGAAATCGACGCTTCGCAGCCCCGCCACGGGCTGCGAACAGACCCATCACGCCTGAAGGAAACGCACCATGAACCACGACGTCATCATCACCTGCGCACTTACCGGTGCTGGCGACACGACCGCCAAAAGTCCACACGTGCCGGTCACCCCGAAACAGATCGCCGCGGCCGCCGTGGAAGCGGCCAGGGCCGGCGCCACCGTTGTGCACTGCCATGTGCGCGACCCGCAGACCGGCAAGTTCAGCCGTGACGTGGCGTTGTACCGCGAAGTGATGGAGCGCATCCGCGAAGCCGACGTCGACATCATCGTCAACCTCACCGCCGGCATGGGCGGCGACCTGGAAATCGGCGCCGGGGAGAACCCGATGGAGTTCGGCCCAAACACCGATCTGGTCGGCCCGCTGACTCGTCTGGCCCACGTGGAAGAACTGCTGCCGGAAATCTGCACCCTCGATTGCGGCACGCTGAACTTTGGCGACGGCGACACCATTTACGTCTCCACGCCAGCGCAACTGCGCGCTGGGGCCAAACGCATCACCGAGTTGGGCGTGAAGGCCGAACTGGAAATTTTCGACACCGGTCACCTGTGGTTCGCCAAGCAGCTGATCAAGGAGGGCTTGCTCGACAACCCGCTGTTCCAGCTATGCCTGGGCATCCCGTGGGGTGCGCCGGCCGACACCACCACCATGAAAGCCATGGTCGACAACCTGCCGGCCGACGCGGTCTGGGCCGGTTTCGGCATCGGTCGCATGCAGATGCCGATGGCCGCGCAAGCGGTGCTGCTGGGCGGCAACGTGCGGGTCGGCCTTGAAGACAACCTGTGGCTGGACAAAGGCGTACTGGCGACCAATGGGCAGTTGGTTGAACGCGCCGCGCAAATCCTCAGCCGACTGGGTGCCCGCGTACTCACGCCCGCAGAAGGTCGCCAGAAAATGGGCCTGACCCAGCGCGGCTAATGAACACCCATTTCCCTTGTAGGAGTGAGCCTGCTCGCGATGGCGTCAGTACATCCGAAGCATCTCCAGCGGATGAACAACCGCTATCGCGAGCAGGCTCACTCCTACAGATTTCGAGCCAATTTCAGGAAATCCATCATGCGCTTTATCACTGAAATCAAAACCTTCGCCGCCCTCGGCAGCGGTGTCATCGGCAGCGGCTGGGTCGCTCGTGCCCTCGCCCGTGGCCTGGATGTGGTCGCCTGGGACCCGGCGCCGGGAGCCGAAGCGGCGCTGCGCAAACGCGTCGCGAATGCCTGGGGTGCGCTGGAGAAAAACGGTCTGGCGCCGGGCGCCTCACTGGATCGCCTACGCTTTGTCGCGACCATCGAGGAATGCGTGCGTGATGCCGATTTCATTCAGGAAAGCGCCCCGGAGCGGCTGGAGCTGAAACTGGACCTGCACAGCAAAATCAGCGCAGCGGCCAAACCTGACGCGCTGATCGGATCGAGCACCTCGGGCCTGCTGCCCAGCGAGTTCTACGAGAGTTCGACACACCCGGACCGCTGCGTGGTCGGGCACCCGTTCAACCCGGTCTACCTGTTGCCGCTGGTGGAAGTGGTCGGCGGCAAGCACACCGCGCCCGAGGCGATCCAGGCGGCCATGCAAGTCTATGAATCCCTCGGCATGCGCCCGCTGCATGTGCGCAAGGAAGTGCCCGGATTTATTGCCGACCGCTTGCTTGAAGCGCTGTGGCGCGAGGCGCTGCACTTGGTCAATGACGGCGTGGCGACCACTGGCGAGATCGACGATGCGATCCGCTTTGGCGCCGGTTTGCGCTGGTCGTTCATGGGCACATTCCTGACTTACACCCTGGCGGGCGGCGATGCCGGCATGCGCCACTTCATGTCGCAGTTCGGCCCGGCGTTGCAGTTGCCGTGGACGTATCTGCCGGCACCGGAGCTGACCGACAAGCTGATCGATGATGTGGTCGATGGCACCACTGATCAGCTCGGTCGGCACAGCATTTCGGCGCTGGAACGCTATCGTGATGATTGCCTGCTGGCGGTGCTTGAGGCGGTGAAGACCACCAAGGAAAAGCATGGGATGAGTTTCAGCGAATAAATGCAGCTCCCTGTGGCGAGGGAGCTTGCTCCCGCTCGGCCGCGAAGCGGTCGTAAAACCAGCGAACGCAGTCTGACGGACGCATGCGCTCAGAGGATTTGGGACTGCTACGCAGCCCAGCGGGAGCAAGCTCCCTCGCCACAAGTGTGTTCCGCCAGCGATTTATGGAGTTCAGCCATGCCTCACCTCACCACCTACCAGACCAGAATCATCCCCGACTGGGTCGACTACAACGGCCACCTGCGCGACGCCTTCTACCTGCTGATTTTCAGCTACGCCACCGACGCCTTGATGGATCGCCTCGGCATGGACAGCAACAACCGCGAAGCCAGCGGCCATTCGCTGTTCACCCTCGAACTGCACCTCAACTACCTGCATGAAGTGAAGCTCGACACCGAGGTCGAAGTGCGTACGCAGATCATCGGTCACGACAGCAAACGCCTGCATCTCTATCACAGCCTGTACAAGGTCGGGGACGAGCAGGAACTGGCTGGCAACGAGCAAATGCTTCTGCATGTCGACCTCGCCGGACCGCGCTCGGCGCCGTTCAGCCCAGACACGCTGCACCGCCTGCAAGCTATCGTCGCTGATCAAACCGACCTGCCCGCCCCCGCTTACCTCGGTCGCGTCATCGCCCTGCCACCCGCCCGGTAAATCCGCCCATCGCCAAGGAGCCGCCATGAACACCGCCGCCGTTGTTGCCGATTTTCGTACTTATCCGTTGATCAGCGCGCTCGGTAGCGTGCAGACCCTGGCCGATCACGTTGCCGTCGAATGGGCGGACGGGCGCATCAGCCCGTTTCACCATGTCTGGCTACGGGACAACTGCCCGTGCCAACAGTGCGTCTACAGCGTCACCCGCGAGCAGGTCTTCGAAATTGTCGATGCGCCCGACGATCTGCAACCGACTGCCGCGCACATCGATGCCGAGGGCTGCCTGTGCCTCGACTGGCACGATGGGCACCGTAGCCGTTTCGACCCAGGCTGGCTGCGGGCGCATGCCTATGACGATCAATCGCGCGCCGAACGCCTGGCCGGCCAACCGCAAAGCCATTTATGGCGCAGCGATTTGCAGTTGCCGGTGTTCGAGTACACGGCGTTGATGGAAGACCCGGCGGCTTTGCTGCAATGGCTGATTGCCGTGCGTGACATCGGCCTGACCCAGGTGCGCGGCGTGCCCACCGCACCCGGCTCGCTGAAACTCATCGCCCAACGCATCTCGTTCATCCGCGAAAGCAATTTCGGCGTGCTGTTCAACGTGCAATCCAAAGCCGATGCCGACAGCAATGCCTATACCGCTTTCAACCTGCCCTTGCACACGGATTTGCCGACTCGCGAGTTGCAACCGGGGCTGCAATTTCTGCATTGCCTGATGAACGATGCCGAAGGTGGCGAAAGTATTTTCGTCGACGGTTTTGCGATTGCCGATGCGTTGCGCAGTGAAGACCCAGCCTCGTTTCAGGCGCTCTGTGAAATCCCCGTGGAATTTCGCAACAAGGATCGGCACAGCGACTACCGCTGTCTGGCGCCGATCATTGCGCTGGATGCGCTGGGCCGGGTCGCGGAGATTCGCATGGCGAACTTTCTGCGCGGCGCGTTCAATACCTCGGTGGAGCAGATGCCGTTGCTCTATAGAGCCTATCGGCGGTTTATGGCGATGACGCGCGAGCCGCGGTTTCGTCTGATGCAGCGGCTCAATCCGGGCGAGCTGTGGTGCTTTGACAATCGCCGCACGTTGCATGCGCGCAATGCGTTCGATCCGGCGACCGGCGCGCGGCATTTTCAGGGCTGCTATGTCGACCGGGATGAGTTGTTGTCGCGGATTCTGGTGTTGCAACGTTAGACCGCGTCAGCGTTCTTCGTCGGAACGCCGCCCGGAGTCAGGCTCGCTCCCACAGGGGAACGCATTCCAAAGTGGGAGCGAGCCTGCTCGCGAAAGCGTCAGCGGGAACAACAAATCTCTGGCTGATTCACAGGCAAAAAAAACCCCGATCAAGCCGTGACAGGATCGGAGCTGAGGAGGGTACTGTCGAGGAGCTGCCCAGGCGAGGGTGACCAAACCTTCGTGAAGCGAGCTGGAGTCAGTGTGCCCACTCGCCAAGCGGCTCAGTTAGCCGAAAACGACCTGTTCATAGTCGTCATAGTCACTGCGACAAATCGCCCTTGCCGCGCCCGGCCGTGGCTACCAGAATCGATCCAAGACCTCCGTTGCCACAGAAGGATTTGCGTGATGATGTACGCCGATTTGATTGACCAGGAAGATCTGCTGGGCCAGCTCAAGGCCTTGGGCATTCAGGTGCCGAGCGGCACCACGGCCGATCAGGCCTGTGAGTGCGCTGTGCGTGGTCTGGATAATGTTCGCGCGTTTGAACTGCGCAAGATGGTCAAGGACATGTACACCAGCGGCGCCAGTATCCAGCCGGCGGTGCGCCAGGCGATCGACAAGCAATTGCTGCCGGCCCTGGCGGATTACCAACAGTCCCACCGCACCTGACGCAACTGTGGCGAGGGAGCTTGCTCCCGCTCGAGCGCGAGGCGCTCGTGAAACCTGCGAATGCGATTTTATCTGGAACAATG